>NZ_JAWOUB010000003.1:293038-369774 GCF_033339195.1 Vibrio sp. 811
GCGTCCTGGAGGATTCGAACCTCCGACCGCCTGGTTCGTAGCCAGGTACTCTATCCAGCTGAGCTAAGGACGCGCAGATCTTCTTGCTAAGAAGTTGTGAAGTAAATCACATTCATTTCTTACGAAACAAAAAAAAGGCCATCGGGCCAGTCAATGAATGGCGGTGAAGGAGGGATTCGAACCCTCGATACGGGATAAACCGTATACTCCCTTAGCAGGGGAGCGCCTTCAGCCTCTCGGCCACCTCACCGTTTTCATTGTTATATCTCAAAAGAGATATGGCGCGTCCTGGAGGATTCGAACCTCCGACCGCCTGGTTCGTAGCCAGGTACTCTATCCAGCTGAGCTAAGGACGCACTTTTTGTTGATAAATCAACGTTGCAAGAATGGCGGTGAAGGAGGGATTCGAACCCTCGATACGGGATAAACCGTATACTCCCTTAGCAGGGGAGCGCCTTCAGCCTCTCGGCCACCTCACCGTCTTGCGGAGGCACATATTACGTTTTACCGAAAATATGTCAAACATTTTCTTTGAAAAAATCCACGAAACTGGCTTAACCGTTGCTGATTTAATCAAAATGACTATTAAACGAACTTTATCACTCTATTATGATGAAAAAAAGACATTTATTTTCAAATAACTTTCTGAAGTTCGAATCAACATTATTGATGAATTCACAGCCATACTCAACACAATAGTTTCTGCAAATTTTCAAAAACAGTAAAAACTAAAAAGGCCAACCCTTCGGTTAGCCTTTTTCATTCAAACTAAGCTCTGTAAACAGGAGCGACTTAGTAGTTACCTGAAGCAACGTTGCCATTGCCTTTTTCAGCTTGAATGCGCATGTAGATTTCTTCACGGTGAACTGAAACCTCTTTCGGAGCGTTAACGCCGATACGCACTTGGTTACCTTTAACACCTAGTACAGTTACAGTCACTTCATCACCAATCATCAGTGTTTCGCCTACGCGGCGAGTCAAAATTAGCATTCTTTGCTCCTTGAGTAATCTCTAAATTTTCTTGCTACAAAGCTATTATCCAACAAAAGTTATATTTTCGTAAACTACCTTGTTAGCGAAAATCAGCCTAAAAAGGCATGTTTTTGTTGAATGTTTAATGCTTCACTAGACGTAATGTAAGCATCATGCAGAATGTTTGCTGCTGTATCCACACATTCGGGTGCTAAAACTAGCATCATAGTGAGTGCATTCGTTGCGCTGAAATTGATCTCAATATCTCGCTTTGCCAACAAATCGCATGCGTGCTCTACCATTCCATTGGCCTCAAGCCCCACTGCGGTCAACAGGCTTACCACTTCACTATTACGGATTTTGTCGCTGAACACCAGATCGAACTTGGCACATGCATCTTGTTTTATCATGATACCTGCCCGTTCTGTTTCCTCGATCACATTCCAAATGTCGATACCCAACATCTGACATTGTTTTGTAGCACTAGATAAATGTTCTTTATCGACTTCGATTATGGCAAGGTCACGTTGAATGGCTATACCAGAGACGGCTTGATTGCCTAACTCCCCCTTTACCAGACTGCCTTCATTAACATCAAATGTCGAAAGCACGCGCAGTGGCACATTATTCTTCCATGCAAATTGCACTGAAGGTAAATGTAATACTTTCGCGCCTCGGCTTGCCATCGCTTCCATGGAAGGAAAATCGATAACCGCCAATTTTCGCGCGTTTTTCACTACACGTGGGTCACAAGTATAAATACCATCAACGTCGGTAAAGATTTGACACTCATCAGCGCGCAATGCGCCTGCCAGTGCCACTGCGCTCGTATCTGAGCCACCTCGACCTAATGTGGTGATATCCCCGTTCTCATTCACACCTTGAAAGCCTGCAACAATCACGATTTGGTCTTGCTCAAGCAATCCCAGAATTGTCTTAGTATCAATGTGTTTAATCGTTGCGTCATTGTGTTGATTATCCGTCACAATATTCGCCTGTGCTCCGGTAAGCGAGCGTGCAGCATGACCCAATTTATTGAGTGCCATTGCTAACAGTGCCATTGACACTTGCTCACCAGCAGAGAGCAAAACATCAAGTTCTCGAGCTGTAGGCACGCTATCTATCTGTTTAGCGAGGTCCATCAGTCTGTTTGTTTCGCCTGACATTGCAGACACGACAACAACAACTTGATTGCCATCATTTTTCGCCTTAATGATGTGTTCAGCAACTTGGTGGATTCTTTCAATTGAACCCACTGAGGTTCCGCCAAACTTTTGCACGATAAGGGGCTTTTTCACCAGTCTTCACCTTCCCAAGACCGAAGTCTCTTTAGAACTGCTTACATCGTCAGTATTTCCTTTTAGAAAAATTATATAAGCAGTAGTTACAACAAAAACCAAATAGCCTAAATGACTCGGTTAACTTTTGGTCAATTAAACCACTTGGCTGCTAAAAAAAATTACGCTCAATCAAAGAAACTTGATTGAGCGTAATTTTAGTAGTTAAAAGCTTATAAGCGCTCTTCTAACCAAGGCTGAACTGTTTTAATTGCCTCTGGTAGTGCGGCTACATCAGTACCACCAGCTTGAGCCATGTCAGGACGACCACCGCCCTTACCACCGACTTGCTCAGCAATCATCTTAACTAGATCACCAGCTTTTACTTTACCAGTTAGATCTTTAGTCACACCAGCAATCAGGCCAACCTTGTCACCTGTTACGTTAGCAAGCAGTACGACACCAGACCCCATTTGGTTCTTGATGTCATCAACCATAGTACGTAGGTTCTTGCTGTCAGCGCCTTCAAGAGCTGCGACTAGAACTTTTGTACCATTGACTTCAACCGCTTTGCCCATGATGTTAGCGCTTTCTGCTGCCGCCATCTTATCTTTTAGCTTCTGCACTTCTTTCTCTAGCGCTTTTGCTTTCTGTGCAGATTCTGCCAGTTTCTCTTCGTACTTCGCGTTTTGAGCTTCAATCGCGTCTAATGCAGCCTCGCCTGTTACCGCCTCAATACGTCGAATACCTGCAGCAATGCCGCTTTCTGAAGTGATTTTGAATAGGCCAATATCACCTGTGCTTGATGCGTGAATACCACCGCAAAGCTCTGTCGAGAAGTCACCCATAGACAGTACGCGTACTTCGTCATCGTACTTCTCACCAAACAGTGCCATTGCGCCTTTCTTCTTAGCAGACTCAATGTCCATCACGTTGGTTTCAATCGTGTGGTTGCGACGAATTTGCGCGTTAACTAGACGCTCAACTTCTTTCAGTTCTGCTGCAGTTACGGCTTCTAGGTGTGAGAAGTCGAAACGTAGGTTGTCTGCCTTCACCAATGAGCCTTTCTGCGTTACGTGCTCACCTAAAACTTGGCGTAGTGCTGCGTGTAGCAAGTGCGTTGCTGAGTGGTTTAGAGAGATAGCTGCGCGACGCTCTGCGTCAACGATAGTTGCTACTTCATCACCTTTCGCTAGAACGCCTTCTGCCATTACACCGTGGTGCGCGATTGCGTTACCTAGTTTTTGAGTGTCCTCAACGCGGAATACACCAGACTCAGTACGGATTTCACCAGCGTCACCACACTGACCGCCTGACTCTGCGTAGAATGGTGTTTCACCAAGTACGATGATTGCTTTGTCGCCCGCAGATAGCGAATCTACTTCGTTGCCTTCAACGAACATCGCTGCTACAGAACTAGAGCCTTTAGTACCTGTGTAACCACAGAATTCTGTTTGCGTATCAACTTTGATTGCTGCGTTATAGTCAGTACCGAAGTTACCCGCTTCACGCGCACGTTGACGCTGCTCTTCCATCGCTTTCTCGAAACCTTCTTCGTCGATTGCGAACTCACGCTCACGTGCTACGTCGTTAGTTAAGTCAGCTGGGAAGCCGTAAGTATCGTAAAGTTTAAATACGGTTTCGCCGTCTAGTACTTTACCGTCTAGGTTATCTAGTGCTTCGTTTAGAATCGCCATACCGCGCTCAAGTGTACGACCAAAGTTTTCTTCTTCGATACGCAGTACTTTTTCAACCACAGCTTGTTGACGCTTCAGCTCTTCACCAGCCGTACCCATGATGTCAGCTAGAACGCCAACCAACTTGTGGAAGAATGCACCTTGTGCGCCCAGCTTGTTACCGTGACGAACTGCACGACGGATGATACGGCGTAATACGTAACCTCGACCTTCGTTTGAAGGCATAACACCATCCACGATCAGGAATGAACATGAACGGATGTGGTCAGCGATAACGCGTAGTGATTGGTTTGATAGGTCTTCGTAACCGATCACTTCTGCTGCTGCTTTGATAAGAGCTTGGAATACATCGATTTCGTAGTTTGAGTGAACGCCCTGCATGATTGCAGAGATACGCTCGATACCCATACCAGTATCTACCGATGGTTTTGGTAGCGGTTCCATAGTGCCGTCTGCGTGACGGTTGAACTGCATGAATACGTTGTTCCAGATCTCGATGAAACGGTCACCATCTTCTTCAGGCGTGCCAGGACGGCCACCCCAGATGTGCTCACCGTGATCGTAGAAGATTTCAGTACATGGACCACAAGGGCCAGTGTCGCCCATTTGCCAGAAGTTATCAGACTCGTACGGCTTGCCGCCTTCTTTATCACCAATGCGAACAATACGATCAGCGGGCACGCCAACTTTCTTGTTCCAGATGTCAAACGCTTCGTCATCGGTTTCGTAAACAGTTACCAATAAACGATCCGCTGGCAGTTTAAGAACTTCGGTTAGGAATTCCCAAGCAAAGGAGATCGCATCTTCTTTGAAGTAGTCGCCAAAGCTGAAGTTGCCTAACATTTCAAAGAATGTGTGGTGACGAGCAGTAAAGCCAACATTTTCTAGGTCGTTATGTTTACCACCAGCACGTACGCAACGCTGAGCCGTAGTCGCTCGAGTGTAGGCTCGTTTTTCTAAGCCTAAGAAACAATCTTTAAATTGGTTCATACCTGCGTTTGTGAACAGCAGGGTTGGGTCGTTATGTGGAACTAACGATGAACTTTCTACGATTTGGTGTCCTTTGCTCTCAAAGAACTTGAGGAACGCGTTACGAACCTCATCAGTGCTCATGTACATGCAGCTCTTCCTGAAAATAGTCGAGTTAGAATTTTGCCGTATTGTAGATCATGCAAACAGCTGAGACTAGTTTTCTTGAGGAAAAGAGGGAGTAGGAGAAAAAATTTGAAGCAAAACAAAAATCAGTGCGGACGACTGACCGTTAATCTTCGTCCTCAAAGCTCAGCGCGTTGCTGATTTGGTCAAAACTGTAGCCGCGATACTGCAGAAAACGAACTTGTTTTGCGTACTCTTTTTGGTCTTTGGCTTTAACACCTTTGAATTTCTTTTCTGCCGCCTGTTTAGCCAGTTCAAACCAATCTTGCGGCTCTTCAGCCATAGCTTGCTCAATCACCGATTCCGCAACACGCTTCTGGTTTAACTCTTGACGAATTCGACGCTCTCCATGTCCTTTGTATACATGCTGTCTAATTTGACTCTTCGCGTAACGTAAATCATCTAAATAGTTATGGTCTAGGCAAAAATTAATTGCGATGTCGATGTCTGATTCTTCATAGCCCTTCATCGATAATTTTTGGTAAAGCTCATACTGACCATGATCGCGACGGCTAAGCAATTGGATAGCAGCCTCTTTGCTCGATAATGTTGGCGCCTGGCGTTTTTGGTACATGATGATCCTAAAAGTATTTTTGCTGTACAGGCTCTCAATGGCCTTTGTGATAATTCGATTTTTGATTTCAATAGATACAACAAAGCCCCGCATTGCAGGGCTTTGTCATTTATTAATCTATGAGAGATTAAAACTCTTCAGCTTGCTCTGGCGCTTCAGGCGCTTCCGCAAGTGCTGGCGCTAGCAACATTTCACGAAGTTTTGTATCGATAGTTTTAGCCACTTCAGGATGCTCACGCAGGTAGTTACACGCATTCGCTTTACCTTGACCAATCTTATCGCCATTGTAGCTATACCAAGCACCGGCTTTTTCAACTAACTTGTGCTTCACACCTAGATCGACAAGTTCACCTTCGCGGTTAAAGCCTTGGCCGTACATGATTTGTGTGTTTGCTTCTTTAAATGGTGCTGCAATCTTATTCTTAACAACTTTGATGCGCGTTTCGTTACCTACCACTTCGTCACCTTCTTTGATTGCGCCAGTACGACGGATATCTAGACGAACAGAAGCGTAGAACTTAAGTGCGTTACCACCTGTTGTTGTTTCTGGGTTACCAAACATCACACCAATCTTCATACGGATTTGGTTGATGAAGATACACATACAGTTAGACTGCTTTAGGTTACCCGTTAGCTTACGCATTGCTTGAGAAAGCATACGTGCTTGCAGACCCATGTGGCTATCGCCCATTTCGCCTTCGATTTCTGCTTTCGGTGTTAGTGCTGCAACAGAGTCGACAACCATAACATCGATAGCACCAGAACGTGCAAGTGCGTCACAGATCTCTAGAGCTTGCTCACCTGTGTCTGGCTGAGAAACTAGCAATGCATCGATATCTACGCCAAGTTTCTTCGCGTATACAGGATCTAGAGCATGCTCTGCATCGATAAACGCACACGTTTTGCCTTCACGTTGCGCAGCAGCAATAAGCTCAAGCGTTAATGTTGTTTTACCTGAAGATTCTGGGCCGTAGATTTCTACGATACGACCCATTGGTAGACCACCAGCACCCAAAGCGATATCAAGAGAAAGAGAACCCGTTGAGATGGTTTCTACGTCCATTGCGCGGTTATCACCAAGGCGCATGATAGAGCCTTTACCGAATTGCTTTTCAATTTGACCTAGCGCAGCGGCGAGCGCTTTCTGTTTGTTCTCGTCCATTACTTTCTCCGATTTATTCATCTTCTTTGGGCGACGAATAGTAATTCATTTTTCTTAAGCAGAAGAACTGCTCAGCAATGAAAGTTATTATACTGTTGATTCATACAGTGTCCATACCTGTATGAAAAAAATTTGGCTGACCTAAAGTCATGATTTGCTCTAGCCCTTATCAATGCTGGGCTAAAACAAGTTAAGAAATTCTAGAGCAGATGTTGATACAATTGAGTCAGCGCGTGCTCGACCGCTTTTTTGCGAACTTCTGCACGGTCACCAGAGAAATGCATGGTTTCGACTTGCTGCCAACTTTGGTTATCAGCAAAAGCAAAGCAGACCATGCCGACTGGTTTCTCTTCACTGCCACCACCCGGCCCTGCAATACCACTGATGGACACACCGATGGTGGCATTGGAGTTTTTAATTGCACCCTGCACCATTTCAATCACAACTGGCTCACTCACTGCACCATGCGCTTCTAACGTTGAAGCTTGCACACCAAGCATCTCCATTTTCGCTTCATTACTGTAGGTGACGAACGCACGGTCAAGCCAAGCTGAACTACCAGCAATGTCAGTAATGGCGGTTGCAACACCACCACCTGTGCATGATTCTGCGGTTGTTAAAACATGCCCGTGTTTAGCCAATAATGCGCCTAAATCGGCACTCAATTTTGTTGTTTTTTCCATAGCCAAAATGCCCTTTGTCTCTTTTTACTTGATAGGGATTCACGTATCCTAAGCCGCTACGGAAATAAACAAAAGAACTTACCTGTGAAAGCTGAACAAAAACACACTCCGATGATGCAGCAATACCTCAAGCTAAAAGCTGAGAACCCAGAGATTTTGCTGTTCTACCGCATGGGCGATTTCTACGAACTCTTTTACGATGATGCCAAGCGAGCTTCTCAGCTTCTTGATATTTCATTGACCAAACGTGGTGCGTCTGCAGGTGAACCTATCCCAATGGCGGGTGTGCCATTTCACGCCGTAGAGGGCTACCTGGCAAAACTTGTTCAGCTTGGTGAGTCTGTGGCGATCTGTGAACAGATTGGCGATCCGGCCACCAGCAAGGGACCGGTAGAACGTAAAGTTGTGCGTATCGTGACACCAGGTACTGTGACGGATGAAGCGCTGCTTTCTGAGCGTGTCGATAACTTAATCGCAGCAATTTACCATCACAACGGTAAGTTCGGTTATGCGACGCTGGATGTCACCTCTGGTCGCTTCCAACTGACAGAACCAGAGACTGAAGAAGCGATGACAGCCGAGCTTCAACGTACTGCACCACGTGAGCTACTGTTCCCAGAAGATTTTGAACCTGTACATTTAATGGCGGGCCGCAATGGTAACCGTCGTCGCCCAGTCTGGGAGTTTGAGCTTGATACGGCTAAGCAACAACTCAATCAACAATTTGGCACAAAAGATCTGGTTGGTTTTGGTGTAGAACATGCGTCCTTAGGGTTATGTGCTGCTGGTTGTTTGATCCAGTACGTAAAAGATACTCAACGTACGGCTTTACCTCATATTCGCTCTTTAACGTTTGATCATCAGGATCAATCCGTCATCCTTGATGCTGCTACCCGACGTAATCTGGAAATTACTCAAAATCTAGCAGGCGGAACCGATAACACGCTCGCTGCAGTACTCGACCATTGTGCAACTCCGATGGGCAGCCGAATGCTGAAGCGTTGGTTGCATCAGCCTATGCGTTGCATTGAAACGTTAAACAATCGCCTTGATGCGATTGGTGAGATTAAAGAACAAGCTCTGTTTGCCGATCTTCAACCAACGTTAAAGCAAATTGGTGATATTGAACGTATCTTAGCGCGCCTTGCATTACGCTCTGCTCGCCCTCGCGATATGGCTAGACTTCGCAATGCCATGCAACAGCTACCAGAGCTAGAATCTGTCACCGCTTCTTTGACCCATCCGTACCTAACGAAATTGGCGAAGTATGCAGCTCCGATTGACGAAGTATGTGACCTGTTAGAGCGCGCGATTAAAGAAAATCCGCCGGTTGTTATTCGTGATGGTGGCGTCATCGCTGAAGGCTACAATGCGGAGCTCGATGAATGGCGAAAATTGGCAGACGGTGCAACAGAATATCTTGAGCAGCTTGAGCGAGATGAGCGTGAACGACACGGTATCGATACGCTTAAAGTAGGCTATAACAACGTTCATGGCTTCTTTATCCAAGTGAGCCGTGGCCAGAGCCATTTGGTTCCACCGCATTATGTACGTCGCCAAACACTCAAAAACGCTGAACGCTACATCATCCCAGAGCTTAAGGAACACGAAGACAAAGTACTTAACTCGAAATCTAAAGCGTTAGCACTTGAGAAACAGTTGTGGGAAGAACTGTTTGATCTATTGATGCCAAACCTTGAGAAGCTGCAAAACCTAGCTTCTGCTCTGTCTCAACTGGATGTATTACAAAACCTAGCAGAGCGTGCAGATTCGTTAGATTACTGCCGCCCAACGCTTGTGAAAGACGCAGGAATTCACATTCAAGCTGGTCGTCATCCAGTCGTAGAACAAGTAACAACAGAGCCGTTCATCGCGAACCCAATTGAGCTAAACCCAGCCCGTAAGATGTTGATCATTACCGGTCCAAACATGGGTGGTAAATCAACCTACATGCGTCAAACTGCGCTGATTGCATTGATGGCACATATCGGCTCTTATGTACCGGCAGAATCCGCACAGATTGGTTCTTTAGATCGTATATTTACTCGTATTGGTGCGTCAGATGATCTTGCATCTGGCCGCTCGACCTTCATGGTAGAAATGACCGAAACAGCCAATATTCTTCACAACGCAACTAAGAACAGTTTGGTGCTAATGGATGAAATCGGACGCGGTACTAGTACTTACGACGGTCTGTCTTTAGCTTGGGCAAGTGCGGAATGGCTCGCAACACAAATTGGTGCGATGACCCTATTTGCAACTCACTACTTCGAATTAACAGAGTTACCAAGCCAGCTGCCAAACTTAGCGAACGTTCACTTGGATGCCGTAGAACATGGAGACAGCATTGCCTTTATGCACGCAGTTCAAGAAGGTGCGGCAAGTAAGTCTTACGGCTTGGCTGTTGCGGGCTTAGCTGGCGTACCAAAAACGGTCATCAAAAATGCGCGTAACAAGCTATCTCAGCTAGAGCAACTGGGGCAAAACAGTGACACACCGCGTCCAAGTGCAGTAGATGTGGCCAACCAGTTGAGCCTGATTCCAGAGCCTAGCGAGGTCGAACAAGCTCTGTCAGGTATTGATCCTGACGACTTAACGCCACGCCAAGCTCTTGAAGAGCTGTATCGCTTGAAGAAGATGCTGTAAACAGACTCACACCGACGAGCAAAAAAGAAAAAAGGCTATGGGGAACCATAGCCTTTTGTGTATCTAGTGAAATACGGATTACTTAATCGTCTTCTACGTTAAACAAGTTTTCCATATTCAAACCTTGTTTGATTAGGACTTCACGAAGACGACGTAAACCTTCCACTTGTATTTGACGTACTCGCTCACGTGTCAGACCAATCTCTCGACCAACTTCTTCCAGCGTCGAAGGCTCGTAGCCTAGTAGGCCGAAGCGACGTGCAAGCACTTCTTTCTGTTTCGGATTCAACTCTTCTAACCAATGAATCAACGATGATTTGATGTCGTCATCTTGAGTCGAAACTTCTGGATCAGAGTTGTTTGCATCAGGAATAATATCCAGCAGCGCTTTCTCACCGTCACCACCGATTGGCGTGTCGACAGAGCTAATACGCTCATTAAGGCGTAACATTTTGCTTACGTCTTCGACTGGAATATCTAATTGAGCAGCAATTTCTTCTGCGGTCGGTTCGTGATCGAGCTTTTGAGAAAGTTCACGCGCAGTACGCAGATAAATGTTCAGCTCTTTCACTACGTGGATAGGTAGACGGATCGTGCGAGTTTGGTTCATCAACGCTCGCTCTATCGTTTGTCGGATCCACCATGTTGCGTAAGTAGAGAAACGGAAACCACGTTCTGGGTCGAATTTTTCGACCGCTCGGATCAAGCCGAGGTTACCTTCTTCAATCAGATCGAGTAGTGCTAGACCACGGTTACTGTATCGACGAGAAATCTTAACAACCAAACGTAGGTTACTTTCGATCATACGTTTGCGTGCCGCTTCGTCGCCACGTAGGGCGCGTCTTGCGTAAAGCACTTCTTCTTCGGCAGTAAGTAAAGGTGAGAAGCCAATTTCGCCCAAATACAACTGAGTTGCATCTAAGCTTTTACTGCTCGCGTCAAATTCTTCACGCGCAGTCGCTTTGCTTTCTGTGGATGATGATCTTTCGAGTTCGTTATCAATGGTCTTCACTGACGCATTGTCAAATGCAAACTCTTCAACTTTGGTTACTGTGTTGCTGATACTCATAACGCCTCCCCCTGGCGAGTTAGCAAGACATGACAACTCAATATGTCGCTAAATGATGTCGCAAGTTGTTTTTCAAAGTTTTAAGGCAAATAGCGTTTTGGATTCACTGATTTACCTTGATAGCGAATTTCAAAGTGTAGTTTGACCGACTTTGCACCTGAACTACCCATGGTGGCGATTTTTTGTCCGCTTTTTACGCTTTGTCCTTCTGTGACCAGCAGTTTGTCATTATGTGCGTATGCGCTTAAATAATTGTCGTTATGTTTTACTATAATTAAGTTGCCATAACCTCGTAGCGCATTGCCTGAATAAACGACTGTGCCGGCTGCGGTTGAAACGATAGGTTGACCACGCTGTCCTGCGATGTCGATACCTTTATTTCCCTGTTCTCCCGCCGAAAAGTTCTTGATTACTCTCCCTTTTGTTGGCCACAACCACTTTGAGACTTTATCACTCTTTGCTGTGGTAGTTGGCGCTTTTTGCTTCACTTTTTGGTTATCTTTTGAACCAACATACTCCTTTGTTTTCGATTGTTCAACCTTCTTTGGAGGCTGTTTTTGTACGACTTTAGGCTTAGTCTCTGTAGGTTTTTGACTAGAGTTTTTACTCGAAGGTTTAGGTTTAGAGGCTGTTGATGTTTTCGTCACTGGAGCTGGGGGTGTCGTAACAACAGGAGCCACAACGGGTTCAACTTTTTGACCATATTTAGGGGCGACATATTTCGGAGCCCAAAGTTTTAGCCTCTGTCCTGGGTAGATAGTGTAAGGCTGAGTTAACTCATTGTAACGAACAAGATCATTTACATCTTTATCTGTGACATAAGCTATGAAGTAAAGTGTATCACCTTTTTTTACCTCATAATAACTCCCTCTGTAACTCCCTCTTTCAAGGCTTGAATAGTCTTTTTTTAGGCTAGAGACAGGTGCAGGGGAATGCGCTGCACAACCAACTAGTCCTGCAGCAAACACAAAGCTAATACCAATATGACGTAGTAACTTATTCACCTATCCCTAACCCTTAAGCTAAATCACCCGCAACCAGAGGTACGAACCGAACCATTTCTACAACGGTAGAGAGATATTCGTCTCCCTTACGCTCTATTTTTAATAACTGTTGCTCCGTATCTCCAACAGGAATGACCATTTTGCCGCCATCTCTTAATTGTGAGAGAAGAGCTTGGGGAATCACTTCAGCGGCAGCGGTAACAATGATAGCATCGAAAGGACCTCGCGCTTCCCAGCCCTGCCACCCATCAGCATGCTTAGTTGAAACATTGTAGATATCCAATTGCTTCAGGCGACGCTTTGCTTCCCATTGCAACGATTTAATTCGCTCAACGGAGTATACATGATCAACAATTTGCGCCAGTACCGCGGTTTGATAACCCGATCCCGTTCCGATTTCCAGAACACGACTCGCCGGCTCTAGCTCAAGCAACTCGGTCATACGAGCAACGATATAAGGCTGAGAAATAGTTTGTCCCTGACCAATTGGTAACGCATTGTTATCATAGGCTTGGTGCATCATCGCTTGAGAAACAAAGCTTTCTCGTGGCAAGCGTTGGATAGCATCCAGAACTCTTTGGTCTTTGATGCCACTGGAGATAAGAAACGCTATCAACCTGTCAGCATGTGGGTTACTCATTACTTCTCTTCCTTTAACCAACTATCCATAGCACGCAGCGACTCGTGAGCGGTGAGATCAACTTGCAGAGGCGTCATTGAAACTCGGCCATGCTCAATTGCATAAAAGTCCGTGCCCTCTCCTGCATCTTGCTCCTTTCCTGGTGGCCCTAACCAATAAATGTCATGGCCTCTCGGATCTTTCTGCTTGATCATATTCTCTGCGTGATGACGTGCACCTAAACGCGTAACTTCAATTTCACCTAAATTCTCTGATGGTAAGTCAGGCACGTTTACGTTCAGTAGACGATTCGTTGGAATCGGCGACGCTAAATGCTGTTGTACAATGTGACGTGCAATTTTAGCGGCAGATTCGAAATGTCGCTTACCCACTAGAGAAAAAGCCACCGACTGAACGCCAAGGAAATGACCTTCCATGGCGGCTGCAACTGTTCCAGAATAAAGAACATCATCACCCAAATTAGCGCCATGGTTGATTCCTGACAGAACAAGATCAGGCAAATCATCTTTCATTAGCTCATTCAGCGCGAAATGCACACAATCCGTGGGCGTGCCTTGCACTGAGTAGATATTTGGGGCAATTTCAGTCACGCGTAATGGTTGTTCTAATGTGAGTGAATTCGAAGCACCTGAACGATTTCGATCAGGTGCGACAATGGTCACTTCGGCGATATCTCTCAACTCATCAGCGAGGGCATGAATCCCTTGTGCATGAACACCATCATCATTGCTGATTAAGACTCTTAAGGGCTTCGGGTTTCGTGAATCCTGTTCCATTAGTATTCTCTTTCTACTTCAACCTCATTAACTAACTCACGAACAATAGAGGTCGCAAAAGATCCCGCATCCAGTGAGAAAGTCAGCGTAATGTTGTTACCTTCAACCGTCCAAGCTAAATCTTTTGGCTTCAGCGCAATATCGCGACGATCGTGGCGCATGCGATTACCACGAATCAACGCCATGAGGTCAGGCTCTTCGTCTAAAAACGGTTGCTCTAATGCCAGAGCCTCGGCTTGAGTAGGCAGTGCATTATCGCCAGCAAGCGCAGCGGTAATTGCCGCTTCACCTTGTGCAAATTGCACTTGCAAATCAGTGATGTTGTTTGCATCAATCAACTGAGTGCCAGAATTCGTCTGTGCAATGTCACCATCAATGAACTTATCAAACACACCATTCTCTAGACGAGCTGAAACGATGCGGTTGAAAATCCACGAACGAGCCGCTGATAAATACATGCTGCGCTTGTTTTGATTGCGGGTACGAACGTTTTCGCGTCCCCATCGACGTGCTTCTTCAAGGTTGTTACCATCGTTACCAAAACGCTGACTACCAAAGTAGTTTGGCACGCCAACTTGTTTCACTTTTTCAAGACGTTGCTCTACATCCGCTATATCTGTCACTTCAGACAAAGTAACCACGAACTCGTTCCCTACTAGGTCACCAGGACGCAGTTTTTTATTGTGACGATCTGTTGCAAGGATTTCGATACTTGGGTATTGAGCCAAAAACGCTGAAAAATCTGGCGTTTCACCTTTTGGTAAATGGACACTTAACCACTGTTCCGTCACCGCATGACGGTCTTTAAGACCCGCCCAGCTAACGTCTTTCGACTTAACACCACAGGCTTTTGCTAACTCGTTAGCAACGAAGCTGGTGTTCTCGCCCGTTTTACGGATACGAACCATTAAGTGCTCGCCTTCGCCCGTAAAGGCAAAACCTAAATCTTCGCGAACCTGAAAATGCTCTGGCTGCGCTTTAATTTTTGCCGATGCAACTGGCTTACCCGTTAGGTAAGCCAATGAAGATAAAATGTCTGACATGATGTGTTTCCGCTGATATCACAGCTTAGAGGAGCAAATTGCTAGTTATTGCTTAAACAGAAGTACAACGGCTTCCGTTGCAATGCCTTCTTTGCGTCCAGTAAAACCGAGACGTTCTGTCGTCGTCGCTTTTACGTTAATGTTACTAATGTCGGTTTCTAGGTCTTCGGCTATCGCCGCACACATTGCGTCAATGTGTGGTGCCATTTTAGGCGCTTGTGCCATGATGGTTACATCAGCATTGCCAAGACGGTAGCCTTGCTCTTTAACTCGACGGTAAACGTCTTTCAGTAATTCACGACTGTTTGCGCCTTTCCATTTATCATCCGTATCTGGGAAATGACGACCAATATCGCCGGCAGCAATCGCGCCCAGCAGAGCATCCGTTAACGCATGCAACGCTACATCGCCATCTGAGTGAGCAATCAAACCTTGCTCATAAGGGATTGCTACACCACCAATAATGACTGGGCCTTCACCACCGAATTTATGTACATCGAAACCATGACCAATTCGAATCATTTTCTATCCTTTCTTTATTCGCCGCGCTCACGGCTTAGATAAAACTCGGCTAACGCAAGGTCTTCTGGCTGAGTGATTTTTATATTGTTCGCATTCCCTTGAACTAAGGCTGGCTTCTCGCCTAGCCATTCCAAAGCCGAGGCTTCATCGGTAATGGTTACACCCTGTTCTAATGCGTCAGCCAGTGCTTGAGTAAGCTGCTGAGTTTTAAACATTTGTGGAGTAAGTGCATGCCACAATGCTTCTCTATCTACCGTATGATCGATATCTTGTACTGCGTTTGCTCGCTTCATTGTATCTCTCACAGGAGATGCGAGAATGCCACCCGTTGAGTGGGCGCAGCAAACATCAATCAAACGGTCAATGTCGGATGTTAATACACATGGCCTCGCAGCGTCGTGGACTAATACCCACTCGCTTTCCAGATGCTCATTGACATAGTTTAGCCCTGATAACACAGAGTCTGCTCTTTCTTTACCACCAGCTACACGAATCACATCTGGGTGCTTAGCAATGGACAATTCTGGGTAATATGGGTCGCCGTCAGTAATGGCAACGACAACCTTAGAAATATTTGGGTGAGAAAGCAGTTTCTCTACGGTATGTTCCAGTACCGCTTTACCTTCGATCAATAAATATTGCTTAGGGCGATCTGCCTTCATTCTGCTCCCTACACCAGCAGCAGGCACAATTGCGATATGCGATGAGTTCATATCCAACATTTTAATGGTTTTCCTCACCTATAATGCGGTAAAAAGTCTCGCCACCTTTAACTAAACCGAGCTCATGACGCGCACGTTCTTCAATCGCATCAAGACCTTGCCTTAAGTCATCAATCTCAGCGAACATTTCATTGTTGCGAGCTTGTAGCTTGCTGTTCACTTGTTGCTGAACTTCAATTTCATCTTTTACTGTGTAGTAGTCAGACACTCCGTTTTTACCAAACCATAGAGTGTATTGAAGCAAGCCAAACAGTAGCGTAAGGGCTATAACAAAGATTCGCATATCGCTGCTAACATTCTGTACCGGAAGGAATTAGATAAGGTGACATATATAGCATAAATGCGAGGTTGCCTCTAGGGGAGAAAGGGAGACTCACACGCTCCTTACAAGAAATAAGCAGCAAAATGAAACAAGCTCATAGGAAGCGCTCCTTACCCATGACCAAAGTAAGAGCCAAAAATACAAACTTATAAATACAAAAAAACCGCCGTAGCGATGGTTTCAAAAAGCTATTTAGCGAAACTTTACTCAATAAGAATTAAGCTTGACCTTTAACTTCTTTAAGACCGCTTCCTTGAAACATGGAGGAGCGCGCTCACCTAGAGCTTCCGTTATATAAAAAAACACCCCGCCAAGGCAGGGTGTTTTAAAAGCTTTAAGTTAAGCTGCTAATTCAGTGAAGAATTAAGCTTGACCTTTAACTTCTTTAAGACCGTTGAAAGGAGCGCGCTCACCTAGAGCTTCCTCGATACGGATTAGCTGGTTGTACTTAGCAACACGGTCAGAACGGCTCATAGAACCAGTTTTGATTTGACCTGCTGCTGTACCTACCGCTAGGTCAGCGATAGTTGCATCTTCAGTTTCGCCAGAACGGTGAGAGATTACTGCTGTGTAACCTGCGTCTTTAGCCATCTTGATTGCAGCTAGAGTCTCAGTTAGAGAACCGATTTGGTTGAACTTGATAAGGATAGAGTTAGCTACGCCTTTCTCGATACCTTCAGCAAGGATCTTAGTGTTAGTAACGAATAGATCGTCACCTACTAGTTGAAGCTTGTCACCTAGTAGTTCAGTTTGGTGCTTGAAGCCATCCCAGTCAGACTCGTCTAGACCGTCTTCGATAGAAACGATTGGGAATTGGTTAGCTAGCTCAGCTAGGTAGTGGTTGAACTCTTCAGAAGTGAAAGTTTTACCTTCGCCTTTCATGTTGTAGATGCCAGCTTCTTTGTCGAAGAACTCAGATGCAGCACAGTCCATAGCTAGAGTAACGTCTTTACCTAGTTCATAACCAGCAGCTGCAACAGCTTCTGCGATAACTTCTAGAGCTTCAGCGTTAGATTTAAGGTTAGGAGCGAAACCACCTTCATCACCAACTGCAGTGCTGTAGCCTTTAGACTTAAGAACTTTAGCTAGGTTGTGGAATACTTCTGCACCGATACGTAGACCTTCTTTAAGAGTCTTAGCGCCAACTGGTTGGATCATGAACTCTTGGATGTCAACGTTGTTGTCTGCGTGCTCGCCACCGTTGATGATGTTCATCATTGGTAGAGGCATAGAGAACTGACCTGCAGTGCCGTTTAGCTCAGCGATGTGCTCGTATAGAGGCATGCCTTTCGCAGCAGCAGCAGCTTTAGCGTTTGCTAGAGAAACAGCTAGGATAGCGTTAGCACCGAATTTAGATTTGTTTTCAGTGCCGTCTAGTTCGATCATTACTGCGTCGATTGCAGCTTGGTCTTTAGCGTCTTTGCCAACTAGAGCTTCAGCGATTGGGCCGTTTACAGCTTCAACTGCTTTAAGAACACCTTTACCTAGGAAACGTGCTTTGTCACCGTCACGTAGCTCAAGAGCTTCGCGAGAACCAGTAGATGCGCCAGATGGAGCTGCCGCCATACCTACGAAACCGCCTTCTAGGTGTACTTCAGCTTCTACAGTTGGGTTACCACGTGAGTCGATGATTTCACGACCTAGAACTTTAACGATCTTAGACATTAATGTTTCCTCTCGTTTCAAATATAAATGTCAATCTTAAAGGGCAGCAGCACAACCTTCGCCGCCGCCCGTATCCTTTTACTTCTCGAATTCGCCGCGTGCGTTTTGGCCCGCAGCCTTAACAAAACCTGCAAACAATGGATGTCCATCGCGAGGAGTCGAGGTGAATTCTGGGTGGAACTGAGCCGCTACAAACCATGGGTGAGCTGGGTTCTCAATCATTTCCACTAACTTCTTGTCCGCAGATAGACCTGATACTTTTAGGCCTGCTTTTTCGATTTGCGGACGAAGCACGTTATTCACTTCGTAACGGTGACGGTGACGTTCATGGATCGTCGCGCTACCGTACAGTTCACGAGCTTTAGTCCCTTTCTCTAGGTGACACAGCTGTGAACCAAGACGCATCGTACCGCCTAGGTCAGACTTTTCAGTACGCTCTTCTACGCTACCTGATTCGTCTACCCACTCTGTGATCAAACCTACCACAGGGTACTTAGTCTCTTTGTTAAATTCTGTTGAATGTGCACCTTCCATACCCGCAACGTTACGCGCGTATTCGATTAGTGCAACTTGCATACCCAAACAAATACCTAGGTAAGGCACGTTATTTTCACGTGCATATTGAGCCGCACGGATCTTGCCTTCAATACCACGATCGCCGAAGCCACCTGGTACTAGGATTGCGTCCAAACCTTCTAGAAGTTCAACGCCTTTTGTTTCGATATCTTGTGAGTCTACATACTTAATTGTGACGCTTAGACGGTTTTTCAAGCCAGCGTGTTTAAGCGCTTCGTTCACAGATTTGTATGCATCTGGTAATTCAATGTATTTACCAACCATACCGATGGTTACTTCACCAGTAGGATTTGCTTCTTCGTAGATAACCTGTTCCCATTCAGAAAGGTCTGCTTCCGGAGCAGTAATACCAAAGCGAGCACACACAAGGTCATCTAGACCTTGAGATTTAATTAACTGAGGGATCTTGTAGATAGAGTCTACATCCTTCATTGAAATTACTGCTTTTTCTGGAACATTACAGAATAGTGCGATTTTTTTACGCTCATTCGCAGGAATAACGCGATCGCTACGGCAAACTAGGATGTCTGGCTGAATACCGATAGATAGAAGTTCTTTTACAGAGTGTTGCGTCGGCTTAGTTTTCACTTCGCCCGCTGCCGCTAGGTAAGGAACAAGTGTTAGGTGCATGAACATTGCGCGCTCACGGCCTAGCTCAACAGCTAGCTGACGAATCGCTTCCATAAATGGTAGTGATTCGATATCACCAACAGTACCGCCAACTTCAACAATAGCCACATCATGGCCTTCAGAACCTGCAATAACGCGATCTTTGATTGCGTTAGTGATATGAGGGATAACTTGAATAGTTGCGCCTAGGTAGTCACCACGACGTTCTTTACGAAGTACGTCGGCATAAACACGACCTGCAGTGAAGTTGTTACGCTTGGTCATCTTGGTACGGATGAAACGCTCGTAGTGACCAAGGTCAAGGTCAGTCTCTGCGCCATCTTCTGTAACGAACACTTCACCGTGCTGAGTAGGGCTCATTGTGCCCGGGTCAACGTTGATGTAAGGGTCAAGCTTCATCATAGTCACTTTAAGACCACGAGCTTCTAGAATAGCCGCAAGAGATGCTGCTGCAATACCTTTACCTAGAGAGGATACAACCCCGCCAGTAACAAAAATGTAATTTGTCGTCATGTTTAACCTGAAATTGGTTGAATGAGGGAAATGGAGTGCTTCTGGACGGGAGATAAATATACCAGAAGCTCCTTACCGCCACAACGTGAAATCTATCACACCGTAATTTTTTATTTTTTGCTTCAAATCAAAGTGAGCAAAGACAAACCAAAGTCCGTTTTCGTGTAACCAAACAAGCTGACCTTATATTATGTATTCTGCCAGTTTACCTCTGCCTCGATTCTTCTTGTTTTACTTCATCCCAAAAATGGTCAAGTTCTGATAAAGAACAATCTGTAAGTACTTTGCCTGACTGCTGGACCTTGCCTTCAACTTGTTTAAAACGTCGCGCAAACTTTACGTTTGCTTTTCCTAGCGCGACTTCTGGGTTTTTATCAAGGTGGCGAGCCAAATTGACAGTCGCAAATAGCAAATCACCGAGCTCCAACTCAACTTTCTCTTCATCGGGCTGAACTTGCAGTGCCTCTTCCATGACTTCGTCAATTTCTTCTCGTACTTTATCGACAACCGGGCCAAGTGAATCCCAATCAAACCCAAATTTTGCACATTTTTTCTGAATTTTTGTAGCACGAGAAAGTGCCGGTAAAGAGTTTGGTATTGAGTCTAGGATACTTTCTTCCGCTTTGCCTACTAGGGCTTTTTCTTTTGCTTTTTCCGCTTCCCAGTTCGCGTTAATTTCCTCGTCAGATTCAAACTCAACATCTGAAAAAACATGCGGGTGGCGACGAGTCAGTTTTTCGTTCACGGTTTCAACGACATCCGAAAAGTCAAACAGCTCTTGCTCTTTCGCTAGCTGACTGTAAAAAATCACCTGAAACAACAAATCCCCTAGCTCTTCTTTTAGATTGGGCCAATCTCGATTTTGAATCGCGTCCACCACTTCGTAGGTTTCTTCTATAGTATGCGGAACGATGGTGTCAAAGGTTTGTTTTAAGTCCCAAGGGCAACCGTTTTCTGGGTCACGCAGCTTCGCCATGATTTGTTCTAACTGTTCAATTGGATGACTCATTTTTGTTCCTTTAAACCTTTCTGTTAAAGAAAAAGGTGAGCAGCCAAAACCACTCACCTTCTACATTATATTTTCTCAGCAGCTTTCACTAAGTAATTGTTACTTTGACAAGGCAACAAATTTTCGCGACCCCTGAGCATAGCTCGCCTATGTGATACCCCTGAGCCGGCACGTCGGAATAAGTGCAGCTAACGCAGAGAAAAAGCCAAATATGACGCAAGTGTAACTCTGTAAATAGTTGAAGTTGTAGCTAGGCGACAAACAAACGAGACTCCATCACATGGTTCACCATGTGATGAGCCTGGGCCGGCACTCCGGAGTGCGTGCAGGCAACAACGCTATCAGCTTCAAGTATGACGAGAATTTTAGCCGAGGCGTTTCACCGTCATCACATCCTTAATCTGCTCAACACGCTTCGAAACACGAGAAAGCACCTCAATATTGGTGACTTCTAGGTCAAAGTCCATGATGGCAAGTTGACGTCTGTAATCGACTCGGTTCTTCATACTGGTCACTTTGATCTTTTCGTTGGCGAACAGTGTCGTAATGTCTTTGAGTAGACCACCTCGCTCCATCGCTTCAACACGGACGGTGAGGATGTATGACCCGACGAAGCCGCTGCCCCAGACAGTATCAATGATACGCTCTGGCGCATGATGGCGCAGTTCTTCTAACTGTTCACAGTCACTACGGTGTACTGAAATGCCGCGACCTTGCGTGATGTAACCACAGATATCATCACCTGGAATCGGCTGACAGCAACGCGCTAGGTGCGTCATTAGATTATCGACACCTTCTACAACGACGGCGTCTTTTTTCGGTCGGCTTTGCGCTGGTGATTTGTGCTCTGCTTCTTGCAGTTTTTCCAGTGCTTGCTGGTCTTCTTCCTCTGCCGTTGGCTTGTTAACTAACGCGTTGATATGGTTAATGATTTGGTTGATGCGCAAATCACCGCTACCTACCCCAACATACAATTCATCTGGTGTTTTGACGTTAAACCGCTTGAGGGCGTAATGCTCTGCATCTTTTAACGTTGCGCCAATTTTGGCTAACTCATGCTCAAGAATTTCACGACCTGCTTCAAGGTTCTTCTCACGGCTTTGTTTTCGGAACCAGGCGTTAATTTTGGCACGCGCACGACCAGAATGAACGAAGCCTAATGATGGGTTTAACCAGTCACGTGATGGGTTAGGTTCTTTCTGAGTGATAATCTCGACTTGGTCACCCATATGTAATTTATGCGTGAACGGCACAATACGACCTCCGACTTTGGCACCGATACAACGGTGTCCCACTTCGGAGTGAATGTGATAGGCAAAATCTAGCGGCGTTGCCCCCATTGGCAAATCGACAACATCACCACGTGGTGTAAAGGCATAAACACGGTCATCAAAGACTTGGCTACGCAGCTCATCGAGCATTTCGCCAGAGTCAGACATTTCTTCTTGCCAATCCAGTAGCTTACGCAGCCACGTGATCTTCTCATCATAACCGCTTCGGCTGCTTGCCCCTTCTTTATATTTCCAGTGCGCTGCAACCCCCAGTTCCGACTCTTCATGCATTTGCTTGGTACGAATCTGGATCTCGATGGTTTTGCCTTCTGGCCCTAGAATTACTGTATGGATCGATTGATAACCGTTTGGTTTAGGGTTAGCAACGTAGTCATCAAACTCGCTCGGTAGGTGCTTGTATTTGGTGTGAACTACGCCTAAAGCCGCGTAACAATCTTGCAGTTTGTCTGCGATGATACGCACTGCTCGCACATCAAACAGTTCATCAAAGGCCAAACTCTTTTTCTGCATTTTTCGCCAAATGCTGTAGATGTGCTTAGGTCGACCACTCACTTCGGCATTAATGCCCGATACTTCCATTTCGTGCGTGAGGTCTTCAACAAAGTCTTTGATGTACTGTTCACGAACGATGCGTCGCTCAGAAAGCTGTTTGGCAATTTGTTTGTAAGTTTCCGGTTGTTGGTAGCGGAAAGCGTAATCTTCAATTTCCCATTTCAGCTGACCGATGCCTAATCGGTTTGCTAGCGGCGCATAGATGTTGGCACACTCTTTTGCCGCCGCACGTCGAACTTCATCTGGCGCTTTTTTAACTTCAATAAGGTTACAAATTCGTTCCGCGAGCTTGATAACTACGCAGCGGAAGTCATCCACCATGGCAAGCAGCATGCGGCGTACGTTATCTACCTGAGATGACGCTGCACTGCCTTCCATGTTGACGTTGAGTTGGCCAATAGCAGCCATTTCTTCAACGCCGTCGATTAATTTTATGATTTCTTTGCTGTATTTCTCTTCCAGAATTTCTCTGTTGAAAGCACCACTTGAAACCAAAGGAAACAGTTGAGCAGCCACTAAAGTGGCTTGATCCATAGACAAGGTGATCAAAATTTCGATCATTTCTCGTCCACGCCACAACAACAGTTCCGCTTGCTCGTTATCAGCTAATACTGTCTGGCAATCTCGATATACTTCGATTAAGCGTGAGGCTGTGTTTTTCTCTTGTCCTAGGCTAGCCACCCAGTTTTCGAGTTCAAACTGTTCATCTTGGTTTAAATGCGCGCTTCTTACCGCAACCATCTCATCATCCTAATTATTATATTCGTGTGGTTTGACTAACACCGTCCAGGTTAGTTCTTTTTACCGCGCGTACACGCTGGCTTTATGACCACCCACCACAAATAAGGGGTCAAAGTCCTAAAGTTAGGACTTTTCAAACAATGCCATCGATTCTAGATGACTGGTATGAGGGAACATATCCAGCATACCTAATTTCGTTAATTTATAGCCTTGCTCTATCAAGCTTTGACTATCCCTAGCAAGGGTAGCAGGATTACAAGAAACATAAACTACACGCTGTGCGCCAAGCTCAGAAACTTGATCGATGATCCCACTCGCTCCCGCGCGTGCCGGGTCTAATAATACTTTATCAAACCGCTCTGCGGCCCAGGCTTGGCCTTCAAAATCTTGCTCAAGGTTAGCGTGATAAAATTGCGCGTTATTGATTTGGTTCAAAGATGCATTGTTTGTGGCTTTTTCTACCATCTCTGCAACACCCTCTACTCCAACCACGTACTTAGCTAATTTCGCAACTGGTAAACTAAAGTTGCCTAAACCACAGAACAAATCTAACACTCGGTCACTCTTTTGTGGGTCTAACCACTCAACCGCTTGTTTGACCATTTGTTGGTTTACACCTTGGTTTACTTGAATAAAGTTATTTGGTGCAAAAGGGATTTTCACTCCAACTTCTTGATAAAAAGGCATATCGCCTTCGATAAGGTCTAATTGTTCTGTCGATGGCATTAAGTACAACGATGCGCCATGACGTTTTGCCAACTCCGTTAGAGGTTGAGTTTCACTCGTTGTCAGAGCGCTCAAGTGGCGCAGCGTAATACACGGCCCATTATCGCCAAGTACCAGCTCTACATGACCTAATTGTTCCGGCTTTTTGAACGCTTTTAGGGCTGAGTAAATCTCTGGCAGCAAAACATTCAGTTCCGGTGCCAGCACTGGGCAATCGGTCACTTGCGCAATTTGCTTACTCTGCTTTTTACGGAAACCAAAATGTAGCTGACGTGTTTTTTTATCAACAAACAAGCTCACTCTCGCACGGCGACGGTAGGCCTGCGAATCTCCCAATAACGGGGCATCTAGTTCAATGTCACTGCCTGAGAATTTTCGCATTAGCTGACGCAACGTTTGCTGTTTGTACGTCAATTGTTGGCCATAATCTAGATGCTGCAAATCACAGCCACCGCACTCATGATAATGTGGGCAAAATGGCTCCACACGAGCTTCACTCGGCTTAAGGATTTTAATCAACTTACCGCGAGCGTATTTGCTCTTTTCTTCCACCAATTGAGTGACCACCTCCTCACCCGGCAGTGCTCCATCAATAAACAATGGCTTCTTTTTGAGGTAAGCAATGCCTGCGCCGTGGTGATCTAAACGCTCTACTTGCACTGCTTGGTGCCGAGTATTGAGTTGGGTTTTCTTTTTCGGTTGAAAGATGCGTGCCATGCTCTATGCCTGATTTATATGTAATTGCTCTTCGGCTTCACTATTCTTGATTGCAGCCGTTGTGTGATTCGAGTGACTTGATTATGCTTACCGTTTATTCGGTGACGTCACTTCTTTGCTCAAGGCTTTATCGTGCGCTTGAGAAATAATGCGTTATTTTCCCATATCCAGACTCCGATGTAATTAGATAACATGACCAGATATGGCTTACGAGCACGTGTAATTACACTAACTCTCGCTCCCACTCTCATTATTGGTTTATTACTGAGCGGCTTTTTCTCATTTAACCGCTACCAAGACCTTGAGAAACAAGTTATCACCACTGGTAACAGCATTATTGAGCCGCTGGCGATTGCCAGTGAAACTCATCTACTATCAGAAAGCCGAGAGGCGGTACGTCGCTTGATAAGCTACGCGCACCGCAAAAACTCCAAACTGGTTCGTAGTATCGCGGTATTTGATGCACATCATGAGCTCTTTGTGACCTCTAACTTTCATCCTAATTTTGAAGCCTTGATGTTCCCCAAAGATAAACCGATCCCGCAACTGGGTAATTCGGAAATCTACGAAAACTCACTGATATTGCGTGTCCCCATTTTGTCAGAAGGTCACTACTTAGCGGAGTTGTCGAACGAAAGCCAAGGCACAAAAGCGATTGGTTACATCGCCGTCGAGTTAGATCTCTCCTCCTTGAGGCTGCAACAGTATCAAGAAGTCTTCTCTGCGTTTTTAGTTCTGGTTCTCGGTCTTGGCTTAGCAAGTGTGTTTGCTTCACGTCTAATGCACGATGTGACCCAACCTATCACCCACATGAAGAATGTCGTTGACCGCATTCGCCGCGGTCATCTGGATGTGCGTATCGAAGGCAAAATGCACGGTGAGTTAGACCAGCTAAAAAATGGCATCAACGCCATGGCGGTATCGTTATCAGAATATCACGTGGAGATGCAGCACAGTATAGACCAAGCCACGTCCGACTTACGTGAAACGCTTGAGCAGCTAGAAATTCAGAACGTTGAGCTGGATATCGCGAAGAAACGCGCGCAAGAAGCGGCCAGGGTTAAGTCAGAGTTCTTGGCGAACATGTCGCACGAGCTGCGTACTCCGCTCAATGGGGTGATTGGCTTTACTCGTCAAATGCTTAAAACGCAGCTTTCTAACAGCCAAACGGA
Source organism: Vibrio sp. 811 (assembly GCF_033339195.1). Taxonomy (NCBI): domain Bacteria; kingdom Pseudomonadati; phylum Pseudomonadota; class Gammaproteobacteria; order Vibrionales; family Vibrionaceae; genus Vibrio; species Vibrio sp. 811. The sequence goes on from NZ_JAWOUB010000003.1 coordinate 318,896, forward strand.
TTACCTACAGACGATTGAGAAATCGGCGAACAACCTGCTGAATATCATCAATGACATTCTCGACTTCTCGAAACTTGAAGCGGGTAAGCTGGCACTCGAAAACATTCCTTTTGATTTCCGAGAAAGTTTAGAAGAGGTAATTAACCTACAAGCCACAAGTGCACATGAGAAAGGGTTAGAAATCACCCTAAAAGTGGACCCTAAAATTCCACCAGGTTTAGTTGGGGATCCACTACGTATCCAGCAAATTTTGACGAACTTAGTCGGTAACTCAATCAAGTTTACCGAGCGAGGCAACATTGATGTTAGCGTAGAAATGCGCTCTCAATCAGGAGACTCCGTCGAACTGCAATTCATGGTGCGTGATACCGGTATTGGTATCTCTGAGCGTCAGCAAGCGCAGTTGTTCCAAGCCTTTAGCCAAGCAGATGCAAGTATTTCACGTCGTTACGGCGGTACTGGTCTTGGTCTGGTTATCACTCAGAAACTGGTGAGCCAGATGGGCGGCGAAATCAGTTTAACCAGCCGTCTACACCAAGGTTCAACCTTCTGGTTTACGGTACGCTTGCACTCAACCGAGATGCCAATGAGCGAACTGATTGAAGTGGAACTTCTGACTGGGAAGCAGTTACTGCTGATTGAACCAAACATGCAAGCCGCATCCGTAACCCAACAGATTCTAAGTCAGGAGGGTATTTTAGTAACCTACCGCTCTTCGCTACCAAACAACGAAGAACAATATGATTATGTATTGTTGAATTTAGCGGCCAACCAGACTCACGATGCGGAAGTTATTACACCTTGGATAGAACAAGCGAAACGTATGGCTCCGAGTGTTCTCCTAGGGACACCGAGTACCGAATTGGCGCTTGCGGACCAAATAATGACAGAGCATCACGTCCAGTGCCTGACGAAGCCATTGTCTCGCCGTAAGTTGCTACAAAGCCTGATTAGCGAACATGTAGAATCGCCACCGGTATTAAGCGCTCCAATTACACCAAGCGAAGGGGACCGTTTACCTCTGACTGTACTAGCAGTGGATGACAACCCTGCAAACTTGAAGCTGATCTCTGCACTGCTCCGCGAACGAGTAGAAACCGTCACCGCCTGTAGCAATGGCCAGCAAGCGGTGAACCTGGCGACAGAGAAAAAGTACGATTTAATCTTCATGGATATCCAAATGCCACAAATGGATGGGGTGACCGCTTGTAAGCACATTAAAGAGTTGGAGTTAAATAAAGACACGCCAGTGATTGCGGTAACGGCGCATGCCATGGCTGGGGAACGAGACCGCTTGCTCTCGGCAGGAATGGATGACTACTTGACCAAACCTATTGAAGAGCATGTGCTACAACAGGTTTTGGTTCACTGGAACCCCAATGCTTGTACAGAGAGCATTGGCAAAGTCGCCCCTTCATACGTTGATGAACCTGAAGGAAGCGCACCACAATCCGTTTCTTCACCTCAACAGGATGTGATTATTGATTGGCAAGCGGCCTTGAAACAGAGCGCGAATAAAGAGGATCTCGCCAAAGATATGCTGCGCATGTTGATTGAGTTCATCCCTGAAGTAGAAGCGGTTGTTGACCAAGCTCTAGAGCAAGAAGATATCTCTCGTGATGACCTAATTCATGTCATCCATAAGCTGCACGGCAGTAGTTCATATTGTGGCGTTCCAAGACTGAAGTCACTCTGTGCGACGCTTGAGCAAGCACTGCGCTCAGGGATCAGTCTTGAGGAGGTTGAGCCTGAAATGTTCGAGCTGCAAGATGAAATGATTAAAGTAACAACAACCGCAAAGTTATACCTTGAACAGTGATCTATTGAAGAGAAACAAAAGCCAGAGCAAATGCTCTGGCTTTTTAGTATTTTGTTTAAGACTTACAAGCTAGGATTCAAAAATGACCGTCGCCACAGCGTAATGACGCTCATCGGAAATGGACAGGTGAATGTGGTTAACACCCATCGCATCCGCTACTTGCTTTGCTGTGCCCGTCAATGCGAGCACTGGTTTTCCAAGCGCATCGTTCGAGATGGAAAAATCGTGAAACGTGACCCCTTTTGCTATCCCTGTTCCCAATGCTTTTGAGGCCGCTTCTTTGACTGCAAAGCGCTTAGCAAGATAACGACCTTGCAGCTTAAGCTGTGAGAATTTGGCCATTTCTTCTTCTGAAAGAATCCGCTGAGCAAAAGGTTCACCACTACGAGCTAACGCTTTTTCAATACGCTCAATTTCTGCAATGTCGGTCCCTAACCCTATAATCGCCATCTAGATAGCCCTATGACTGGCGAGCCTCAATCATCAGTGCTTTCATGTCAGCAACCGCTTTATTTAAACCATCAAATACTGCGCGACCAATGATTGAGTGACCAATGTTGAGTTCGTAAATTTCTGGTAATGCAGCAATTGGTGCGACATTGTGATAAGTCAGGCCATGCCCGGCATTAACAATAATACCTAGGTCATGTGCATAACTCGCACCAGCAGCAATCTTCTTCAGTTCAGCTTGCTGCTCGTCTTCTGTCGTCGCATCTGCATAGTGGCCAGTATGTAGCTCAATAAACGGAGCTCCACACTTTTTCGCAGCTTCAATCTGTTGACGGTCAGCATCAATAAAGAGCGAAACTTTAATGCCGGCATCTGTCAGCTTTTTCGTCGCAGCTTTAATTTTTTCAAGCTGTCCTACTACATCTAAACCACCTTCCGTCGTCAGTTCTTCACGCTTTTCAGGCACTAGACACACAAACTCTGGTTTAGTTTGCAGCGCAATCTCAACCATTTCGTCCGTCACTGCCATCTCTAGATTCATACGCGTTTGAATGGTTTCACGCAGAATACGTACATCACGATCCAAAATATGGCGACGGTCTTCACGTAAGTGGATAGTGATACCGTCCGCGCCTGCACGCTCTGCAATTTCAGCAGCGTGAACAGGATCCGGGTATTTTGTACCACGTGCATTACGTAGAGTGGCAATATGGTCGATATTGACGCCTAAATAAATTGAGCTCATTTTCCGTTACTCCGTGCTCTGGGGGTCTGAATGAAAAATTCACGACTTTTTAAAGGTTTGCCGCCAAGATACGGCTTTAAGGCTATACGTGTAAAGCGTTTTGCCGCTTTTAGCTGCTCTTTAGTGACGAACCGCCGCTCACTGATGGCAATCAGTTCATTCCCTAAAAACGTGAGGTTATCTCGCCTAACCGAAGCAATAAACCCTTTCTGTTCCCGGTAACGATAGGTCATTTCTGGATCGACGGGCTCGCCGGTACCTGCACAATGCAAAAAATCCACGCCATACCCCATCGCAGACAGCAAGGATAACTCAAAACGACGCAGTGCAGGCTCAGGGTTCTCGTTGTGCGCCAACTCGGTTAACGCATGCAAATAATCATGAAATAGTGCTGGCATCGGCACTTCAGCCATCAAAATACGGCCAATCAGTTCATTGACGTACATGGCTGAGTAGAGATTAATGCCCGTTAACGGCAAACCTAGACTTATCGGCTCGGCTTGACGCAAAGTTTTCATTGAGCCTTTCCCCGACCATTTAAGTAATAGCGGGGTAAAAGGTTGCAATGCGCCTTTTAAGTTCGAACGCTTACTGCGCGCGCCTTTGGCCATTAAAGTCATTCGGCCATATTCCTCACTAAATACATCAAGGATTAAGCTCGATTCACTGTAAGGGCGTCGGTGCAATACAAAACAGCGCTGTAAACCTTCGGAAGACAGATTACTCATCTAAGTCATTGTGCCTAAAAAGTGTGAAATAAAAAATAAGGAGCCGAGCGGCTCCTTATTTTAATCGATACTGATTTTTCATCGATGTTGGAGCGAAGCACCTTCGCAGCCAAGATTATAAATCGTCTATATAACCCAACGATCGCAACGCTCGTTCGTCGTCTGCCCAGCCAGATTTCACTTTTACCCAGGTTTCTAGGTAAACTTTACGACCGAACAATTCTTCCATATCCAAACGCGCTTCGCGACCAATGGTTTTAATCTTCTCGCCGCCTTTGCCAATCACCATTTTCTTCTGACCATTACGCTCAACAAGAATCAAGGCATTGATGTGGAAACCGTCGGTTTCGGGGTTGTAATCAAAACGTTCAATTTCAACCGTTACTGAGTATGGCAGCTCTTCACCAGTAAAGCGCATCAGCTTTTCACGCACAATCTCAGACGCCATAAAACGCTGAGAACGGTCAGTCACGTATTCTTCTGGGAAGTGATGCGTTGCTTTAGGTAAGTGATTACGCACGTGCTTACGCAGTACGTCAATGTTCTTACCTTGCTTGGCAGAGATTGGCACAACATCCACGAAGTCCATCTTCTTCGACATCTCCGCCATGTGTAGCATCACGTCGTTACGATCTTGTACATTGTCGACCTTGTTTACACAAAGCACAACTGGGAAGTTCGATTTTTGAAGTTTGGTCAGCACCATCTCATCGTCTTTAGTCCAATGCGTACCATCGACTAAGAAGAACACAAGGTTTACATCACTCAATGACGAGTTAGCTGCACGGTTCATCAAACGGTTGATCGCACGCTTTTCTTCAATGTGAAGTCCAGGCGTGTCGACGTAAATCGCTTGGTAATCGCCGTCCGTATCCACACCCATAATACGGTGGCGTGTCGTTTGCGGCTTACGAGAGGTGATCGAAATCTTCTGACCCAAAATCTTGTTCAAAAGTGTCGACTTACCTACGTTTGGACGACCAACAATAGCAATAAAGCCACAGTGTTGGTTTTCTGGCGAGCTTGGCTCACCTTGTGATGCGAAAAACGCATCGATATCGAATTCGTTATCAGCCATTTGTTAATTGCTCAAGTGCTGTTTCAGCAGCCGCTTGTTCTGCCTTGCGGCGGCTGGTGCCTTTACCGATTACAGGCTTATCCACACCTGCTACTTCGCACTCAACCGTGAACTCTTGGTTGTGCGCTTCACCTTTAATATTAGTCACTGTGTAGACAGGCAGCGGTTTTCTTCTGCCTTGTAGGAACTCTTGTAGGCGAGTTTTCGGATCTTTCTGTGAAACGCCTGGTTTGATGGCTTCAAGGCGTGACTGATACCAACTCAGTACAATGCCTCGCACAACTTCAAGATCACTGTCTAGGTAAATTGCGCCAATAATGGCTTCAACCGCATCGGCTAAAATAGAGTCTCGGCGAAAACCGCCACTCTTCAATTCACCTGGACCTAATTTTAAATAATCTCCTAGATCGAATTCACGACCCAGTTCCGCCAATGTATGTCCGCGAACCAAAGTAGCACGCATGCGGCTCATGTCACCTTCGTTCACTTTTGGGAAACGATGGTACAGATCATCAGCGATGACAAAACTTAAAATTGAATCGCCCAGAAACTCAAGACGTTCATTGTGCTTACTGTTGGCGCTGCGGTGCGTCAGCGCCAAATTGATAAGCCCGGCATCTTGAAACTGGTAGCCGAGCTTTCTCTCTAGTTTATCAATTGGAGAATTCATACTCTCTCGATATTTGAATGGTTAGTGAATGCCACCGATGCGGTTAAAACGCACACCAGTTGGAATCCATGAAGGTAGAACACTATCTGCGCCACGATCAAACTCGAAGCTGATCCAGATCGCGACAGCTTTACCGACTAAGTTTGCTTCTGGAACAAAGCCCCAGTAACGGCTGTCAGCACTGTTGTCACGGTTATCACCCATCACAAAATACTGACCTTGTGGTACAACCCACTCTGTCGTTCCGCTGCGTGGGAAATATTGCTCCACGCGGTTACGCACAAGAGGGTTAACCAAAATATTGTGCTCAACGCTACCCAATTTTTCATCCAGTTGGATCATTGGAATACCGTTCGAGCTAAACTGACTTTCTTCAACATTGCTCAGTTTAACTGGCTTACATGCCGATTCGCCTTGGCTTTGCACGCAAAGCTGCTTATCACTTGAATAACGCACGATATCACCAGGTAAACCAACTACACGCTTAATGTAGTCCACACTTGGTTGTGGTGGGTATTTGAAGACCACGATATCACCACGCTCAGGCTTACCAGTTTCCACTAGCTGAGTACGCCATACTGGGTCTTTTAGACCGTACGCGTACTTCTCAACTAAAATGAAATCGCCAACCAGCAAGGTAGGCATCATTGAGCCTGATGGGATTTGAAATGGTTCGTAGATAAAAGAACGTAATACTAAAACGAACGCGATCACAGGGAAAATAGAGACGCTATTTTCAACCCACCAAGGCTGACGCTCAACTTTTTGCAAGGTCACTGCATCCAAACCATTAGACGTCTGAGCTTGAATCTCAGCCAGTTTTTCCTGACGCTTTTTCGCGAAAACCAGCTTTTCCAATAGCCAAACCACGCCAGTTACCAAAGTCGCAATAACCAACATCAGTGAGAATGTATTAGCCATTAAATTCCCTTATCTAAAAATACGAAAGTGAAAGAGCCGAAACCCTTTCACTTATTTTAATATCTAACGTCTTAAGACCGACAAGTGTGAGACAAAGTTCAACTTTAGTCTTTACCTACGTGAAGGATGGCTAGGAACGCTTCTTGAGGCAGCTCAACGTTACCGATCTGCTTCATGCGTTTCTTACCTTCTTTCTGTTTCTTCAGAAGTTTCTTCTTACGACTTACGTCACCGCCGTAACATTTCGCAATAACGTTCTTACGCAACTGTTTTACCGTTGAACGAGCGATAATGTGGTTACCAATTGCCGCTTGGATTGCGATATCAAACATTTGGCGAGGGATGAATTCTTTCATCTTCTCTACCAACTGACGACCGCGAGTCTGAGACTGATCTTTGTGTGTGATCATCGCCAATGCATCAACAGTGTCACCGTTAAGAAGAACGTCTACACGTACCATGTTCGAAGCTTCAAAACGCTGGAAGTTGTAATCCAAAGATGCGTAACCGCGTGATGTTGATTTCAGACGATCGAAGAAATCCAGTACCACTTCAGCCATTGGAATATCGTAAGTCACAGCGACTTGGTTACCGTGGTAAACCATATCAACTTGACTGCCTCGCTTTTCAACACACAGGGTGATTACATTACCTAGGTACTCTGAAGGCACAAGGATATTACAACGCGCAATCGGTTCACGAATTTCTTCAATATCATTGATCGCTGGTAGTTTTGCTGGGCTATCAACATACAGCAGATCGCCATCCGTCTTCTCAACTTCGTAAACTACCGTTGGTGCTGTGGTAATAAGATCCAAGTCGTATTCACGCTCTAGACGCTCTTGGATGATTTCCATGTGCAACATGCCAAGGAAACCACAACGGAAACCAAAGCCAAGTGCCGCAGAGTTTTCTGGCTCGTAGAATAGCGATGCGTCGTTAAGGCTTAGTTTGCCTAGTGCGTCACGGAAGTTCTCGTAATCGTCAGAAGATACAGGGAACAGACCTGCGTAAACCTGAGGTTTAACTTTCTTAAAGCCAGGTAGCGGTTTATCACAACCATTCTTCGCTAGAGTCAGCGTATCACCAACAGGGGCGCCAAGAATGTCTTTGATACCACAAACAACCCAACCTACTTCACCAGTACGAAGGGTATCGGTATCTACTTGTTTTGGCGTAAAGATACCAAGGCGGTCTACACCCCAAACTTGACCTGTGCTCATTACTTTGATCTTGTCGTTCTTCTTCAGTTCGCCGTTTTTAATACGCACTAGAGAAACAACGCCAAGGTAGTTATCAAACCATGAGTCAATGATCAGCGCTTGTAGTGGCGCATCTGGATCACCTTCCGGTGCTGGAATCGCTGACACAATGTTCTCTAGAACGTCATCAACACCGATGCCTGTCTTCGCAGAACAGCGAGTTGCTTCCATTGCATCGATACCAACGATTTCTTCAATTTCTTCCGCTACACGCTCAGGATCAGCTGCAGGTAGGTCAATCTTGTTTAAAATTGGCACAACCTCTAGATCCATTTCGATCGCGGTGTAACAGTTAGCCAGTGTTTGAGCTTCAACACCTTGACCCGCATCCACAACCAATAGCGCACCTTCACAAGCCGCTAGAGAACGTGATACTTCATATGCAAAGTCAACGTGCCCCGGAGTATCGATGAAGTTCAGCTGATACGTCTCACCGTCTTTAGCGGTGTAGTTTAGCGTCACACTCTGAGATTTGATGGTGATGCCACGCTCACGTTCAAGATCCATAGAATCCAGAACCTGTGCGGCCATTTCACGATCGGTTAACCCGCCACAAACTTGGATTAGACGGTCTGATAGGGTCGACTTACCATGGTCGATGTGGGCGATAATCGAAAAGTTACGAATGTGCTTCATAGATTTAGGGTGACTAACTCTTTACAAATAGGGACAGTAAGAAACGCCATCTACTGACGGCATTTCAATCAAGTTGGCAGATTCTACCGAATTTCGTTAACGGGCGCACGTAATTTAAAGTACATACCCAAATAACCTTTAGTGGAGGGGGACAACACTTACTGGATTGGCTCTCCAAGTACCCTAACGAGGGTAACTTGGCGCTTAGATTCATCTTCTAACGGACGAGAAACACGTTTTGCGATCCACATTCCACCAGCGGCAAACAATACCGATGCCAATATGATGATGCCTTCCCCGCCGGCTGTCAGCGGCGCTAATAGGAAGTGACCAAACATCGCACCGATAATCAAACCAAACAATGGCAGTAAATAAACCGCCATTGCTGATTTTATTAGGCTCGACTCAGGAAAACCAATCTCGACGACTTGACCTATTTTCACCGATTTATCCGTGCGCAGGTGCCAAGATAAACTCTTGTTACCAATGGCTTTAGTAACAACGCCCGTTCCACAGCTTTTCTGTGAAGAGCAACTACTGCAACTGGTCTGCTGTTCGCAACTTAAATCAATTTCGAATTGCTTGCCGCGACGATGCACGTCTGTCACGGTAGCCAACGCGGTCATCATTGTTATTTACTCTTTGTTACATTAAATGTGACAGATTGGGCGATACGCTGTGCTGTGGTCGGTGGAATGTCTCCTACAACAGAGATTTCATGTTGACCGCTCACAAAACTGTGTAGCGTTCTTCTGCCTTGGCGAACCAACTGCCCTTTTAACGAATGCTCATCTTTGTTTGCTACGTAAACAGAGAAGCTAAACAGACCATCAGAATACAGCTGACTCTCCACCATTTGGTTAGTAACGGCCATTCGATAGCGGTTGAGCTCGTTCGGCTCGAAACCCTCAGGGATCCAACCAACCTGCCAATTACTGGTCCCAATATCGCCTTTTGGCATGGTGAGAACAGCAGGTAATTGAACATCTTGCAGGCCACTCATTAACTCTGCGATTTTTGGGTTTACCGTGTAAGAAATAGTGCGATATTGTTCAAGCATCTCACCATCGCGGTCCACAAGGTCGGCACGTAACGGCAATTTACTCTTCTCATCGATCCATAGTACGTATGAATAGCGCAGACCGTCTTTAGGAACAATACGCAGCACTTGTGTTGCCACACCAGCTTCACGAGCTCTACCCACTTTTACATAGTCGTAATACAAGTTTAGCTCATCGATATTGGTGTTGAGCATAGGCATAGTCGGAGCGACCATTTTACCTGACTCGATGGTGAACGGTTCTAAACCCGTTTCGATGTAACTTACTTCAGTTCCGCGACGAATCACTTCACGCACGGGGCCACTTAAGTAGACAAGATGAGCATATTGATCGTCACCATGCGTGGCATGACGATACAGCAACGGCTCAATGCTGTTCTTTTTGATAAGGATATAAGAGAGTTCGTAACTTAAATTCTTACTCGCCTCGCTCATTTGATGCAATAAAGCCTCCGCTGACTTATCACCAGCAAAGGCTTGAGAAGACATCATACTGAACAGAGCGCAAGCGCTGATCAGAAATTTTTTCATTCAATATCCGGATTCAGATTTGCATCTTGTTGAGATGCATCACTGTTAATTCGTAACTGCAATTCGTAGTCTCGCAGCATAGCATGAACACGCTTGCGCTGCTCTTGCATATTTGCCTCGCCTACAGAACGTTCTACAGACTCACGAGTCAAACTCACTGGTTCTGCGCTGCCAGCAAACGGAACCGTCTGCAATACAGGTAATTGATCTGTTTGCGGCGACATTGAATCGCTACCACCGTACTGCTGTACACCTAAAATAACAACAAGCGATACACATGCAGCAACAGCAACTTGACCAAACTGCGTCAACCAACCTGGCAACTGACGTTTTGCTTTTTGCGGTTCTGGTTGCGACTCTTTTGGCGTATCCGCAATTGAGATAACATTTGCACTGTGCGAATCAAACGCACGGTGTGCAGGTTCATCTTCTAACGCTAACGCCACGCTTTCAGCAATATTCCACTCAGGTTTTGCTGGCGCTTCGCCTCGCATCACATCACCAATCAGGTGATAGTTCTGCCAAGCATCACGGCTCTCTTGGTCTTGCTCTAACTCTTGAATTAAAGCCTTATCGACCAATTCTCCATCCATGAGAGCTGAAAGTTTTTCTTTGTCAGCCATTATTTTCACCATAGTTATTACTTGTACTAGCGTTGCAAAAGAGGTCTGATTTTCTTTTCCACCGCCTCACGAGCACGGAAGATACGCGATCGTACCGTTCCTACCGGGCAATCCATCACTTCTGCAATTTCTTCATAACTCAAGCCATCGAGCTCTCGTAATGTCATTGCGGTTTTTAAATCTTCAGGTAAAGCTTCGATTGCACTGAACACCACCCGTTGCAATTCTTTGGACAACGTTAAGTTCTCAGGGTTCGATATTTCTTTAAGTGCACTACCTGTTTCGTAAAATTCAGCATCTTCAGCATCGACATCTGTCGCTGGAGGTCTACGCCCTTGAGCAACAATGTGATTTTTCGCAGTATTCACTGCAATGCGATACAGCCACGTATAAAACGCACTTTCCCCACGAAAGCTAGGGATAGCTCGGTAAGCTTTAATAAACGCTTCTTGTGCTACATCTGGTACATCGCCAGGATTACTAACGTATCTGGAAATAAGATTACATACCTTATTCTGGTACTTTGTTACCAACAGGTTGAATGCTTGCTTATCGCCATTCTGAACTCGCTCAATCAATACTTGATCGGTCAGCTGCTCGTTCATTCGAGCGGATACTCCTATTTGTTATGCCCCTACTCTTCTCAGATATGGGTACTAATTATGCAAAACGTAGTATTGACACCACTGCTTACTTGAGCACTATTGTGACCCTAACGTGAATGAGAAAGTTCCATGGTTTCTCAAGTTTTTTGTCATTGTTTTTTCACAGTGTGATGTCTGTACCCAAATGACCACCGCTGCCTGACTTTAGTCTAAGTTTGACAAGCGAGCATCTTGGAGGGAAATGGGTATAATGAATGATCTCTGTCCCAGATTGTGCTGGGTCGAGCATGGAAAAGCAATGGCATTGACAAACTATTACTTTTCATTTGCATGGCTAATGGCTATCTGAACACCGCGTTACAAATTATAACTTAGGAAGCATGCTCATGCTCTGCATGAAAAAGAAGAGTGGCTCAGTCACCGCCGTAACACGGACGTCGATAGGTCTCCCAACTTAGCCCTTAGCGACAGATGTCGCGATAATGGAATGCACATGGTGTGCAAATAATACACAAGGTAACTTTGTTACCTTAGCTTGGGATTATAAAAGTTATATGAACACAAATCGTGAACATGAGTGTGATGTATTAGTGGTAGGGAGTGGCGCGGCAGGTTTGTCGTTGGCTTTGCGCGTTGCTAACCACTGTAAGGTGATGGTGCTGAGTAAAGGACCACGCAGCGAAGGGGCGACCTACTATGCTCAAGGCGGTATCGCTGCCGTATTTGATGAATCAGACACCATTGATTCACACGTTGAAGACACGCAAATCGCCGGGGATGGTATTTGCGATGAGGAGACCGTAAGGTTCATTGCTGAGCATTCAAAAGAGTGTGTACAGTGGTTGATTGACGGTGGTGTCCCATTTGATCGTGAAGAAGATGACTCTGACGATGAACCTCGCTACCACTTAACTCGTGAAGGTGGTCATAGCCGTCGTCGTATTCTTCACGCGGCAGATGCGACAGGTATGGCGATGCAAACCTCCCTGCAAGATAACGCTCATAACCATCCAAACATTCATGTTCTCGAACGTCACAATGCTCTGGACTTAATCACCGAAGACAAAATTGGCGGTGATAAAAACAAAGTTATCGGTGCTTATATTTGGAACCGCAACGAAGAGCATGTCGAAACCGTGCGAGCCAAATTTGTGGTTCTCGCTACAGGTGGTGCTTCAAAGGTTTATCAATACACCTCTAACCCAGATGTGTCGTCTGGTGATGGTATTGCGATTGCTTGGCGTGCAGGGTGTCGTGTGGCGAATATGGAATTTAACCAGTTCCATCCGACGTGTTTATATCACCCAGAAGCACGTAACTTCTTGCTGACTGAAGCGTTGCGTGGCGAAGGTGCTTACCTGCGTCGTCCAGATGGCTCTCGCTTTATGCCAGATTTCGATGAACGTAAAGAGCTTGCTCCGCGTGACGTGGTGGCTCGTGCTATCGACTTCGAAATGAAGCGTTTAGGCGCAGACTGTATGTATCTCGACATCAGTCATAAGCCTGCTGACTTTATTACGAAACACTTCCCAACCATTTATTCACGTTTGATGGATTTGGGCATCGACATGACTAAAGAGCCAATCCCAATCGTACCTGCTGCACACTACACTTGTGGCGGTGTCATGGTGGATAGAAATGGCTGCACCGATCTGAAAAATTTGTATGCGATTGGTGAAGTTAGCTACACCGGGCTGCATGGTGCTAACCGCATGGCATCAAACTCACTTCTCGAATGTGTGGTTTATGCTTGGTCTGCGGCAAAAGATATTCTAAAACATCACACTAACGTTGAGCTACCCTCACAGGTGCCATGTTGGGATGAAAGCAAAGTAACCAATAGTGATGAAGAAGTGATCATTCAGCACAACTGGCACGAGCTTCGTCTGTTTATGTGGGACTACATGGGCATTGTGCGAACTGACAAACGTTTAGAGCGCGCCTTACGCCGTATCCAACTGTTGCAACAAGAAACACACGAGTACTACAGCAATTTCCGAGTGTCGAACAACTTATTAGAACTGCGTAACCTTTTACAAGTAGCAGAGTTGATGGTTCGTTGTGCGATGCAGCGTAAAGAGAGTCGAGGTTTGCACTACACGCTTGACTATCCGAACCAACTGGAAAACAGCGGCCCAACGATTTTGGTTCCAGCTAAACAGCTTTAACTTTACCAAGTAAACTATTACATCAGCAGGGAGCATTAGCTCCCTGTTTCATTTCCCATTGGCGTAATACCAAAGATAGTTGACGATACTGCTCATCGTCACAGCTATCACGCCAAATCGTAACAACACGGCCAGATTGCAATTGGAATGTTATCTTGAATGGTGATGCCGATGTATCGACTCGCTGTAAATGACCCTTTTCGGACTCAATATCTTCCGAGCATTCGCCACACTCAAGGGCATCAAACCTAACCGAGCCATCGCAGTGCACATACCAATGCCCATGACTTGTAGGTTGAACAAGACTTTGGTTTGAGAAAGCCTTCACAATCAGTAATAACAAATAAGTCGATAATACGAGCGGAATGCTAGAGAGGATAACAGCCCAAGTCATCAATAAGAAAAGTACAACATTGAGGACTCGGGCAGTCAGAGAGGGAGAAGCAGTAAAATTAACGAACTTTGCTGAGGTTATGGGCGACAATTTTATCAACCATTGCTGCATGACCTAAATTTTCGCTACGGCCATGCCCCATTACCCAAGTAAACAGATCAGGATCATCGCATTCAAGTAAAGAAACAAAGTCACGCTGCTCTTGTTCACTCAGAGTATCAAAGCACTCTTCAAAAAACGGCATAATTACTACGTCAAGCTCAAGCATGCCTCGACGACAAGCCCATTTAATACGCGCTTTTTCTTCCGGAGTGTACATTCACTATTCCTTCATAGATGTCTTGTTGTTAGTGCGGAGTGTAACAAGGGATGTGCTACGTCACTAGTGTGCGGGTCACAATACGATAGTGAAAGCAGACAAATGTTGATTCGTAAATCGCTCCCCTAGTATCTCAAGGTTATTTGGGTATAACATAGCGGAAAAATATCTTCAAAAGGCATTGTAATTATGGAATGGCAAACTCGTTTTTCAGCATTACCTCTCTCAACTCAAGACGCACTTCCAGAGTTATCTATCTCACTGCTGGATAACTTCGGCATGATCACCATGATCGGTGACGATAAAAAATCATACTTACAAGGTCAGGTTACCTGCGATGTTGTTTCTTTAGAACAAGACCAATCAACACTGGGCGCACATTGTGATGCGAAAGGCAAAGTGTGGAGCGTGTTCCGCCTTTTCCATCATCATGATGGCTACGGCATGATCCAACCAAAATCGGCGATTGACGTAGAACTTAGTGAAATAAAGAAATACGCCATTTTCTCTAAAGTAACGATTGAAGCTTCTGATGACGTTATCTTAGGTGTCGCTGGCGTCAAAGCCGATGAATTCATTTCAACAATGAGCAAGACAACTGGCAGCGTTCGCCCAGTTGACGGTGGCACAGCAGTGCAAGTTGCACAAGATCGCTGGTTACTGATATTAAGTGCGCCAGAAGCACAGCAAATCGTTGAAACTACCGACGCTGTCTTTACGACAAATGAGCTTTGGAATCGTTTCGATATTGAGGCAGGTTTACCATTTGTCTCTGCATCCGCACAGAATGCTCACATTCCACAAGCACTTAACGTGCAAGCTTTAGGAGGCATAAGCTTCACAAAGGGCTGCTACACGGGACAAGAAACGGTAGCACGAGCGAAGTATCGCGGTACCAATAAACGTGCGATGTATATCGTAAAAGGTGCAACTTCTGCTCCATTCAGTGACGAACCAATTGAGCTCGAACGCAGCGTAGGTGAAAACTGGCGTTCAGTAGGTGCTTTATTAAATCACTACCAGTTCAGTGACAATCACGCGATTGGCCTGATCGTGCTGCCTAATAATCTCGATGAAGACACTCGTCTTCGTTTAGTTGCGCAACCAGAATGTGAATGGACAATCGAATCACTGCCTTACAGTCTTGATGATGAGTAATACAATCAATACTCCTTTGATGCAATTTCTCACAGACCAACACATTCCGTTTCGTCTGTTACCGCATCAAAGACCAGCAACGACCATTGAGGATGCCGCGCACCAACGCGGCATTCGCCCCTCTCAAATGGTGAAAGCAATCTTGCTACGAGACATGGGTAATCAATATGCACTCGCCTGTGCACCAGGTGATCGTAGCGTTGATCCCAAAAAAGTGCGCTCGTTACTGAAATGTCGCCGGATGACTTGTGTTGATCAAGCCGACGTTGAGTCCATCACTGGTTACAAAATTGGTACTGTCACTCCTCTGTTACTCAAACGTCATATGCCAATCGTGTTCGACCCTAGCTTACTAGAAGAACAGGAAGTCACGATCAGCAGTGGCGATCGAATGGCTGGGCTGGCGCTTTCTATTCAAGATCTTATCCAATTGTGCCAGCCGACCGTAGCTGAGATCTGTCGTTAATCGTCTAAAAACAATGTAATGACACGTAGTGTTTCTATCACTGCGTGATCTCGCTCATATCTACAAAAATAGACATGAGAATTTTTAATCACATATAAAACATAAATAGTCACAAAGATAAAACTCGTATATGCTGAATTTGTTGGTTAAGTTTCAAACAAGCACTTAACCAATATAAAGTGAGTCAGCTAGCTGAGTGACAGCATTCATGCAGTTAGTTATCCACTTTTGTGTAATGCATCTGTGACTATTCGCCCGCTGAAGCGGGCTTTTTTTTACGTGGCACTTTTTCTCTTTCATTTCCTCTAATCGTTAGAACGTAAAGTGTGTTACGCGAAGCACGACCTTAATAGAAACAACTAGCAAACAACCGTTTTCGTTCTATTCTTAATTCTGTAACAAAACTATTGCTTAATGCGTCACGTAAAAAGGAGTGTATTGGCATAAGGGTTCCTTTAGAGAGGTTATTTTTGGGGTAATCCTCACGCTATTTAAGAGATGACACTGTCAAATTGTCTAAGACAACACAATTCTCTGACGCAACACCCTACATCTGTATTTAATACTATTGCTGTCACAATAATTTTCGCGTCCAGAACGTAGAATACCTAGGCTAGGTTAGATAAAAGGAAAGTAAATATGAGACTGTTTAAGCGCTATACACCAAGTATGATTGCTAAACATATAAGTCGTCTTTTTAAAGGAAGAATTTATATTTACGGGGTCGGTAGATTCGAGTTTGATAACGGTAAGTTAATACTGCCGGAGAAAGCAGAGCAACGCCATTTCCGAGCGGTCAAAGAGATCAATCAAGAAATAATGAAACTCCGATGCGCATATGCTTAGCAAAATGTTGATAAAACAAAGGCTGGATTAACCAGCCTTTTGTGTATTTGAAGTTTGCTTTGCACTTACTGACGCGCCAGATCCGGCAAGTGTCCCTTTAAACCAAGCGCGCGCTTCATGATCTCATCTTTCGCTCCCGGCAGTTGCCCCGCTAAACTCAAGCCAATGCCACGAACGAGCTTCTTAGCAGGGTTCTCGCCAGAGAACAAATCTCGAAACCCTTGCATAGTAGCGATCATCTTTGCCGCTTCCGCTTTTCGCCAACGCTCGTAGCTTCTTAGGTTGCGTTTACTGCCGATATCTTGACCCTGCTTCCAAAGTGCTAATACTTCTTGAGCAAGACTGGCCGCATCTAATAAACCTAGATTCACACCCTGCCCTGCTAATGGGTGAATGGTATGGGCCGCATCACCAACCAGCGCGACTCGCTCGACAACAAAATCTCGCGCATAGCGCATTTTCAAAGGAAACGCAGCACGCTCTCCCACTACTTCACATAGACCAAGTCGAGCATCAAACTCACTCGTCAACGCTTTATTGAAATCATGTTCACTCATTGCCACTAACTGCTCTGCTCGATTTGGCTCCGTGGACCAAACAATAGAGCACATATCTGGTTGCGACATTGGCAAAAATGCCAACGGTCCGTAAGGAGTAAATATCTGGCGCGCAATGCTGTTGTGTGGCATAGCAGTTTTGACATTCGCGACCAAAGCATGATGACCATAGTCCCAATGCGTTAACGGAATATCCATTTGATGACGAAGCCACGAGTTTGCCCCATCGGCTCCGACCACTAACTTAGCCGTCATGGCTTGACCATTGTCGAGCGTCAACCAACTTTCTTGTTCGCCCACCGCTAAGGTCGCGCAACGTGCAGGCATAAACATAGTGACGTTATCGAGCTTTTGGACTTGTTCGAGCAGTGCGAGTTGAATCACTCGATTCTCAACAATATGCCCTAAATCAGGTTGTGCCATGCTTTGTGCATTGAACTCAATACTAGCAAAGCTATCTTGCTCCCACACTTCCATACCGTAGTATGGTGAAGCTCGGCGTTGCTCTATCCCCTGCCAAGCGCCAAGCTTACGCAAGATCGTTTCACTAGAACGGCTCAACGCAGACACACGCACATCAGGTAACTCTTTCAACGACTCATCTGGCACCTTACCTTCTATTACGGCGACACGCAGGTCACTGTCCTTGAACGCGGCAGCAAGTGCCAACCCAACCATCCCTCCGCCGATGATGGCGATATCTACACTTTGCATCATTGCTTTTTATTACCTAATTCAGTGCGGCCGTTCATCGTTTTACCAAACCAAGCGTATGGCGCAGTAGCGGCTGCTTAAAAATAGAAAGGTTATCCATCGCTGCTAAGGCCGTATTTCGCCCAATTCGCATCGCGGGTAAATCATTTGAAAAAATATGCACTAAGGCACTGGTTAGCCAGATCGTTTCGCTTCGATCTGCCTCTCTACGCTGACTAAAGCGCATCAAGCCTTGATAAAGACCAACATCCTCGCTTTGCTGCACGATTTCTTCTGCTAGCGAGACAACGTCGCGAATACCGAGATTAAAGCCTTGTCCAGCTATCGGGTGCAGCGTTTGCGCCGCATTTCCAACAATCGCAAAGCGATGTGAAATATTTTGCTTTCGATGGCGAAGAAGCAATGGGTAACTTGCACGGCGCCCCACTTTTTTCATCGCGCCTAAACGCCAACCAAAATCGTTCTGTAAACGCTGGAGAAATGCTTGATCAGATAACTCAAGAACGGCTTGGGCTTCTTCAGGGTGCAAACACCAAACTAAGGACATTCGATTGTCACTCATTGGCAATAAAGCAACAGGGCCATTTTCAGTAAAACGTTCAAAGGCTCTACCTTGATGAGGTTCTTGAGTCACAATATTGGCAATGACAGCCACTTGTTCAAAATCTTGCTCAGAAAGTTCTAGACCAATTTTCTGACAACAGGTCGAAACAGCACCATCTGCAGCCACCAGCAGTTTTGCTTCAAGTTGCTCACCACTTTTCAACGTCACATGGGTACAGTTTTGCTCGCGCTCGATATCGGTAACGGAGTCAGGACAAAACAGCGTAATTGATTCGCTGCTGTCTAATAATTCTTGATATACACGCCCAACATCGGCTAATTCTACAACATACCCTAGAGCTTCAACCCCAACCTCTTGCTTGGTAATCTCCGTCATCCCAGCATGAGAACGGTCAGAAACGTGGATATGTTCAATGGGTGTGACAAACGGTTCTACTGACGTCCAGAGCTGTAGTTGACGCAACAGATTGACAGTACCGTAAGACAATGCGATTGAGCGAGAGTCAAAACCAGGGTGCATATCTGATTGTGCTTTAAAAGGCTCAACGACGGCAATGCGGAGCTTTCCCTGAGACAAATGGTCAATCGCCAATGCTAACGTTGCACCAGCCATGGCACCACCAGCAATGACTACATCATATTGCTTCATACTAACCTCTGGACGGTCTACGATTAGTGAATAGTAGGTTTTTTGTCGCTGCTTTCAGGACGAACACCAAATTCAGCATGAATCGTTAGTACGCAAGCTTTGATGTGCTCAATCACTTGCTCTAGCAATTGCGCTTGTTCACCAAGATCGTCATCTTCATCAATGCCTAATTTGGCAATCTCTTCTAGATCAGCCAGTGCTTCTTTAGCGTCATCAGATGCTTTGTTAAGCGCAACGCCTGCTAGACCTAGCCCAGAAATAAAGTGGTTTACAAAGTCGGACACACTGTCGGCTAATGCGAATAAGCCTTCTTCGCCCGGCTCATCTGGCAATAGTAAAGACAGCTCCATTGATGTGCCAGTAAGCTCATTAACAGTAACGTTGAATATGCTCTGAGCAAAAGTGAGTGCTGTCGAGGGCCACCCCATCCCATCATTGGTGTAGTCAAAAAGAATCGGCTGCCAAGTTTGATCATTGATCGCCAATCCACCACTTAACATGCCAACAAATAAGCCATGTAACTCCGCCGGTGTCACAGCCAGGCTTGCCGATTGCAGTTCAGCAGCAATAGATTGGTATTCAGGAAGGGTGATTTCACTCATAACTTGGCTCATTCTTGCGTAATAATGTATTGGTATATCCTACCATCAAGGTTAGTGGTCTGAAACGGCTATCAAATTCAATTTTGGACAGCATTTGTTCAATTTGCCCAATTCCTGTGTGATCTCGTCATCATTTCTCTTTCTGTGATGGGAAATGCTTGAATCTTAATAGCGGTTTTCCTATAGTTTGCTCCTCGGTAGTTGTATGAAGCAACACCTTAGATAGCGCGAATATAGAGTTTATTCATCATGAGCAATCAAGCGATCGACGTTGAAATATTAGGCAAACTTACACGAGTGAATTGTCCGACAGGACAAGAAGAGTCTCTTGTTGCAGCGGCAAAAGATCTTGATCGCCGATTGAAAGAAATGAGCGAACGTACTAAGGTAACCAATGAAATCCAACTGCTGACCTTTGCTGCATTGAATATTTGCTATGAGTTGCACACCAAGTCATACGAATCCAATGGTCAACAGCAAGAAATTACTGAGCGAATGGAAAAGCTCACCGCGTCTTTAGAGAACGCACTAAGCAAAGTTACGCAAGGACAGCAGTAAATACAAAATTTACCCTGGGGTGTGCGTCAGCAGGATTTAAGTCCCTGAGCCGATAAGCAATACCTAAGGGTTAGTATTTGGTAACTATTGAGCAAGCTCGGCATGCACCGAGAAGCCTACGGTTGTCATTGCTGATCCGCCTTGAACCAGCTGGTTCAAGGGCCACAATCCTCAACGGCACCCTGGGGTATTCTCTCTATGTCAGACCTCTCTCGACAAGACTTCCGCAAACTGATTCGTGAAAAGCGCAACGCTCTGTGCAGTGATACGCAATACCAAGCGGGAATCGACCTTATTACTCAATTTTCCCAACTTCCTGAAATCGATCAGGCGCAACATATTGCCATCTACCTTTCTGCAGACGGTGAGCTTGATACTAAACCGCTCATTGAATGGTTATGGCAACAGGGAAAATCGGTTTATCTGCCCGTCATCCATCCCTTTTCTAAAGGTCAGTTACTGTTTCTTCAGTATATAAGTGATGAACAGCTCATCTACAACAAGTACGGCATCTTAGAGCCCAAGCTCGATATCAGACACCTCAAACCCGTTCGCCAGCTTGATTTAATCTGCACGCCTTTAGTTGGGTTCGACAGTATCGGACACCGCTTAGGCATGGGCGGAGGGTACTACGATCGTACTCTGTCACGTTGGTTTATAACTGGAGAGGGTGCTAAACCTGTCGGTATCGCTCATGACTGCCAACATGTAGAACGCTTACCAATTGAAAGCTGGGATATTCCATTACCTAAGATCGTGACCCCAAGCCAAATATGGCAATGGGAAAGTGACAAGTAAGCCGCTATAATCACGCCCGCAAACGTTAACGAACATCTATTCAGGAGATTGGCATGACTCAAGATGAAATGAAAAAAGCGGCTGGTTGGGCAGCACTAAAATATGTTGAGAAAGGCAGCATTGTCGGTGTTGGTACTGGCTCTACCGTGAATCACTTCATCGATGCACTAGGCACTATCAAAGATGATATTAAAGGTGCAGTGTCTAGCTCTGTCGCTTCAACTGAGCGCCTTAAAGAGCTTGGTATTGAAGTATACGAGTGTAACGATGTAATGAAGCTGGATGTGTATGTTGATGGCGCAGATGAGATCAACCCAGCACGTGAAATGATCAAAGGCGGCGGCGCGGCTCTGACTCGTGAGAAAATTGTCGCAGCAATCTCTGATAAGTTCGTATGTATCGTTGACGGCACTAAAGCAGTTGACGTACTTGGCCAGTTCCCATTGCCTGTTGAAGTAATCCCAATGGCACGCTCTTACGTGGCTCGTGAATTGGTAAAACTAGGTGGTGATCCAGCTTACCGTGAAGGCGTTGTGACTGACAACGGCAACGTGATTCTGGATGTGCACAATATGCAAATTACCAACCCGAAAGAAATGGAAGACAAAATAAACGGCATCGCTGGTGTGGTGACTGTGGGTCTTTTCGCTCATCGTGGTGCAGACGTAGTGATCACTGGCACACCAGAAGGTGCAAAAATTGAAGAGTAAATAACAGCCCAAAATGAACCTATCTGGTTCACTTTTCTGTTATTTCATTACATACGGTGCTGAAAGGCACCGTTTTTTATTCCTTTCTATAAGAAAATTATCTCTTATTCCGTAATTTTCTTACCCAAAGCAATTTTTTTTTGTTACTTTATTGAACAGAAGACGCACAGGGAAACGTTTGTCTTCCTACAAAACTGTTAATTATCCCCTTTTTAATAGTTTTGCCCAATGTGCGCCACATTAGCCCACCTTTCCATTTTAAGGACGAGAAAAAATGGCCAAAGTTTCACTGGAAAAAGAAAAGATTAAGATCCTCTTGTTAGAGGGACTCCACCCTTCTTCAGTTGAAGTTCTTCAAGCAGCTGGTTATACCAACATTGAATACCATAAAGGTTCCCTTCCGGAAGAAGAACTAATTGAAGCGGTAAAAGACGTACACTTCATTGGTATCCGCTCCCGTACGAACCTATCCGAAGAGGTAATAAATGCGGCGAACAAGCTGGTTGCAATTGGCTGTTTTTGTATTGGTACTAACCAAGTAAACCTAGACGCAGCAGCAAAACGCGGTATTCCTGTCTTTAATGCACCATTCTCTAACACTCGAAGCGTGGCAGAGCTTGTACTTGGGCAAATCCTTTTACTAGTGCGTGGTATTCCTGAAAAGAATGCACTTGCACATCGCGGTATTTGGAAGAAAAGTGCAGACAACTCTTACGAAGCTCGTGGTAAGTGCCTTGGCATTATCGGATACGGTCACATTGGTACTCAGCTTGGTATTATTGCCGAAAACTTAGGTATGCGCGTTTACTACTACGATATTGAGAACAAACTGTCCCTTGGTAATGCGACGCAAGTACATACCATGAGTGAACTATTGAACAAATGTGATGTGATTTCTTTGCACGTTCCCGAAACACCGGAAACGAAAAACATGATGGGTGAAGCTGAATTTGCTCGAATGAAACCAGGTTCCATCTTTATCAACGCGGCACGTGGCACCGTTGTGGATATTCCTGCACTTTGCCATAGCTTAGAAGCTGGTCACCTTGCCGGCGCTGCAATTGATGTATTCCCAACTGAACCAAAAACGAATGCTGACCCGTTCGAGTCTCCTTTACAAAAATTCGATAACGTCATCCTCACTCCACACGTTGGTGGTTCAACACAAGAAGCACAAGAAAATATCGGCTTAGAAGTGGCGGGTAAACTGGCTAAGTACTCTGATAACGGATCGACACTTTCAAGCGTAAACTTCCCTGAAGTGTCATTACCAGAACACAGTGGTGAGTGCTCTCGTCTGCTTCATATCCACAAGAACCGTCCTGGTATCCTAACTCAGATCAACACCATCTTTGCTGAAGAAGGCATTAACATTGCCGCGCAGTACCTACAAACAGCCGCTGAAATAGGCTACGTAGTGATCGACGTTGAAACTGAACGCTCAGAAGAAGCTCTAACAAAGCTCAAAAACATTGAAGGCACAATCCGTGCTCGTATCCTGCATTAAACTGTGAAATAGAAATGACAAAGGCAGGGGTTGTAACTCCCTGCCTTTTGCTTTTTACTGTTTGCTAAGCCTTACTTTAGCTTATAAATGACATCGACTTGATCGCGAATGATCATGGTTGAATCTTGGTAGCTATTCGCTCCTTCTTTACTATCCATCGCCATTGAACGCATTAACACAGGCTGAACGTGCATCTGTCTGTAATTGATCTGCCATACATCGCCCAACTTTTTCTCAAAACCAGTCGCTAATGACCCTGCTTTTTCTCTTGCGTCCTTAATCGCAGCCATTCGTGCCTTTTGCTGATACTCGGCTTGGTTGCTTACCTTAAGTTGAATATTATCAACCTGATTAATTCCCGCTTCTAACGCCATATCTAGGTATTGGTTAAGGTTTTTCAGATCCGTCACCGTGACATCAATACTGCGAGATGCTCGATACCCAACAAGTTCTGCTTTTCCTGATTTAGGGTAATGGTACTGAGGAGCAAGGTATAAATTCGAGCTAGTAATATTGTCTTTTGATAAGCCGGCATCCGATAAGCTTTTTAGAAACTCTTCAACGGTTTTATCTACGGACAATTTCGCTTGTTCGGCCGTCATTGTCGTATCGACTACTTTTACAGAAAACGTAGCCATATCAGGTGTGGCCGTCACTTCGCCATACCCCGTTGTCGTAACATGAGCAAACTCTGGCGTATTCGCCAAAACTGAAGCACTGGTAAGGCTGAGTGCTGAAGCCAGCAAAAATGAATACAATTTCATTCAATAAATCCATCCATACAAAATTAAGTACTTAATCTCAGATTCCAACATCACTATCATGGCTGAGAAAGCGTGTGGTTTCATAATAGAAACTTCCGCCGATTATCCAAGCACCCATAGTGACTTCTAACACAACTTTGACTATGTAACATTGGCGTAATTTTTAAACAAAACACACTTAAGTTAACGATATGCAGCTCTGACAAACTTATTGAGGTAGATGCTGCTGCGCATACCCCACTATCGCGTGTGAGATTTCTTGTAATACCCCAGTTTCTAACTGCCAGTGGTGCCAATAAATCCGATGGGACATTAAAAAACCTGGAGTCACATCAACCAACACACCTCTGTCTAATTCGTCGGTAATTTGCAAGCGGGGGATCAAGCAATAAGCAACACCAGCTAACGCCACTTTTAGAAACGCTTCAGAACTACTGATGTTGTGATGAATAACGCTGTCAGGATTGACGTTAAAATGCTCGGTAAGAAATGTTTTATGTAGATCATCATATTGGTCATATGAAACGGCCGGTGCTTTTGCCAATGTCTGATTATTTACGCCTTTAGAAAAATAACGCTGATAGAACTCTGGGCTCGCGACACAAACATAATCGATGCGACCTAAATAGTCTGCTCTGCATCCGGGGATTGGCTGGGACTCCAAGCTGATCGCTCCTGTCACTTCGCCACTTTTGAGTTTTTCAATAGAGCGGTATTCACCATAGATAGTCAGTTTTAGTTCAACTTGACGCTGCTTCATAACATTTTGCAGCGCTGGCAGTAGCCATGTTGCAAGGCTATCTGCATTAGTCGCTAAAGAGAGTTGCACAGGTCGCGTACTGGTATCATTTTTTAATTCGGGGAGAATTTCATGCTCTAGCAAGCGTACTCGCCGATAAAGACCCAACAATTTTTTACCAATTAGCGTTGGCTTAGGTGGCTGGCTTCGAATTAAAACAGGCTGCGCGAGAAACTTCTCTAACTGCTTGATACGTTGAGAAATGGCGGATTGAGAAACAAATAAATGCTCGGCAGCACGCTCAAAGCTACCCTGATAAACTATAGCGTCTAATGCCTCAATCCATTTGTAATCTAACCCTCGCATACCTTTCCTCTCACTCTTGATCAAACGCCTCCCGTTAAATTAGTCTATCTAATGTAAGATTAAAATCATTAATTATACTTATTTAGATAAACGCTTTATCTTTCCCCTTTCTGTAAATGTATTTGTTATTTTGAAGTGAGGTGAAGTGTGAGCTTGTGGGTTCTATTGCAAGGTTTTGGTTTAGGAGCATCAATGATCATTCCGATCGGGGCGCAAAATGCGTATGTTTTAAATCAAGGCATAAAGCGTAACCACCACCTAACAACCGCCACTATTTGTAGCGTGCTAGATATGATTTTCATCTCTCTAGGTATTTTTGGTGGTGGTGCAATTCTGTCTCAAAATGAAATCTTACTGACGTCGGTGACACTTGGTGGTATTGCTTTCTTGAGCTTCTATGGACTGCTCTCACTAAAAAGTGCTTTTAAGCCAGAGAGTGAATCGGAATCAAAAGGGGAGATCGTAGCTCGAGGTCGTCGAACGGTTATTCTAGGTGCGTTAGCCGTCACTGTGCTTAATCCGCACTTATATTTAGATACAGTCGTTATTCTAGGTTCGATCGGTGGACAATTTGAAGGCCATGATCGCATTGCTTTTGCACTAGGTACGATTATGGCTTCCTTTGTTTGGTTCTACACTTTATCGATAGGAGCCGCCAAACTAGGTCCAACACTCCCTAAACCAAAAGTGAAAAAAACCATCGACATTGCAATCGCAATGATGATGTTCACAATAGCGTATATCTTAGCGAGTGAGCTTATTGATAAGTATTGGTAATCATAAGGTAGTAAGGCAGCAAAGACATGGAGTCACTAAAACGTATTTATAACAACAATAGAGAGCGATTCAACGCGCTCTCTATTCCTTTTCGGGAATGGCAGCACGAAGCCATCTTAGACTTTGAGACAGATATACGCATTGCGAGAGAGCTTGGTTGGACGGGTACGCATACCAAAAGCCTCTTTTTAACACTCAAAGGACAAGGTTACGCGGTTTATCTGACAGATAAGGACTCGCGCCTCGATGCCAAGCAGATTAAAGCGATTACAGGTAAACGTCCCTCTATTTGTAATGACGATGAAATGGTCGAAGTGTTAGGTTGCGTACCCGGCGCGGTTTGCCCAATAGGCTTACCGGAATACATCACTATCATTGTTGATACCAATCTCTATCAACATCAAGAGTTGCTCTATACGCCTGGCTTACCTGAGTTCACATTTGGATTTGCAGGTAAACATCTAAAACGCCTCTTACTTACTGGTCATCACACCCTTTACGAAATATAAAAAAGCGAGGCCTATTGGCCTCGCTTTTGAATATCGACTGCTTTTGATTAAGCGTCGACTTTGTTCAGGTGAACATCCATTTGTGGGAATGGAATCTCGATACCATTTTCATCCAATGCTTCTTTAATACCTTGCATTGCATCAAAGTATACGCCCCAGTAATCTGCAGTTTTCACCCATGGACGAACCACAAAGTTAACTGAAGAGTCTGCTAACGTAAGTACACCAATTGTGATATCTGGGTCTTTCAAGATACGTGGATCTTTCTCTAGCGTCTCACGAATCACTTTCTTCGTTAGTTTAAGATCTGCTTTGTATGAAACACCAATCACTAGGTCGACACGTCGTGTCGCATGGCGAGAGTAGTTAGTAATGGCACCGCCGATAACTGAAGAGTTAGGCACAACAACCATTTTGTTGTCTGGTGTTTTTAGAACTGTTTGGAAGATTTGAATTGCTTCAACACTACCCGCTACACCACCGATTTCTACGTAGTCGCCTGATTTGAATGGACGGAACGCAACAATAAGTACGCCTGCTGCAAAGTTTGATAGTGAACCTTGTAGTGCAAGACCAACAGCAAGACCTGCCGCACCAATCACAGCAACAACAGAAGCGGTTTGAACTCCTAATCGACCAAGAGCCGCGATTAGCACGATTACAAATAGCAAGTAACGAACAAGACCGTGAATAAATTCAACGACGGCCTTATCCATGTTTTTCTTTTCTAGTACTTTAGAAACACTACCAGCGACTGCCTTAACGATAAGATTACCGATAAACAGAATAAGCACCGCAGAGATAATGTTCACACCGTACTGAACCAGTAGATCTGAATTGTTTGTCAGCCAAGTTTCAGCCTGAGTTAGACCATCCGTTAAAGTGGTATCGATACCCACCGATTCACCTGCCATAATTCTTATCCTCAAAAATAAAGAGATATAAATCCAATTGCCGTTAATTTATGAACCTTGTTTTTTAAAGGCTCTTTTCTAAAACAACATCCCTATTGCTCCACTGAACAGTGTCAGATTTTTGGCACAATATCCCAACTCTGACTTTTTTCAAAGTCAGAGTTTCGCAAAGATATGCAAAACAAGACTTTATCAGAGCTTTCTGACACTGACTTGTTACAGGTTACGCAATGCACTCTGATTTCGCCACTCTTAAGACTGATATTCCCATGTTTTCTTTAAAAAAAACGTTAAAGGTGAGATATCTCACTAGCAAATACAACCTAACGCATAAAAATATCGGGAGAAAGCAGAGGGGAAGAAAATGATAGATATAAAAAAACCCGCTCAAAGAGCGGGTTTTTAAGTAACTTAATCAGTAACGATTATAGTACGTCAACTGCGTTAAGGTCAGCAAATGCTTGCTCTAGACGAGTAACCATTGAAGCTTGGCCTGCACGTAGCCATACGCGTGGATCGTAGTACTTCTTGTTTGGTGCATCTTCACCAGTTGGGTTACCGATCTGACCTTGTAGGTAATCGTGGTTTTCAGCTTCGAACTTACGGATACCATCCCAAGTAGCCCACTGTGTATCAGTATCGATGTTCATTTTGATCACACCGTAGCCGATAGATTCACGGATTTCTTCTAGAGAAGAACCTGAACCGCCGTGGAATACGAAGTTTAGAGAGTTCGCTGGAAGACCGAATTTCTCAGAAACGTGCGCTTGAGAATCACGTAGGATAGTTGGAGTTAGTACAACGTTACCTGGCTTGTATACGCCGTGTACGTTACCGAAAGATGCTGCGATAGTGAAACGGTGGCTGATTGCGCTTAGTTTCTCGTATGCGTATGCAACGTCTTCTGGAGAAGTGTATAGCTCAGACGCATCCATATCAGAGTTGTCAACGCCGTCTTCTTCACCACCAGTACAACCTAGTTCGATTTCTAGAGTCATGTTCATTTTAGCCATGCGCTCTAGGTACTTAGCAGAAATTTCGATGTTCTCTTCTAGAGACTCTTCAGAAAGGTCGATCATGTGAGAAGAGAATAGTGGCTTACCAGTTTGCGCGAAGTACTCTTCACCAGCGTCTAGTAGACCGTCGATCCAAGGAAGTAGTTTCTTAGCTGCGTGGTCAGTGTGTAGGATTACTGGAACACCGTAAGCTTCAGCTACAGCGTGAACGTATTTCGCACCAGCAACAGCACCTAGGATTTGAGCTTCTTGACCTTCAAGTTTTAGACCTTTACCAGCAAAGAAAGCAGCGCCACCGTTAGAGAACTGAACGATAACTGGAGCTTTAACTTTTGCAGCTGCTTCAAGTACTGCGTTTACAGAGTCAGTACCCACACAGTTTACTGCTGGAAGTGCAAAGCTGTTTTCTTTTGCAACTTCAAATACTTTCTGAACGTCATCGCCAGAGATAACACCTGGTTTTACGAAGTCGAAGATCTTAGACATGGATGTAATCCTATTTATCTGTCGTTTTTAAACAAAACTTGTTAAGTTGAAAATCTTGCAAACGTTTGCTCACAACTGAGGCTATTCTAGCAGAGTTCCTCACACGTTGCAGCAAACAAGAAAGCGGGAGAATCACTCCCCCGCTTTGCTTTAATTACTTAGCGCGTGCTTCTAGCATTTCTACTGCTGGAAGAACTTTACCTTCTACGAACTCAAGGAAAGCGCCGCCGCCAGTAGAGATGTAAGATACATCCGCTTTGATACCGAACTTGTCGATAGCCGCTAGCGTGTCACCACCACCAGCAACAGAGAAGCCTTCAGAAGCTGCGATAGCTTCAGAGATACCTTTAGTACCTGCTTCGAAGTTCTTGAATTCGAATACGCCTACTGGACCATTCCATAGGATAGTCTTAGCGTTTTTAAGGATTTCAGCTAGTTCAGCAGTTGAATCTGGACCAAGGTCGAAGATCATGTCGTCGTCTTGTACTTCAGAAACGTGCTTAATTTCAGCTTCTGCGTTCTCGTCAAATGCTTTCGCACATGCAACGTCAGTTGCTACTGGAATTGCACACTCGTCCATTAGCTTCTTAGCTGTTTCAACTAGGTCTGCTTCGTATAGAGACTTACCAACGTTGTGGCCAGCAGCTGCGATGAATGTGTTAGCAATACCACCACCAACAACGAGTTGGTCAGCGATTTTAGATAGAGACTCAAGAACCGTTAGCTTAGTAGAAACTTTTGAACCACCTACGATAGCAACCATTGGACGAGCTGGCTTGTCCATTGCTTTGCCTAGCGCTTCTAGTTCGTTCGCTAGTAGAGGACCAGCACATGCTACGTCTGCGTGCATACCAACGCCGTGAGTAGATGCTTGAGCACGGTGAGCCGTACCGAATGCGTCCATTACGAATACGTCACATAGTGCTGCGTATTTCTTAGATAGCTCTTCGTCGTTTTTCTTTTCGCCTTTGTTGAAGCGAACGTTTTCAAGAACAACAAGTTCACCCGCATTTAGCTCTAGGCCATCTAGGTAGTCTTTTGCTAGCTTCACTTCGCAATCTAGTGCGTCGTTTAGGTAGTTAACAACTGGTTGTAGAGAGAACTCTTCAGCGTATTCACCTTCAGTTGGGCGACCTAGGTGAGACGTAACCATTACTTTAGCGCCTGCTTCTAGGCAGTGCTTAATAGTTGGAAGAGATGCGATGATACGTGCATCCGAAGTTACTTTACCGTCTTTTACTGGCACGTTTAGGTCAGCACGGATAAATACACGTTTACCTGCAAGATCCAGGTCAGTCATCTTGATTACAGACATGATGTGTCCTCTCAAATATTTAATAATTAAAGTTTTTGAAAACTCGGCAACCCTGCCAAGCCTGTTAATTCTTCAAACTGGTTATAGATATGGAGATATTATGGATTTATTTCAAGGCTTGAAATAAAAATTCTCCATCACTTCTTCGTCATTACTGTTCCACTTGCGAAGAAGCTTGCATTGCTAAGGCAGTATCCAGCATCCGGTTAGCAAAGCCCCATTCGTTGTCGCACCAAACGAGCATTTTTACAAGTTGCCCGTTACTCACTCTAGTCTGGCTTCCATCCACAATCGCACTATGGGGGTCGTGGTTAAAGTCGATGGAAACGAGTGGCGATTCAGTATAGTCAACAATGTTACGTAATGTACACTGAGATGCGTTAACAATGGTTTGATTTACGTCATTAACTTTCACATTTGTACTAATTGTGACACTTAAATCCATTGCAGTGACGTTAACCGTTGGAACACGAACAGAAATTGCTTCGAATTTGTTGGAAAATTTCGGGAAGATTCTTTCAATCCCCTTATGCAACTTAGTGTCCACCGGAATAATAGATTGGCTTGCAGCGCGGGTACGGCGTAAGTCGTTATGATACGCATCAATTACTTGTTGATCGTTCATGGACGAATGAATTGTGGTAATGGTGCCAGACTCTATGCCGAAGGCTTCGTCTAATACTTTAATGATGGGAACGATACAGTTGGTGGTGCAAGAGCCATTGGAGACAACACGGTGCTCGTCTTTCAGAGTTTCGTGGTTCACGCCATAGATAATCGTATTATCTAGGTCGTTTGCGCCCGGGTGCGAAAACAGTACTTTCTTCGCGCCAGCTTCTATATGCGCTTGCCCATCCGCTTGCGAACCAAATACGCCAGTGCAATCCAAGACGATATCAACTTCTAAATCACGCCAAGGAAGTAATTCGATTTCGGAGAGGTGGAGAATGCGAATGGAATCATATTCACCGCTGTCATGATGAACATGCAAATGTTCTTGGTCATGGGAAATTTTTTTACCAAAGCGACCATGACTGGTGTCATATTGCAGTAGGTGTGCCATCGCCTCTGGCTGTGCTAGTTCGTTAACCGCCACAACCTTGATCTGCTGGTGTTTTCCGCTTTCATACACCGCTCGCAGAACATTACGACCTATACGTCCAAATCCATTGATCGCAACCTTTAGCATTTATCCTTCGCCCTACCAAAAATTTCGTGTCACAGATACTACCTGATCAGGCTGACAAACGCACCTGTTGAATCACAGTAAAGCAGGATTAAAAAAGGTCGAGACTATGCTCGACCTTATTACAACGATAGATAATTAAAATGCGACGTCTAAACCTAACCAGTAGCGACGACCATCTTCAATATATCCGTATTCTTCGTAACTGATTTCCTCGTCTAGCAAGTTATAGATAGCGCCTTTAATACGAGTATTGTCGGTTAACTGGTATGTCACACCGGCGTCCACAAAGGTATAAGCTGGTTCTACAATACTGTTTCTTGATGGGCCAGTAACCGGATCCATTTCTTTACCTCGGTACGTGACTTTCGCCCAGCTCTCTAGATCTGTTGTCGTTTGCCAAGTCACATCCACATTAAACAGATGCTTTGGTAACTGCTGCAGCGGCATGCCTTTGTATTCACCTGTTTTTTGCTCTGAGTCGGTAAATGTGTAGCTCGAGCTAAGGTA
The DNA here is from genome assembly GCF_033339195.1 of Vibrio sp. 811. Classification (NCBI taxonomy): domain Bacteria; kingdom Pseudomonadati; phylum Pseudomonadota; class Gammaproteobacteria; order Vibrionales; family Vibrionaceae; genus Vibrio; species Vibrio sp. 811. The sequence goes on from NZ_JAWOUB010000003.1 coordinate 350,616, forward strand.
AATGGTTTCCGTTAACGGCGATGCTAAGGTCGCTTCAATACCTTGTGTGACGGCTTCATCCACGTTAATACGGTACGTTGGATCTGCGCCCCATTGGTTTGGACCATCAGTACAGATAGTGTCTGGACAAACAACACGTGTGATCTTGTCTTTGAATTCGTTATGGAACGCTGTCAAAGAGACATCTAAGCCAGAATCACCTTGATACAAGACGCTGATTTCTTTGTTTAGCGACGTTTCAGGGTCAAGATCTGGGTTACCATAGATGTTACCGCCGCCACTGACTTGCGCCCAGCCAGGAGTAATTTCACGTAATTGTGGAGAACGGAAACCTGTTGCCACACCGCCTTTCACCGTCCAAGACGGGTCAACTCGCCATACACCGTAAACACGCGGACTAAAATGCGCGCCATAGTTTTCGTCATGATCTAGACGACCACCAAGCGTAACGCTAAACGGATCGGCGATTCTCCATTCATCTTCAATGAAAACAGCCCACTGCGTATTCGATGTTTCGGTCTTCGATGATGCTTTATTGGAAGTAAAATCCTCAAGCTCTGCATGAGTGGCGTCCACACCCGTCGTCAACGTATGGTTTCCGATACCAGTCACCAAGCTCGATTTGAACGTGGTGTTGGTGATCGTCATCTCACGAGATTTGTTCTCGCTCTCTTCTCGCTGTAAGTAAGTATCTGAAATTCCCACCGAATCCCAATCACCGTTGTGGCTTACCGTTACGTAATTACGACGATATTCATTCAGTGAATCTTCACACCCACCACGACACCCTGTGGTCGGCACTGAAAGGCCCACATTGCCACGACGACTTTGTGCCGACGTGCCGCCCTCTAATTGCACCGAGTGGCGATCATTAATCTGGTAAGTCAGTTTTGAAGAGATACTCTGCATATCTTTATCTTCATAACCGTATTCGATGTCATCTTCTTCTCTGGTTGTGTACTGACCATATACTCGGAGAGATAAATTTTCAGCCAACGGACCATTAACGAAAAAGTTCGCGCTCTGCTCTCCCCCTGAGCGACTATTCTCTTGTAGTACCGTGCCCAGTTGAACATTACCCGTCCACTCTAGCGCATCTTTTCGTGTGATGACGTTAATCACACCACCAATCGCATCAGAACCGTAAAGCGTCGACATTGGGCCACGAATAACTTCGATTCGCTCAATCGCTTGAAGAGGAGGTAACCAACCTTGTTCGATACCAGGGCCGTCACTATTTGGACGAGTTTCACGCGTACTTTGACGTTTACCATCGACCAGTATCAAAGTGTATTTAGAACCCATACCACGGATACTAATGTCGGTGGTATCACCACCACCTGTCACGACAACACCTGGCACACTTTTTAGTGCATCAGTCACATCGCGGTAATAACGGGAGTCCAACTCCTCACGTGAAATCACACTAATACTTGCAGGCGCGTCCGCTTGAGATTGCTCATAACTTGATGCAGTTACAACCACTGTTTCCATTTTAGAAACTGCATCATTGGCAAAAACATGAGGGACACTGACGAAGGCTAAAATACCAGTTGCGGTAATAACTGGCAGTCTAAGAGTAGACATCTACATCTCCATAATTGATAATGATTATTATTTTCGAAAGTGAATTATTCACAAATAGAATGAGATGCATAGTGAGAGTTATGGAACGGTTCTTTCCATTTATGGAACTCGTACATAACGCAGTAAGGAGTAAAAGAAATATGCACGACTTAGCATCAATTAGAGCCTTTGATGCGCTCAATCAGCATAAAAGTTTGACAGCCGCTGCTAAAGCCCTTAATCAGCCAAAATCAACGCTAAGTCGTCGCTTGGCACAATTAGAAGAAGACTTCGGTCAGGCTCTAACCGCTAGGCAAGGTAATCGATTAGTTCTGACAAGAGCTGGAGAAATCTTTGCCCACTACAGCCGCCAGATTCTTGAGTTAAGTGAAGAGAGTTATGATGCACTCCAAGGTTTAACGAACCAAGTTTCAGGGCCACTGCATATTGTTTGTCACACTGCCTTAGTTAGAAGCTGGCTCGGCGGCGTACTCAATCGTTTTCTTGCTGATAATCCCGATGTTAGAGTTCAACTTACCAGTGACTTTTCTGAGGCGCATCATGACCCAGATTTGTTCATCTGGCTCGGTGAACGTAAAGAGCTAGACTGGCGAAAAGAAGTGCTGGGGGTATTTCGCTATACGCCTTTTGCCTCTCCAAATTATCTAAAACAACATGGGCCTATACCGCACCCCAAAGAACTTGAAGCACATCCATGGATCGATTTTGGTTCAGTGCAAGAAAATGGATTGATGCTAGCACACCCTCAACACGGTGAATTCTTTTTAGAACCCTTTGTTAGTCGCTTATACAGCGACAACATAGCAATGCAAATAGACAGTATCGCGAATGGTCATGGTATTGGACTGCTGCCGACTTGGACAGCATGCGGCTATGAGAAACATCACCCAGGGCGAATCACACCTTGCTTAGAAGGTTGGCTTTCTGAGCCTATTTCCATTAACTGCTATACACCAGCAGGACGACCACCACTGCGCTTATCCGTACTTTTAGACTGCATTCACCAAAGCATTCCACAAGGTTGGAAAACCTGACAAAAATAAAAAGGCCATCATAATGATGGCCTTTCTAACTTTAGCGTTTAACAATCGTCGTTTACGTTTGACTGTTTAGACGGTCCTACAATTACGCTAGCAATTCTTTTGCTGTGTTCACTACGTTTTCAGTCGTGAAGCCAAACATCTCGAATAGCTGACCAGCAGGTGCAGATTCACCGAATGTTGTCATACCGATGATGCGACCGTCGAAGCCAACGTACTTGTACCAGAAATCAGCAATGCCCGCTTCAATAGCGATACGTGCCGTTACGTCTGATGGCAGTACAGATTCACGGTAAGCAGCGTCTTGTTTATCGAATGCATCTGTTGATGGCATTGAAACAACGCGTACTTTCTTGCCTTCTGAAGTTAGTTGCTCAGCGGCTTTCACTGCAAGCTCAACCTCAGAACCTGTTGCGATAAGGATTAGCTCAGGCTTACCTTCGCTATCTTTCAGGATGTAAGCACCTTTCGCGATGTCTGCGACTTGTTCAGCAGTACGCTCTTGTTGCGCTAGGTTTTGACGAGAGAAGATAAGTGCAGTTGGTGCATCTTTACGTTCAATCGCTAGTTTCCATGCAACTGCAGACTCAACTTGGTCACATGGGCGCCATGTGCTCATGTTTGGAGTTACACGTAGAGACGCCATTTGCTCAACAGGTTGGTGAGTTGGGCCATCTTCGCCAAGACCGATCGAATCATGCGTGTAAACTTGGATGTTCTGAATTTTCATCAGCGCAGCCATACGCATTGCGTTACGAGCGTATTCCATGAACATTAGGAATGTTGCGCCGTAAGGAACGAAACCACCGTGCAATGCGATACCGTTGATGATAGCAGTCATACCGAATTCGCGTACACCGTAGTGGATGTAGTTGCCAGAGAAGTCCTCCGTTTCTAGAGACTTAGAACCAGACCACATGGTCAGGTTAGAAGGCGCTAGGTCAGCAGAACCACCCATAAACTCAGGAAGCATTTGACCAAACGCTTCTAGTGCATTTTGCGATGCTTTACGTGATGCAATGTTCGCTGGGTTTGCTTGAAGATCAGCAATGATTTGGTTCGCTTTTTCTTCCCACTGTGCAGGAAGTTCGCCGTTTAGACGACGTTTAAGCTCTGCCGCTTCAGCAGGGTAAGCTGCAGCGTATGCTTCGAATTTTTCATTCCAAGCTGCTTCTTTCGCGGCGCCCGCTTCTTTTGCATCCCACTCAGCGTAAACATCTGCCGGGATCTCAAATGGGCCGTACTCCCAACCTAGGTATTCGCGAGCCGCTTGGATTTCATCGTGACCTAGTGGTGCACCGTGACAGTCGTGCGAACCAGACTTGTTAGGAGAACCGAAACCGATAATTGTTTTGGTACAGATAAGCGTAGGACGTGGGTCCGCTTTTGCTGCTTCAATTGCTGCGTTGATCGCGTCTGAGTCGTGACCATCGACTGCTGGGATTACATGCCAGCCGTACGCTTCAAAACGCTTAGGTGTATCGTCAGAGAACCAGCCTTCAACGTGACCGTCGATAGAAATGCCGTTGTCATCCCAAAACGCGATCAGTTTGCCTAGACCTAACGTCCCAGCAAGAGAGCATGCTTCATGCGAGATGCCTTCCATTAGACAGCCGTCACCCATGAACACATACGTAAAGTGGTCAACGATATCGTGACCTTCTTTGTTGAACTGTGCCGCTAGTGCTTTCTCTGCGATCGCCATACCAACAGCGTTAGTGATGCCTTGACCTAGAGGACCCGTTGTTGTCTCGATACCAGGCGCGTAGCCGTACTCTGGGTGACCTGGGGTTTTTGAGTGCAATTGACGGAAGTTTTTCAGATCGTCAATAGATAGCTCGTAACCGCTTAAGTGCAGTAGAGAGTAAATAAGCATTGACCCATGACCGTTTGACAGCACAAAGCGATCGCGGTCGGCCCACTCTGGGTTTGAAGGGTTATGGTTTAGGTGAGAGCGCCAAAGAACTTCAGCGATATCAGCCATACCCATTGGTGCGCCTGGGTGGCCTGAGTTAGCTTGTTGAACACCATCCATGCTTAGAGCACGAATTGCATTGGCAAGATGTTTACGAGACGACATGTCTGCTCCTGAGTACATTAAGCGAAACGAAAAGTAGGTCATAATTCTCTCAAAGCCCTGTTGGGTGTGCAAACGTTTTCCAGTCCAAAACCTCACAAATATTGCACCTTTCGCGCCAAATCGTTCGAAGTTCTTAAAATTATCAATAAATCAGGCAAACGTTTGGTTATAACAAAAACCAAAAAAGAGCTTGTAATTCGAGCAATCAAATTTAGAATAGACGTCTAGATGTAGATACACCTACAAAAATTAGTATTAATTTGCGCTGGAGAGTTTATCATTCCCCAGTTTTAAACCAGATATAGTGGAGCTAACATGGCTAAGCACCTGTTTACTTCTGAGTCAGTATCAGAAGGTCATCCAGATAAAATTGCAGACCAGATTTCTGATGCGGTTCTTGACGCGATTCTAGAGCAAGATCCAAAGGCTCGTGTTGCATGTGAGACTTACGTTAAAACCGGTATGGTAATGGTGGGTGGTGAAATCACGACTTCAGCATGGGTAGACATCGAAGAGTTAACTCGTGAAACCGTTCGTGAAATCGGCTACGTACATTCAGATATGGGCTTTGACGCAGATTCTTGTGCGGTACTAAACACAATCGGTAAACAGTCGCCAGATATCAACCAAGGTGTTGATAAAGCTGACCCTAAAGAACAAGGTGCAGGCGACCAAGGCATCATGTTTGGTTACGCTTGTAACGAAACTGAAGTACTAATGCCAGCGCCAATTACTTACTCTCACCGTCTTGTTCAAAAGCAAGCAGAAGTTCGTAAAAACGGCACACTACCTTGGTTGCGTCCTGATGCAAAATCTCAGGTAACATTCCAATACGATCAAGGTAACATCGTTGGTATCGACGCGGTTGTTCTTTCAACTCAACACTGTGACTCAATCTCAACTTCAGACCTGCGTGAAGCGGTAATGGAAGAGATCATTAAGCCAGTGCTACCTTCTGAGTGGATCAACAAAGAAACAAACTTCTTCATTAACCCAACCGGTCGCTTCGTAATCGGTGGGCCTATGGGTGACTGTGGCCTAACTGGTCGTAAGATCATCGTAGATACCTACGGCGGCGCAGCTCGTCACGGTGGCGGTGCGTTTTCTGGTAAAGATCCATCAAAAGTTGACCGTAGTGCAGCATACGCAGCACGCTACGTAGCGAAAAACATCGTAGCGGCAGGCATGGCTGACCGTTGTGAGATCCAACTTTCTTACGCAATCGGTGTTGCTGATCCAACGTCTATCATGGTGGAAACGTTCGGTACTGAGAAAGTACCTCACGACATCATCATTGAAGCGGTTCGTCAATTCTTCGACCTACGTCCATACGGTCTACAAGAAATGCTTAACCTTCTTCAACCTATCTACAAGAAGACAGCGGCTTACGGTCACTTCGGTCGTGAAGAATTCCCGTGGGAAGCGACAGACAAAGCTGCACTTCTACGCGATTTCGCTGGCATCAAATAATCAAGCCAAGCAAGAATCAATCAAGCCCTCGCCTATGGCGGGGGCTTTTTATTTTCAGCAACTTTTATCTAGTCATTTCGGCTCATACCGCCCTGCCCCACAAAGCAGTCCTGTTTCTCCCTCATTTTTATACCGAATAAATTTTAAGCAATTATTTGTAAATTATCCCATCTCCGCCAATAGTTAAAATATTGTTAATTCCAATTTAAATAGAGACGTCGGATGCTGGCGACTGTGGAAGCAACACTTAAGTAAAGACATGAGTTAAGCATCTTTATGGCCGATACCAAACTAAGCCAATGCTCAGATGTAAACTTGAAAAAGTCGCTTCAAGTTTGACTGAACAAAAACCGCTGTCAGTTGGTATAAGCGGATAATGTGGGAATAAATCAAGGAGGAGTTATGCCTCGAACTGTTAATCCATCGGACTTCCACAACAAGCGAAAGGAAGTGCCAGACAACGAATACGCCAGAACCATACCGTGCAATACGGTCAATCTTTCTGCACCTTTTCATTGGCTCGCATTAGGTCTGCATGATTTCGTGCGAATGCCGCTTATTAGTGCTTTCTATGGCATCTGTTTTATGGCAGCTGCGATAGGCATTGTTTTGCTCGTACAGTGGCAAGGCACACACTTAGTCGTCATGCCCAGTTTGATTGTTTACATGTTAATTGGTCCGTTTCTCGCGCTGGGCTTGTATGATGCCAGTTGGGAGAGAGAGCGCGGACACAAAGCAAGCTTGTTCCATTCAATGAAAGCGATCGGTCGTAACTCAACATCTCAATGGGCGTTCGCCGTGTTACTCGCAGTGTGTATGATATTTTGGATGCGCATTGCCGCTCTACTTCATGCGCTCTACCCTTCTGTTCAAGGGGCACCTTTAAGTGAGTTCCTACCCTTCCTTGTCATCGGCTCTTTAGTTGGCTTTGTTTTGGCTTGTGTGGTGTTTAGCATTTCAGCCTTTTCTATTCCTCTCATGATGGAGCGTCGCGTAGACATGATGACCGCTGTATTTACCAGCTTTAATGCAGTGAAATCCAACATTCCAGCAATGATTGTTTGGGCAGCGATCATCTGTGGCGGTATTCTTATCGGCTTTGCGACCTACGGGATCGGAATGTTGTTTACCATGCCAATTCTAGGCTACGGTACATGGCACGCTTACCATGCCACCATCAAGAAAAAACACACACCATAATTAACTGATGCTATGATCTGGCCCTCGCAAATGCGGGGGCTTTTTTATTTAATTTATCGAGGTGAATTGTGGATATAGAACTCAGCTATAAAGCCAAGCAAGTGATGGCGGGCTGTATCGCGATGGCGGAACAAGCTTTCAAACGTTCTTTCCCGATTCCAACAATCACCTTCGACGTCCGTGGGAAAGCGGCAGGAAAAGCCTACCTTCAATTAAATCAAGTACGCCTAAACCCTGTTTTATTTCGCGAAAACACCCAAGCATTCTTAGATGAAGTCATTCCTCATGAAGTAGCACACCTGATTACTTATCAGGTTTACGGGCGAGTAAGGCCTCACGGTAAAGAATGGAAAGGCGTCATGGAAGCCGTATTTAACGTACCAGCCAAAACCACTCACAGCTTTGAAGTAAAATCCGTTCAAGGTAAAACCTTTGAGTATCGTTGTGGTTGTATGACCTACCCTCTATCGATTCGCCGTCATAATAAAGTGCTGCGCAAAGAGGCGACGTACTCTTGTCAAAAATGTCGCCAACCACTTAACTTCACCGGCATTCAATTATCGTAGCCCTTACCTCATAGTGTTACTTGCGTTCCCAAAATAAAAATCGAGTTGATCAAAACCTTCCCTTCGCCACTTATTGTTAACTTACTCATCACTAAAGCTATTTTATGCGTGTTATCATGAATAAAGTCATACTTTATAAAGACTTTTATCATGAAATACTTACTCTCTCTGTTGCTTATCGCGCTTTCTAGCACTGCGATTGCCGCGCCACCGAGCTCATTCTCTGCAGCCAAACGTGAGGCGGTCAAAATTTATCAAGACCACCCAACAAGCTTCTACTGTGGCTGTAACATTCAATGGCAAGGCAAGAAAGGCTTACCCGATTTAGCCTCTTGCGGTTACCAAGTCCGTAAACAAGAAAAACGGGCTGCACGAATCGAATGGGAGCACATTGTTCCTGCGTGGCAATTTGGCCACCAGCGTCAATGCTGGCAAGATGGCGGACGTAAAAACTGTAAGAAAAAAGACAAAACTTTTCGTTTGATGGAAGCAGACTTGCACAACCTAACTCCTGCTATTGGTGAAGTAAACGGTGACCGTTCGAACTACAACTTCAGTCAATGGAACGGTATGGATGGCGTGAGTTATGGTCGCTGTGAGATGCAAGTGAACTTTAAGCAGCGTAAAGTCATGCCACCAGACCGTGCGCGTGGTTCAATTGCTCGTACCTATCTATACATGAGCAAAGAGTACGGTTTCAAACTGTCGAAGCAGCAAACGCAATTAATGAGTGCTTGGAACAAAACCTATCCTGCCGATAAATGGGAATGTGAGCGTGACGAGCGCATTGCAAAAGTACAGGGCAATCACAACCCATTTGTTCAAGAAGCCTGCCGCGCACTGTAACCTCCGACCTCGAAGCGTTTCAATTACTGATATTGAAACGCTTCTTGCCCCTTGTTTTTTCGGTGCAAAGCATCCATGTTAGGGTTTAAGTTTATTCTCTTGCTGGAAATCTCATGCGTACCCCTCGAATTTATCATCCAGAAACCATTCATCAACTTGGCTCACTTGCTTTAAGTGACGACGCAGCAGGCCATATCGGTCGTGTTTTGCGCATGAAAGAAGGCCAAGACGTTCTCCTTTTTGACGGCAGTGGCGCAGAGTTCCCAGCGGTTATCAGTGAAGTCAGCAAGAAATCAGTTTTGGTTAACATCACCGAGCGTGTAGAAAGCAGTATTGAATCCCCTTTAGATCTGCACCTTGGTCAAGTCATTTCACGTGGCGATAAGATGGAGTTCACCATCCAAAAGTCTGTTGAACTTGGCGTCAATACCATCACTCCTCTGATTTCTGAACGTTGTGGCGTCAAGCTTGACCAAAAGCGTTTTGAGAAAAAACTCGCGCAATGGCAGAAAATCGCCATCAGTGCCTGTGAGCAATGTGGGCGTAATGTCGTGCCCGAAATTCGTCCAATTATGAGCTTGGAAGAGTGGTGTCAAGAAGAGTACGATGGTTTAAAGCTTAACCTTCACCCTCGTGCTAAATACTCAATCAACACTTTGCCAACCCCGGTTGAAAAAGTGCGCCTACTGATCGGTCCTGAAGGCGGTTTATCGTCTGAAGAGATCGAGATGACTCGAGAATACCAATTTGAAGAAACGCTACTCGGCCCTCGCGTTCTGCGCACCGAAACAGCGGCTCTGACAGCAATTACAGCCTTACAAGTTCGTTTCGGCGATCTTGGTTAAACGGAGAAAAATAATGATCAAACTCGGTATCGTAATGGACCCAATCTCGTCCATTAACATCAAAAAAGACTCTAGCTTTGCCATGATGCTTGAAGCGCAACGACGCGGCTATGAAATCCACTACATGGAAATGAATGATCTGCATCTCGATCAAGGCGTTGCCATTGCAGATACTAAAGTGGTGGAACTAAAAGAAGATCCAAACGGTTGGTACGAGTTCAAATCAGAGCAAACTATCGAACTGTCTGAGCTAGACGCGGTGCTAATGCGTAAAGATCCTCCGTTTGATACTGAATACATCTACGCGACTTACATCCTTGAGCGTGCAGAAGAACAAGGTGCACTGATCGTTAACAAGCCTCAAAGCTTACGTGATTGTAACGAAAAGCTGTTTACAGCATGGTTCCCAGAGCTGACACCTACAACTATCGTGACGCGAAAAGCAGAGAAAATTAAAGAATTTCGTGAAAAACATGGTGATGTCATCCTGAAACCGCTTGATGGTATGGGTGGCGCGTCCATCTTCCGTGTGAAAGAAAACGATCCAAACGTCTCTGTGATCATCGAGACATTGACTAACCACGGTCAAAACTACGCAATGGCACAAACCTTCGTGCCAGATATCAGCAACGGTGACAAACGTATCCTAGTGGTAGATGGCGAACCTATGCCTTACTGTCTAGCACGCATTCCTGCTAAAGGCGAAACGCGCGGCAACCTAGCCGCTGGTGGTACTGGTGAAGCTCGTCCGCTAAGCGAAACCGACCTCAAAATTGCGCAAACCGTTGCTCCGACACTGAAAGAAAAAGGCCTTATCTTTGTTGGCCTTGACGTAATTGGCGACAAGCTAACAGAAATCAACGTCACCAGCCCAACCTGTATTCGCGAAATTGAAGCTGCTTTTGATATCTCAATCACAGGCAAACTGATGGATGCGATTGAGCGTCGAGTAAAAGGCGAATAACTCAAACTGTATTACAGTTAATAGAGAGCGTAGTACATTAACTTAAGCAAACTCATGCACATACCTAGATGATAAACTGTATGATGTTTGCTTAAGGGCATTTACGAGAGTTAAGGGTCAATATGAGTATGAATCTCACAAATCACTTTTTGGTTGCCATGCCTGGGATGAAAGATCCGTACTTTCAAAACAGCGTGATCTACGTTTGTGAGCACAACGAAGACGGCGCTATGGGGCTGATGATCAATGCTCCTGTTGATATCACCGTCGGCAACATGCTCAAGCAGGTGGAAGTTCAGCCAGTACACCCGCGCCTATTTGAAGCCAGTCTAGATAGACCAGTTTACAATGGCGGCCCAATCTCGGAAGATCGTGGTTTTATTTTGCATAAACCCAAAGATTACTACGAGTCCAGCGTCCAAATGACCGATGACCTCGCGGTAACCACTTCGCGTGATATTCTGTCGGTGTTAGGAACAGAAGCAGAACCAAGTGATTACTTAGTGGCACTTGGCTACTCCGGTTGGAGTGCAGGCCAATTAGAAAGTGAGCTGGTCGAAAACTCTTGGCTCACCATTGAAGCGACGCCTGAAATTATCTTTAATACACCAATCAACGAGCGTTGGAAGAAAGCGGTCGAAAAGCTGGGCATCGACCCAAGTCACCTTTCAGCAGACTCTGGACATGCTTAGTCCAAATATACAGTTACATTAGATAGAGACACCTTATGTCACGCACAATTATGGCTTTTGACTTTGGAACCAAAAGCATTGGTAGCGCTATTGGCCAAGAAATTACTGGTACAGCTTCCCCATTAAAAGCCTTTAAAGCCAATGACGGTATTCCAAACTGGGACGATATCGAAAAGCAAATCAAAGAGTGGCAACCAGATTTGCTAGTGGTCGGTTTACCGACCGATCTGCATGGTAAAGACCTTGAGACCATAACCCCTCGTGCACGAAAATTTGCTAAGCGTCTGCAAGGCCGATACGGATTGCCAGTTGAACTGCATGATGAGCGTTTATCTACAGCAGAAGCTCGTGCGGAGTTGTTCAGCATGGGCGGCTACAAAGCCCTATCGAAAGGTAATGTTGACTGCCAGTCAGCAGTGGTGATTCTAGAAAGCTGGTTTGAAGCCCTTTGGGGTGAGTAAACACTTCAAGCACAATGAAAAAAGGTTGGCTCCTGCCAACCTTTTTTGTTTCTGGATTGGATTAATCCATATCGATCTTAACGTTCGCCAAACTGCCCGTAGAGAATGCTTCACCACGCTGCGTTTTCAACATCAAGCGCAGATCATTTGCCGAGTCGGCACTATGTAGTGCATCCTCTTCGCTGATCTTACCTTGCATCACTAACTTATAAAGAGATTGATCGAACGTCAGCATACCAAACTCATTTGAGCGAGCCATGGTTGACTTCAACTCATGTAAATCTCCGCGACGAATCAAATCCGACACACGTGGGCTATTTAGCAAGATCTCAAATACACCATGACGTCCCTGCCCATTTTTATCTCGGATCAACTGCTGACCAACCACGCCTTTTAGGTTCATCGACAAATCGAACAAGAATTGTTCTTTTTGATCTTTCGGTACCAAGTGAAGAATGCGCTCTAAAGCTTGGTTGGCATTATTGGCGTGCAACGTTGCCATACACAGGTGACCCGTTTCGGCGAAGGTCATCGCGTATTCCATTGTTTCACGGCTACGGATCTCACCAATCAAAATCATATCTGGTGCTTGGCGCAGCGAGTTTTTAAGCGCAACTTCATAGCTTTCCGTATCTAACCCAACTTCGCGTTGAGTCACGATACAGCGCTTGTGTTCATGCACGAATTCGATCGGATCTTCGACCGTCAAAATGTGCCCGGTTTTATTGCTGTTTCGATAGCCTGTCATCGCCGCCATGGTGGTCGATTTACCCGATCCAGTAGCACCGACCACCAGCACCAAACCACGCTTAGCTATCGCCAAATCTTGCAACACTAACGGTAACTTTAACTGCTCAAAAGTAGGAATATTAGTTTCAATACGACGAATCACTGCGCCTGGTAACTCGCGTTGAAAAAAGGCACTCACACGGAAGCGACCACAATCTCTCACAATGGCAAAATTCGACTCGCGACTTTTACGAAATTCCTGACGCCGATCTGGTTCCATAGCGCTATCGAGTAATGCAGCCACATCACTCTCGGTGAGTTTTTCCCCTTGCGGACGCAATTCGCCATCCACACGAAATAGAATTGGCGCTCCAACCGTGATGTAAAGATCCGACGCTTTCAGCGCCAGCATGCCTTCGAGAAATTTATCTAGATCCATCTTCCGTATTCACCATTATCTGTATGAACGTTACGAGAATTGCTGCACTTCTAATCCGATCTTACTATCGACCTCTTCACGAGCAACCATGCCTTGCGCCATTAACTGACGAGCATTTTGCTCCATGGTTTGCATGCCGTGAGCCGCACCTGTTTGAATGATCGAATACATCTGCGCGACTTTGTCTTCGCGGATCAAGTTACGAATCGCAGGCGTTGCCATCATAATTTCATGGCATGCAATACGGCCACCACCATTACGCTTCAGAAGCTTTTGCGCGATAACCGAACGAAGGGACTCAGATAGCATCGAGCGAACCATATCTTTATCACTACCAGGAAACACATCGATAATACGGTCAATGGTTTTTGCCGCCGAGCTGGTGTGCAACGTCCCGAAAACTAAGTGACCCGTTTCTGCCGCCGTTAAGGCAAGGCTGATGGTTTCTTTGTCACGCATCTCACCAACCAGAATAACGTCTGGGTCTTCGCGCAATGCGCTGCGCAGTGCGTTTTGGAAACTATGGGTGTCACGGTGAACTTCACGCTGGTTAATCAAACATTTATTGTTGTTGTGAACAAATTCAATCGGATCTTCAATTGTGAGTACGTGCTTGTTGTGATTACGGTTAATGTAGTCAACAATGGCTGCTAAGGTCGTCGATTTACCTGAACCTGTTGGGCCAGTGACCAGAACTAAGCCTTTTTCAGCGTTCGCAATTTTTTTGAAGATCTCTGGCGCTTCTAGCTCTTCCAGAGTTGGAATGCTACTTGGAATGGTACGGAATACTGCCGCACAACCGCGAGATTGGTTGAAAGCGTTGACACGGAAACGGCCAACGTTATGCAACTCAAAAGAGAAATCGACTTCGAGTTTTTCTTCGAACTCACTGCGCTGGGCATCGTTCATGATTTCGAAAACCAAACGATGCACTTCTTGGTGTGTAAACGCTGGAATGCCTAGTTTTCTTACATCCCCATCAATACGAACCATTGGTGGGACACCTGCAGAAAGATGTAGATCCGAGGCATTATGTTTTACACTAAAATCCAGTAACTCAGTGATATCCATTTAAAATCCTTAAGTCTAAAGTACAGCTATGAGTAGTATTCAACAAAATATTGAACATATCACCTCTCAAATTCGATATGACGAGCAAAAATGTGGTCGAACTCCAGAGTCAGTGCAACTTCTAGCGGTAAGCAAAACTAAACCTGTCGAGGCAATTCTCGAAGCCTACCAAGCGGGACAAACCGCCTTTGGTGAAAACTACGTTCAAGAGGGCGTCAGTAAAGTTCAGCACTTTGCCGAGCATTATCCAGATAATCGAATCGAATGGCACTTCATTGGCCCGATTCAATCGAATAAATCGCGACTTGTTGCTGAACATTTCGATTGGGTTCACACCATCGATCGAACCAAGATTGCTCAACGCCTGAATGATCAGCGGCCAAGCGAACTTAAACCGCTACAAGTTCTGATTCAGGTTAACACCAGTGGTGAGGTATCTAAATCTGGTGTCACTGAAGCGGAAGTATTCGAGCTGGCGGAGTTGATTTCTCGCCTACCCAACCTCACTTTAAGAGGGTTGATGTCGATTCCTGCCAACGTGTCTGACTACGAATCACAACTCCGTGAATTTCAGAAGTTGGCTACGTTGAAGCAAACACTCGAAGCACAGTTCCCAGAAATCGATACATTATCAATGGGAATGAGTGGTGATATGACCGCTGCAATCGAAGCTGGTAGTACAATGGTTCGTATTGGAACCGCTATTTTCGGCGCACGAGACTACAGCTAAATCAACAAAACGCTCACTCGCGACATAAGTTATGTCGTCAATCGTTAGAGCGTAAATGCGCAATCATCTTACTCGCCAATAGGAGCAGTAAGTAACAGCGGCGCCATTATACACCTGAGCGCACAACAAATTCTAAATATCATGATGGAAATCAGACAAATGGAACATAAAAAAATCGCCTTCATTGGTGCTGGCAACATGGTGAGAGCCATTGTTTCCGGCTTGGTTGCTAACGGATACCCAGCGCAAAACATTACCGCGACTGCTCCTTCAGAGGCTCGCCGCCTTCTGCTAGAACAAGATTTTGGCATCCGTACCACCAGCGATAACATCCAAGCTGCGACCGAGGCGGATGTGGTGGTATTGTCTGTAAAACCGCAAATGATGGCGGATGTCTGTAAACCACTGCAATCGATCGATTTCACTAATAAACTGGTGATTTCTATTGCCGCAGGCATCAACTGTTCACGATTGGATGATATGCTAGCCACCAAATTGAACTTGGTTCGTGTTATGCCAAATACGCCATCACAACTTGGATTGGGTATGAGTGGGTTGTTCGCACCAACTCATGTAACCGAGCACGACAAAGCTTTTGCCGCAGAGTTAATGGAAGCGGTCGGTAAAGTATGTTGGGTTGAGCAAGAGTCTGGCATCAATAATGTGATTGCCGCAGCGGGCAGTGCTCCAGCATACTTCTTCCTGTTTATGGAAGCGATGCAAGCAGAAGCGATTGCGCAAGGCTTTGATAAAGAGACCGCTCGACTATTGGTTCAGCAAGCTGCACTGGGCGCGGCCAGTATGGTGGTTAGCAACCCAGAAACTGAGCTATCGACCCTGCGTGAGAACGTAACTTCGAAAGGTGGGACAACGGCAGAAGCACTGCGTACATTCAACGAACATCAACTTTCAGATATTGTCGCTAAAGCCATGCAAGCTGCTGTGGCTCGCGCGGAAGAAATGGAAAAACTGTTTTAATTATTTGGATGAACTCCGTTTAGTATCATCCATCACTTGTTAAGGGTACCTTATGAATTCAATGAGTTTTCTCATCTCAACCCTATTTGACCTGTACATCATGGTCGTAATTTTGCGAATTTGGTTGCAAGCTGCGCGCGCAGACTTCTACAACCCATTCTCGCAATTTATAGTAAAAGCGACTCAGCCGGTCATTGGTCCATTGCGCCGCGTTATCCCTTCCGTGGGGAATATTGACCTAGCAACCGTGTTGTTTGCCTACGTGTTGTGTGTGCTTAAATTTGTCGTGCTTATCCTAATAGCTTCGAACGGTTCCGTCTCTTTCAGCGCTGACTTCTTATTCTTGGGCTTATTATCATTAATCAAAGCCGCAGGTGGCCTATTGTTCTGGGTACTATTGATCCGTGCAATTTTGAGCTGGGTAAGCCAAGGCCGCAGCCCTATCGAGTACGTATTCCATCAACTGACCGAGCCAATGTGCGCTCCAATCCGTCGTATTCTTCCGGCTATTGGTGGTCTTGATTTAAGCGTACTAGTGTTATTTATCGGCTTGCAGTTCGCGAACTTCTTAATGGGCGATATCATTGGTCCAATTTGGTTCCAGCTATAATGTCAGCTGCAGTTTGGCAAGATGGTGAGGACATCATCCTGAAGCTCTATATTCAACCTAAAGCTAGCCGCGATAAAATCGTTGGCTTGCATGGTGAAGAGCTAAAAATCGCCATTACTGCTCCACCTGTCGATGGCAAAGCTAATGCACACCTAACTAAGTTCTTAGCCAAGCAGTTTAAAATCGCTAAGGGCTTGGTTCACATAGAAAAAGGTGAATTAGGACGGCACAAACAAATTCGGATAGAATCGCCTACCCAGATACCGACAGAATTTAAAGCCATCTTATGATGGCTTTTTATTTACGATTTTGTACCACACTTACTAATACCAACGACTGAGTACGCATTTTTTACCCCCTGACCAAGGTAAAATTGCAGCTTTGGTTGTTTTATAACAAGTGCTTTGAGGAAGTAACAATGAGCAAATGGATTACCGCATTACTGATTAGCCTGTTGTCGTTACCAAGCTTCGCCGATCAGTTTAAAAATATGAAAGATATCGAAATACACTATGTCGCGTTTAACTCAACATTCCTAACACCCAAAGTCGCACGTAGCTACGATATCAAACGTAATGGATACCTCGCTGTGGTTAATATTAGCGTGTTAGATAGAGCTTCATTGGGTAAGCCAGCATTAGAAGCAAAAATTGCTGGACGCGCGAAGAACCTTATCGGCCAAACTCAGACCTTGACCTTTCGTGAAGTCAAAGAAGGCAATGCGATATACTATTTAGCCGAACTACCAATTACCCACGAAGAAACTTTTACTTTCGATATTGACGTAAAAGCTGGAAACAAAGGCTCAGGTAAGCTTAAATTCACCCAGAAGTTTTATGTTGAAGAGTAATTGGGTTGTGATGTTCCAAAAGCTTTTGGATCTAAGCAGGCTAAAAACCACTTATTAGTTAAAGAATATCTAGAGGAGAACGATTTGTTCTCCTCTATCACTATTAAAAGAGATTCCCATGAAAAAAATTGTGCTAGCAACTGGTAACCAAGGCAAAGTTCGTGAAATGGCAGATTTGTTGTCTGACTTCGGCTTTGAAGTATTAGCGCAAAGTGAATTCAATGTATCGGAAGTAGCTGAAACGGGTACAACTTTCATTGAAAACGCAATCATTAAAGCTCGCCATGCCGCACAAGAAACAGGGCTTCCTGCGATTGCAGATGACTCTGGCTTAGAAGTCGATTTCTTAAAAGGCGCTCCGGGCATTTACTCTGCACGTTACGCAGGCGAGAGCGCATCTGATCAAGAGAATCTAGAAAAATTGCTAGCGGCAATGGAAGGCGTACCAGAAGCAGAGCGTACAGCACGTTTCCACTGCGTATTAGTCCTCATGCGTCACGAGAACGACCCAACGCCTATCGTCTGTCACGGTAAATGGGAAGGCCGAATTCTAACTGAAGCACACGGTAAAAATGGCTTTGGCTACGACCCAATCTTCTTTGTTCCTGAAGACAACTGTGCGTCAGCCGAACTTGAACCTGCACGTAAGAAACAACTGTCTCACCGCGGTAAAGCGCTCAAGTCGTTGTTTGCTCAACTGTCTGAGCAAGTGTCTCAGTAATCACGAGCGAATTAGACCATGTTAACGCCCCCAGCACTCAGCTTGTATGTACACATCCCGTGGTGTGTGCAAAAGTGCCCGTATTGCGACTTTAACTCTCACGCGCTCAAAACCGAAATTCCAGAAGAAGAGTACATCAGTGCCCTTTTAGAAGATTTGGATACCGACATTGAGAAATACCGACTTAACGAAGCGCCACGTCCACTGCATTCAATCTTCATTGGTGGTGGTACGCCGAGTTTGATTTCGGCAGAAGGCATCGAGCGTCTACTTAAGGGCATTGAAGCGCGTATTCCGTTCAAGCCTGAAATCGAAATAACCATGGAAGCGAACCCAGGCACCATCGAAGCAGAGCGTTTTGTTGGCTACCGTAAAGCCGGGGTAACGCGTATCTCTATCGGCGTGCAAAGCTTTGAGCAACAAAAGCTTGAGCGTTTGGGGCGTATTCACGGCCAAGACGAAGCCGTCAACGCTGCTCAGCTGGCGCACCAAATCGGTTTGAACAGCTTTAACCTCGATCTCATGCACGGCTTACCTGATCAAAGCATCGAACAAGCCTTGGCAGATTTGGACAAAGCGATTGAGTTGGCACCGCCGCACTTGTCTTGGTATCAGCTGACCATCGAACCAAACACCATGTTCTACTACAAGCCACCAACGCTACCTGACGATGATGACTTGTGGGATATTTTCGAGCTCGGACACCAAAAACTTGCAGCCGCGGGTTATGTGCAATATGAAATCTCCGGTTACAGCAAGCCGGGCTATCAGTGTCAGCACAACCTCAACTACTGGCGCTTTGGTGATTACCTTGGTATCGGTTGTGGCTCTCATGGCAAACTCAGTTTTACCGACGGACGTATTATTCGAACGACAAAGGTAAAACACCCGCGAGGCTATTTAGCGGCTTATCAAAATATGGTCAAACCTTATCTGCATACAGAACATGTCGTCGCGGATGAAGATCGTCCATTCGAGTTTTTTATGAACCGATTCCGCTTAATCGAAGCCTGTCCGAAGCAAGATTATGTGGACACCACGGGCTTACCGCTTAGTACGATTCAAGAAACCATCGACTGGGCGATAGAAATGGGCTACCTGAGTGAAACGGCTACCCATTGGCAAATTACTGAAAAAGGGAAGCTCTTCCTTAATGATTTGCTCGAAGCCTTTATGGCCGAAGAAAGCGAAGAGTAACGCAACCCTGACCCGTCCTGATATGGGTTGACACTTTTTAACTAAAACGCTCGATGTACTTCATCGGGCGTTTTGTATTTTAA
>NZ_JAWOUB010000004.1:0-318656 GCF_033339195.1 Vibrio sp. 811
CCGCTCGACTTGCATGTGTTAGGCCTGCCGCCAGCGTTCAATCTGAGCCATGATCAAACTCTTCAATTTAAGATTTTGTTCGGCTCAATGAATACTGAACATTCCTTTCGCTAATAAATAGCAGAAGTAATGTTTGAATTGACTGTGCTGAATCTTTCGATTCAATGGTCACTTCGTATCATTGAAACCTAATTTTAAGCCTAAGCTTCTAATTGGATTATCATCAACGAGTGCCCACACAGATTGATAGGTCTATATTTTTAAAGAGCACACTTCGAAGTTCTCTTCAAAGTGGACAGCTATTTTAGCTAGATAACTTATCGTGTCAAACACTTTTTTAAGTTATTTATCTGCGAGTTAATTTTAACTCACTAACCGTAGTTGTTTAGGTTCCGCTTCACTTGCTTTCCCGTGACAACGGAGGCGCATTATAGGGAGTTCATTAAAGAACACAAGTGCATTTTTTAAAAAAACTCACCTTTTTAGTTTATTCGTATAGAAAACAGACAAAAGACTCTAAAAAACTATAGAAAAGGGGCCAAACGGCCCCTTTAGTGTGATTTTTATCTCAATTTTACTGTATCCATACAATTATTGATGAGCACAAATTTGGTCATTAGTAACAATTAGCTGCACTGTCTTGTCTGGAACGATTTCACCAGACAGAATTGATTTGGCTAACGGATTCTCGACATTCTGCTGAATTGCACGTTTTAAAGGACGCGCACCATACACAGGATCGAAACCAACTTGAGCGATCAAATCGAGCGCTTTGTCGGAAACTTCTAGTTGATAGCCTTTCTCCTCTAGTCGTTTCGCCAAACGTTCCAATTGAATAGAAGCAATGGACTTAATGTGTTCTTGACCAAGTGGATGGAACACCACGATTTCGTCAACACGGTTCAAGAACTCTGGGCGGAAGTGTTTGCTAACCACATCCATCACTTCACTCTTGATACCTTGATAGTCTAATGTTGCGAAATTCTCTTGGATACGAGATGAACCCAAGTTAGATGTCATGATCACAACCGTATTACGGAAGTCAACAGTACGACCTTGACCATCCGTTAAACGCCCATCATCGAGAACTTGCAGCAGAATGTTAAATACATCCGGATGCGCTTTCTCTACTTCGTCTAACAAAATTACCGAATACGGCTTGCGACGAACCGCTTCCGTTAAGTAACCACCCTCTTCATATCCGACATAGCCTGGAGGCGCACCCACCAATCTTGCCACTGAGTGTTTCTCCATGAACTCAGACATATCGATACGGACCATCGCATCTTCGCTGTCGAACATAAAGCTCGCAAGTGTCTTACAAAGCTCTGTTTTACCCACACCAGTTGGACCTAAGAATAAGAAGGAGCCAATTGGTCGGTTTGGATCAGAAAGCCCAGCTCGACTACGACGAATGGCATTCGATACAACAGAGACCGCTTCGCTTTGCCCTACCACACGATTATGCAGCACGTCTTCCATACGAAGTAGTTTCTCTTTTTCCGCTTCTAGCATCTTGGATACCGGAATGCCGGTTTGCTTAGAAAGTACTTCTGCAATCTCGTTGTCGGTTACTTTATTACGCAATAGCGTCATTTCCTGCATTTCAGCTTGGGTTGCAAGATCTAACTGCTTCTCAAGTTCAGGAATACGACCATATTGAAGCTCCGACATACGGTTTAGATCGCCAGCACGGCGAGCAAACTCCATGTCCATACGAGCTTGTTCAAGCTCAGACTTAATATGTTGAGTGCCAGAAAGAGCTGCTTTTTCTGTATTCCAAACCTCTTCTAGCTCAGCATACTCTCGCTCTTTTTCATTGAGTTCTTCATTAAGCGCTTTCAAACGCTTTTCACTCGCTTCATCGTGCTCGTTACTTAGTGCTTGTTGCTCAATTTTGAGTTGGATAATTTTACGCTCAAGCTTATCCAAGGACTCTGGCTTAGAGTCAATTTGTAAACGAATGCTTGAAGCCGCTTCGTCGATTAAGTCGATCGCTTTATCCGGCAACTGACGGTCGGAGACATAGCGATGTGACAAGCTCGCCGCAGCAACAATCGCTGGGTCAGTAATTTCGACGTGATGATGAAGCTCATAACGCTCCTTCAAGCCACGTAAAATCGCCACGGTATCCTCAACGGTCGGCTCATCCACCAGCACTTTTTGGAAACGACGTTCTAATGCTGCATCTTTTTCGATGTACTGACGATATTCATCCAATGTTGTTGCGCCAACACAGTGCAGCTCACCACGAGCTAATGCCGGTTTTAGCATGTTGCCCGCATCCATTGAGCCTTCACCTTTACCAGCGCCGACCATAGTGTGTAGCTCATCAATGAAGAGGATGACGTTGCCTTCTTCTTTAGCAAGTTCATTCAATACTGATTTTAAACGCTCTTCAAATTCACCACGGTATTTAGCACCAGCAACCAGTGCGCCCATATCCAGTGATAGCACACGGCGACCACGCAGACCTTCAGGTACTTCATTGTTAACTATGCGCTGCGCTAAGCCTTCAACAATTGCTGTCTTACCTACGCCTGGTTCACCGATAATCACTGGGTTGTTTTTAGTACGACGCTGCAATACTTGGATAGTACGACGGATTTCATCATCACGACCGATAACAGGATCTAATTTACCTTGCTCTGCACGCTCGGTAAGGTCTATGGTGAACTTTTCCAATGCTTGGCGAAGCTCTTCTGCATTCGGGTCATTGACCTTTTGACCACCTCTGATCTTTTCGATTGCCTGGCTGACTTTTTGCTCTGTTAAACCGATCTCTTTGAGTAATTGCCCCAATGGTCCGCGGTCTTCTAAAGCGGCAAGCAGGAAGACTTCAGACGAGATATAGGAGTCTTGACGCTTTTGCGCCACTTTGTCACACAGGTTAAACAATGTGCCCATCGAGCTAGAGAGCTGAACATCCCCACCGATGCCACTGACTTTTGGTAATCGATCTAACATTTCACTCAATTTAGAGCGTAAATGCGTTACGTCCACATCCAGCATAGTAAGCAATGGACGAATTGGACTGCCATTTTGATCAAGCAAAGCCACCATGAGGTGAACTGGCTCGATATATTGATGATCGCGCCCTAACGCTAGTGATTGAGCATCAGAGATAGCGATTTGAAACTTACTTGTGAATCGATCAAGACGCATATCTACCTTCCTAACCTCAACTAAAGGAAATTCTTTTGACAGTTAGAAAGATGGATACTCGGGTGGGGAATTTCAAGGGAGTGAATGAATAAAGATAGCTTTGCAAAAATAGTAGTATGCATCTTAGCACTTTGGTGCTTATAGCTAGTCTTCGATCCAAATAAAGGTTGCTTGTCGACCAGTCTTACCATCACGGCGATAAGAGTAAAAAGAGGCTTTATCTTGGTAAGTACAAAGTCCAGAATCAAACACTTGTGTCACACCAGCTCGGTTTAAACGTTGCGTTGCCAGCAC
Source organism: Vibrio sp. 811 (assembly GCF_033339195.1). NCBI lineage: Bacteria > Pseudomonadati > Pseudomonadota > Gammaproteobacteria > Vibrionales > Vibrionaceae > Vibrio > Vibrio sp. 811. The sequence goes on from NZ_JAWOUB010000004.1 coordinate 3,460, forward strand.
CGACATGTCAGCAAACCATTTACCGTCGATATCGCGTGGAGCAAATGCTTGATTCGCCTGTGAATCAAAATCAACAAAAGCTTGCAGAACATCTTCACCCACTTCGAAGGCTTGAGGGCCAATGGCGGGGCCAAGCCACGCTATCACTTCACCAGAAAACAACGCTAACGCATTTTCGACAATGCCATTTGCTAAGCCGCGCCAACCTGCGTGAACAGCGGCTACTTGCGTACCTTGTGTACTAGTCAATAATACAGGTAAACAGTCGGCGGTCATCGCTGAACAAACAACATGGCTTGAAGAAGTAAATACACCATCCGCATCAAGCACCTGTGTTGTTGGTTCATTTGCTTGAGCCACAACGGTTGAATGCGTTTGGTTTAACCAGATTGGCGCATTTGGCATGCTTGCCTGTTGCGCCAACCAAGCTCGGTTCTTCTCTACTAAAGACAAATCATCCCCAACGTGAGTACCTAAATTTAGCCCTTGGTAAGGGCCTGTCGAAAATCCGCCTATGCGTGTTGAGGCGAAAGCTTTGACATTTTTAGGCGCTGGCCAATTCGGAATGATCGTCTTCATATTAGAATTCTTCCGGTAAGCCGTGCTCTTCTGTATCTTGACGAAGCGCTTCAGTCATCACAACCATGTCATCAGGCACTGGAGCATGAAACTCAAGAACTTCGCCCGTAATTGGGTGCTCAAAGCGCAGCATTACTGCGTGCAATGCTTGGCGATCGAAGCCCCGGATCATTGCCGTTAGCTCTTCAGACGCACCTGTCGGGATGCGAGCACGTCCACCATATGCAATATCACCGAGCAGCGGATGCTGAAGATAAGACATGTGCACACGAATCTGGTGCGTACGACCCGTTTCTAGACGCAAGCGAATACGCGTGTGTTCGCGGAAGCGTTCAGCAACACGGTAGTGCGTTACGGCTGGTTTGCCCATTGGTGCCACCGCCATAAGCGTGCGCTTAGTAGAGTGACGACCAATAGGTTGATCCACTTTACCGCCCGCAGTCATACGACCAATAGCGATCGCTTCGTACTCACGAGTAATATTACGTTTTTGCAGTGCGCGAACCAGACGAGTTTGTGCAGGAACGGTTTTCGCCACCACCATCAAACCCGTTGTGTCTTTATCCAAACGGTGCACGATACCTGCACGAGGTACTTCTGCAATATCAGGGTAATGATGCAACAACGCATTAAGTACAGTGCCATCAGGCGTACCAGCGCCCGGATGAACCACAAAGTCACGAGGTTTGTTGATAACGATAATATCTTCATCTTCATAGACAATATCTAGCGGGATATCTTGCGCTTCCCAGCGTTCTTCATCTTCTAACTCGGCTTGCAATGTAATTTCCTCGCCACCCATTACTTTGGTACGAGGTTTAGTGACAACTTCACCATCAACTTGAACTTTCCCATCAAGCAGCCACTCTTTTAGGCGCGAGCGAGAGAAGTCCGCGAATAATTCGGCGATAGCTTGGTCTAAACGTTGACCTAACTGGCTATCTTTTACGGTATTTGTTAATACAATCTGCTGAGCCATATCGAACTTTTTTAAAAACTGTGAGACTAATGCTCACGACTGTGAAAAAATAGACTATTACGTCATTGTATCTGTTACTGGAAAGAAAGTAACGGCAGCTTAAGAAATATTTAGATTCAAGGAACAGACTCCTGATATGAAACGTCAGACTTTAACAGGCCTTTTAGCGGTATCCCTTCTGTTTGGATGTGCAAGCAAAGAAGAAATCGTTCCTGATGTGCCGCCTTCGGAACTGTATGCAGACGCACAGATTTCTCTTCAAAGTGGTAATTGGCTTTCTGCAATTGAGAAACTGGAAGCATTAGACTCACGTTACCCATTCGGTGCCTACTCAGAACAGGTGCAGCTTGACCTAATCTATGCGTACTACAAAAACGACGACCTTGCTTTGGGCTTGGCAACCATTTCTCGCTTTATGCGTTTAAACCCAACCCATGAAAAGATGGATTGGGTGCTGTACATGCGAGGTCTAAGCCACATGGCGCAAGATCGTAACTTTATGCATGATTTATTCAGCGTAGATCGAAGCGATCGCGATCCTGAACCGGTAAAAAAAGCGTTTGATGACTTCAAAAAACTGCTTCAACGCTACCCGAATAGCCCATATGCAGAAGATTCACAAAAACGTATGGTCGCGCTGAAAAACCGTCTAGCGAACTATGATTTAGCGACTGCTGACTTCTACCTTCGCCGTGAAGCTTGGGTCGCTGCTATTAATCGTAGCCAAGAGCTACAAAAAGCGTATCCAGACACAGAAGCTGCACGTAAGTCACTGACTATCCAGTTAGAGGCCTACAAGCAACTTGGTTTGGAAGACGCCGTAGCAAGAACTGAAAAGCTTATCGAGCTCAACCCTGTGAAGTAATTGAACTTGCTTTAAACTGAACCGCCACCGTTTTTACCGTGGCGGTTTTTTATTACTCTCAATAGTGTATTCAGCCCTTTCTTGATGATCTTCCTAGCTCCACATATGCTTAAAGTTCTCCTCCCCCCTTTATAAAAAGGATGTGAACGTGACGATATCTAAGCTTTGCGCAGTTATGCTGCTCCTATTGTCTGCTTCCGTTTGCGCACTGCAAATCTCGCCGCTCAAACAGCCTCCTTACACTGGGGACCTCGATGTCATCAAAGATAAGAATGTACTGCGCGTCTTAGTTTCTGCCGATTTAGGCTTTTACTACATTGAGGGCGGCACACCAAAAGGCATAGGCGCGGAATTGCTTGCGCATTTCGAAAAAGACCTTCGTAAACTCAAACCAAAGCTTAACGTACAAATTATTCCTGTTGCCCGCGACCAGCTACTGCCAGCCTTAGAAAACGGTTCAGGTGACTTAGTTGTCGCCAACCTGACTATTACCGACACGCGCAAACAGAAAGTAGAGTTCAGTTCACCCATTCTCACTGACATTCAAGAGTGGGTAGTGACAAACAAAAGCACACCAACGATGACGAAAATCGAACAACTGAGCGGCAAAGAGATTTGGGTGCGCGCCAGCTCTAGCTACTTTGAAAGCATTCAGACACTAAATAAGAAACTAAACAAAAAAGGCTTACCGCCTGTTATCGTGCACTTTATTGAAGAAACACTTCAAGATTATGAGCTGGTCGGAATGCTCAACAATGGTTACGTCAAAGCCATTGTTCTCGATAGCCATAAAGCCCAGCTTTGGCTGAAAGTGATGGATGATATTCGGGTGCACAAAAAAATCCCTATCCGCAAAAATGGCAAAATTGCTTGGGCAATGCGAGAAAATAGTCCCAAATTAAAAGCCGTCGTGAATAAGTTCATCCAGAAGTCTCGCTCTGGGACACTACTCGGTAACGTTATTTACGGTAAATACATCGATAATACGGGATGGTTGAACAGAGCTCTTAACCCTAAGAAAATTGCTCAACTAGAAAAACTCGCGGCGCTATTTTCACGCTATGGTGAGAAATACGATATCGACTATTTACTGATCGCTGCAATCGCTTACAAGGAATCAGGATTTAATAACGACCTAGTTGGAAGTCGAGGTGCCGTTGGCATAATGCAAGTCCTACCTAGCACAGCTCAAGATCCGAATATCAATATCAAAAATGTTCGACAATTAGAAAACAACATTCATGCTGGAGTGAAATACTTAGCTTTTTTGCGTAAGCAGTACTTCAGTGACCCTGATATTACTGCACAAAATAAACTCTACTTTACATTGGCGGCTTACAATGCGGGCCCCGGCAATGTAGAGCGTATTCGTAAGCGTGCAGCCCAACAAGGTTACGATCCTAATGTTTGGTTTAATAACGTTGAAGTCGTTATGCGGAAAAGTTTAAGCTCAACGGTTGGGTACGTCACAAGCATTAATCGCTACTACATAATATACAAACAACTAGAAAGCTTGGACCAAGTCAAAAGTCTAGAAAGGGTTTCACTAGCCCCAAAAGACCCCATTTTCATGATACCGCTACGAAAAGTCAGCCAAATGCCAGACAGTAAAAAGCCGCTTGTACAGTAAGCGGCTTTTTAAATGGATTCATTGGAAAGACTCAGTGATCGTCATCACACCTTACGTGTAGTTAAATTTTAACCACCTCAAATATTAGGCCGTAAAACTTCCCTAAAAACGAGGCCGTTTTCAGCTGAGTACTCTATCCAATCTACGGATTTACTAACCGATAACAAGCAATTTCACGATAAATCTCAGAAGTTCTTGAGTGAGATCACATTCATTTTTCATCATAAAAAACCCGAGCAAAATAATGACCTGAATCACATTTTTTTATGCTTAAAGCGGTAATCTGAACTCAACCCATGAGGGATGCAACAGAGGAAAAACACTTATGACAATGAATATCACTGGCAAAAACATCGAAATCACCTCTGCAATCCGAGCTCATATTGAGAGCAAATTTAAAAAACTGGAGAAATGGCAAGTAGACCTAATTGGTTGCCAAGCAACTTTCAGTGAGGAACCAAACAAACAGAAGAAATTCGAAGCGGTTATCAAAGTTCCTAAAGGCCAGCTCATTGCCTCAGCAACTCACGAAGATCTTTACGCAGCTATCAACGAAGTGGAGCAAAAACTAGAACGACAATTGAACAAGCTGACCCACAAACCTGAAGCTCGACGTGCAAGTAAGCCTGAGCTAGTGGAAGAAGAAGAGTAAACTGAACAGATTGAGGAAATAGCGCCGAAAGGCGCTATTTTTTTGCTTGACGCTCTCCCCTGCCTTGCTTATTGTGTTTAAACACTCATAAATTAAGCACTATTTATGCATTTAACCTCACTGTTTATTTTTGACTTCTTTTTCCTCCCATAGTTGGAGGGGCGAACTCGTTTGTGAAAGAAAAGTCAAAAACAAACAGAAAGCCTCCCAAATCGGGAGGCTTTTTTATAAGGAAAGAATTGATGACTGACCAACCTATTTCCCTCGAAGAAATTCGTTTACGCTTGAATGAGTTGGATGACCAACTTCTCAGCTTATTGTCTGAGCGCCGTAAACTCAGCATTGAAGTAGCCAAAAGCAAAGTACAAACCTCAAAGCCTGTTCGCGACGCCGTCCGTGAACAGCAATTATTGGTCAAGCTGATTTCTAATGGCCAAGATAAATACGAACTTGACGCGCAGTACATCACTAAACTTTTCCATACCATCATTGAAGACTCAGTTCTGCTTCAACAAAGTTATCTGCAAAATCTCGTTAACCCACAGCAAAGCCGTAAGCCACTTGCTCGCGTCGCTTTTTTAGGAGCCAAAGGCTCTTATTCGCACTTGGCAAGTCGCGAATACTTCAGTCGTAAAAATACAGAGCTTATCGAGCTCAACTGCGAGCACTTTAAAGAAGTGACTCAAACGGTTGAATCTGGCCATGCTGATTATGGCGTTCTGCCAATCGAAAACACCAGCTCAGGCTCTATTAATGAAGTGTATGACTTACTACAACACACGACGCTTTACATCGTTGGAGAGCTGACTCAACCAATCGAACACTGCTTGGTTGCGAAAAAAGACATTCGTCTGGAAGATATTAAAACGCTGTATTCTCACCCTCAGCCACACCAACAGTGCAGTGAGTTTTTAAGCCGTATGAAAGGGGTAAAGCTGGAGTCCTGCGCGAGCACAGCAGATGCAATGCAGAAAGTCCAAGAGATGGATCGTGATGATGTGGCTGCAATTGGTAATGCATCAAGCGGTAAGCTATATGGCTTGCAAGCAATTCAAGGCAACATCGCAAACCAAACCGAAAATCATACTCGCTTTATCGTGGTTGCTCGTAAACCGGTTGAAGTTTCTACTCAGATTCCAGCAAAAACCACATTGATCATGTCGACCTCCCAAGAGGCAGGCTCATTGGTTGAAACACTATTAGTGCTGCAACGTTACGGCATCAATATGACCAAGCTGGAATCACGCCCAATTATGGGGAACCCGTGGGAAGAGATGTTCTACGTAGACTTGACATCACATCTTGCTTCGACAGAAATGCAACAGGCACTTGAAGAGCTAACAAAAATCACTAAGCACTTGAAAGTATTAGGCTGTTACCCGAGTGAGAACGTAAAGCCTACGCAAGTAAAATTGAGTTAATAGACACCAGTGAGTAAAAAGATCATGGCACCCCAAAAAGTCGTAATCGCATCGCTAAACCCAGCCAAAATTAATGCAGTTCAAAGTGCATTTCGTAATGCATTTCCGCATCAAGAGTTCAACTTCGTTGGCATCAGTGTACCGAGTGAGGTCGCAGATCAGCCCATGACGAATGAAGAAACTCATCGTGGTGCGCTAAACCGCGTCAAAAACGCAAAAGTAGAGATGCCAAACGCGGATTACTATGTCGGTCTCGAAGCGGGAATTGAAGCAAACGTGACGTTTGCTTGGATGGTGGTTGAGTCAGAGACTCACCGCGGTGAATCTCGTTCTGCAAGCTTAATGTTGCCGCCAAAAGTCTTGGAAAAACTCAAGGATGCGAATGAGTTGGGAGATGTAATGGACGAAGTGTTTGGTACTGATAATATCAAACAGAAAGGTGGCGCTATTAGCCTGCTAACCCAAAACCAGCTAACTCGAAGCTCGGTCTATCACCAAGCCTTGATTCTGGCTTTAATTCCATTCACAAACCCTGAGCATTTTCCTTCAAATTTATAACACTCAGCCTAGTCTCTAGATACGCAAAAAGGGCGGATATTTCCGCCCTTTGTAATACGTTATCTTAGTCACTTGTAACACCAAGACCTAAAAGCAAATTGGATATACTGTCTACTTAGATACCGCAACTTGTTCTAACAAGACTTTCAACTTGTCTTTTTCTTCATCAGATTTCGACTTTAGTTCGTTAGAGCCACGAGTAATGGTGGCAATGCCCACACCAAGCATCTGACTGATCTGACGTTGAGATAATTCTCCTTTAAGAAGTTCGTTAATTATATTAACGCGTGATATTAATGACTCTCTCTCATCACGTGACATCAGCATAGTTAACAGCATGTCATCTTGCTGGGTGCCCATACTTGTTCGAATTAGCTCAATAATCTGTTGCCAGTCTTTATACTCGGGTTCGTGCGACATCAAGTTACCTCACTCAATACTTGGTATTGATCTCATGTTGATTCAAGAACGCGCCATCGATACCCAAAAGATCACGATAGTATGTTTCAAACATCAAGATGTTTTGTACATAACCGCGCGTCTCTTTAAATGGAATTGCCTCAATAAAGGCATAAGCATCCACTTTTCCTTGGGTACGCTCTCGCCACGTTTTTACTCTGTTAGGACCTGCATTATAAGCAGCAAGAGCAAAAATACGATTATTATCGTAATCCTCTAATAAACCTTGCAAATAATGGCTACCAATCTCGATATTTTTTCCTACATTGTAGAGATCCTGCGTACCTTGATAACTCAACTTATATTTACGTGCCGTGTACTTCGCCGTTGCAGGCATGATCTGCATAAGACCACGAGCGCCAACTGGAGAGCGGGCTTCAACATCTAACGCACTTTCCTGTCGAGCGAGAGACATCATCGTGACGGGATCAATTTTGTGCTTTTTCGCATAAAAATTAAACCACCAGCGGTGTGCTATTGGGAACCTAAGTTCGATATTATCCCACATCTGCGCTTGGATACTCGCGGTCACCGTTAGGTTATGCCAACGTTTAAATGATGCATAAGCCGCCAACATCACCTTTTCATCTTTCCCTACGCGGCGCAGTAAGTGTGCCCATTCACTCTTCGCTGCTGCGATTTTATCCGTCGCGATCAACTCTTCGATACGAGCTAGCGAGTCTTGATAGGGTTGAACAACTTTCTTGTCCAACTTAACCGTATGCGTTGGGTATTTGATTGATTGCCCGATTGCATTGGCGGCAGCCACACTGTAGAAGTTTCGTTGCCCAAGCAGAGTTGCTAAACGCTGTTTCCCCGCGATGTCATCACCTAACGCTATTTCACTTCTTCCAAGCCAATATTGCCAGCGTAGCGTGGCTTGTTCTTCTTTATTTAGAACAGCAATCCACTCTTGTACGCCTTTCCAATCTGCATTTTGAATCGCTAAGCGGATGCGCGTTTCAATCAACGGTAAGTACTGACTGGTTTTCGTTTTATCATCGCGCCATTTAGCTAATGACTCAGACTCCGTACGAGTCAATCGAAATGCAATATAGTCGGCAAGTTCTTGCGCTTTTTCTGGAGAAAACTTCTGTCCTTTAATGACGGCATCGTACGCACCTTGTGCTTGGCTAGTGTTCATGCGAGCCAACTTTTCTAACGCATATTCACTTTGCGCTCGATTAAAATCATTCGCAGGTTTTTTCTTCGCGAATTCCGCAACACTTGAAGGATTATCAAACAACGCTTTCATTTCTTTGGCTTGTTGCTTTGCCTGCGCTGATTTAGGCAGTTTGAGCAAGTAACTCATCAAACCGCCATTACGAGCATCAAACGCCAGTAACATACGCTGTAGAATCAGTTCATCGGTACGCTCACCCGCCTTGTCCCATGCTTCAAATAATGGGTCACACTCATCAGCAATGCTGATGCCACGTAACCACATATGTTCAGCCCCTTTAAACGCCGCGACTTTCTTGCCTTGCTTTAATTGAGCGACGTAGAAAATACATTGGTAACGCTCACCACTAGGAATGACTTTTTGAAACTCAGTAATGGTTTTCCAATCTTTTTGCTTATAAAGATGATTGAGGTATGGAGCGCGAACTCGACGAGAAAATGGAAAAGACTCGTGCTCAGAAATAAACTCGTTCACCTGTTGTGGTGACTTTTCCGGTAACTGTCTAATAAAAGTGCGGTAATCCACATAAGGCGTTAGTGGATAGTCAGAAATTTTAGGACGAATCGAAAGGTATCCGTCGATGTCATTTTTATCTAATAAATCTTGAGCTTGCTCATATACTTCGCGCTGCTTTTCCAAACTCAGCGCGGCATTAGCACTCAAACTCATAGCACACAACGCGGCGGCGCAGCATACGTTTTTAGCCAATTCAGATACGTTGAATCTCATTTGTGTCATTTTCCCCAGACATATACTGCCCTAAAGCCTAGTTTTGTTAGAGTTCATGTGATGTTAAGGCAATTTTCACACATGCATCTATTTACACAGAATGCAGATGTCCATGTAAAGCAACTTAGTGTATTAAAAATTGTACTCGTCAAACTTTTAAGACGATGGAGACAAAGCGTTTCTAACTCGCATAGAAAACACTTCGTCATTCTTAACGAATAACAAAAGTGTATACCCTAACCGTGTAAGTTTCCGGTCAGCTCAAAATAAGAAATCCATTCGTTAGGGAAATTCTTGCAATGCGGTAACAAAAACAAAGCACTTGGTATAAAATGATGGGTTTGAATGACAGTTAATTTAGGAACGATCGGCAATGGCTGAATACGTATATACCATGTCGCGGGTGAGCAAAATTGTGCCACCTAAGCGTCAAATTCTTAAAGACATCTCTCTGAGCTTCTTCCCTGGTGCGAAAATCGGTGTTTTAGGTCTGAACGGTGCAGGTAAATCCACACTGCTACGTATCATGGCAGGTATCGACACGGATATCGACGGTGAAGCGCGTCCACAACCTGGTCTAAACGTAGGTTACCTACCTCAGGAACCAGTATTAGACGAATCAAAAACCGTTCGTGAAGTTGTTGAAGAAGCGGTTGCTGACGTTGCTGACGCTCTGAAACGTTTGGACGCAGTCTACGCAGCATACGCTGAACCAGATGCAGACTTCGACGCACTTGCAAAAGAGCAAGGCGAGCTAGAAGCCCTTATCCAAGCGAAAGATGGCCACAACCTAGAAAATGCGCTTGAGCGTGCAGCAAACGCACTACGTTTACCTGAATGGGACCAAAAAATTGCGCACCTATCAGGTGGTGAACGCCGCCGTGTGGCTATTTGTCGCTTGCTACTTTCTAAGCCAGACATGCTACTGCTTGATGAACCTACCAACCACCTAGATGCAGAATCAGTGGCTTGGCTAGAGCGCTTCTTAGTGGATTACACAGGTACCGTAGTAGCCATCACCCACGACCGTTACTTCCTAGATAACGCTGCGGGCTGGATCTTAGAACTGGACCGTGGTGAAGGTATCCCATGGGAAGGCAACTACACCTCATGGCTGGAGCAAAAAGACGCTCGTCTACAACAAGAAGCCTCCCAAGAGAGTGCTCGCCAAAAGACTATCGAGAAAGAGCTTGAGTGGGTACGTAAAAACCCTAAAGGTCGTCAAGCGAAGTCAAAAGCACGTATGGCTCGCTTTGAAGAACTGCAAAGCTCTGATCACCAAAAACGTAATGAAACCAATGAACTGTTTATCCCACCAGGTGAGCGTCTAGGTGATAAGGTTATTGAAGTGAAGAACCTGACCAAGTCATTTGACGGTCGTGTTCTGATTGATGACCTGTCATTCAGCATCCCTAAAGGTGCGATTGTTGGTATCATCGGTGCTAACGGCGCAGGTAAATCGACGCTATTCAAGATGTTAAGTGGTACTGAACAACCAGACTCGGGCACAATTGAGATGGGCGATACAGTAAAACTGGCATCGGTCGATCAGTTCCGTGACAGCATGGACGATTCTAAAACCGTATTCCAAGAGATCTCTGAAGGTGCTGATATCATTAAGATCAACAACTTCGAAATCCCAGCTCGCGCATACTGTTCACGCTTTAACTTTAAAGGCAGTGACCAACAAAAGATTATTGGTGAACTATCGGGTGGTGAGCGTAACCGTGTCCACCTTGCGAAGCTGCTTAAAGCGGGCGGCAACGTGTTGCTACTCGACGAACCAACCAACGACCTTGACGTTGAAACACTGCGTGCTCTAGAAGAAGCATTACTAGAGTTCCCTGGTTGTGCAATGGTTATCTCGCACGACCGTTGGTTCCTTGACCGTATCGCGACCCACATCATTGACTACCGTGACGAAGGCCAAGTTAACTTCTACGAAGGTAACTACACAGAGTACATGGATTGGTTGAAGAAAACATTGGGTCCTGAAGCCGCAGAACCACACCGTATCAAATACAAGCGTATTGCGAAGTAATCGCAACCCACAAAGTTTGATTGTAATTTGTACAAAGGCCGCTATCATAGCGGCCTTTGTTTTCTTTGTTATAAAAAGAGCTCATTAGCCCGTCTCGTTCGTTAAGAACATGACATTGCACTTACGTCACTCTGTAGCGACCTCGACACTTTTCAAACAACAATCGAACACTTTTTGTTCGTATTGATATACTATTCAATTCTGTTTGACGACCTGACGAGAATATTCATATGACAGAGAGACGACGCTTTTCACGTATTCTCCATCAAGCTCCAGCTAAGATAGAACAACGTGACTTGGCAATTGAAGCTAGGATTCAAGATCTTTCCTTGCATGGTTTACTCATGAAAGTGGAAGAGACTGAGGCTTTGGATCCAACCCTTCCAGTCCATGTGACTTTTTCATTTGATCAATCCGAACAAGTGATTACGTTAAAAGCGCAAATTGTGAATGTCTCTAAGTGTGAGATTAGGTTGAAGATCGCTAAGGTAGACATCGAAAGCATTAGCCAACTAAAACGATTTATAGAATTGAATGTAGGCAATAACGACCTTCTGAATCGAGAGTTAGAGCACCTCTCTGGTTTTTAGGAGAAAAATAAATGAACGCCTATTTAAGTAACAATAACTATGTCTAAAAAAATCATCATGCAGATCCCGACGAAAGACGGCGATCAGCAGTTCTATTTGGGCCGCAGTTCGGTCCTAGCAGTATTTGCTTCAGTATTGGCATTACCCGCCGTCGTTGGTGGCGCGTGGTACCTTAATCAGCAGCAGATGCACAATAAAGACGAACTAACACAAATCATCGCCAAACTGGAAAGTGAAAAGGCCGAAGTGACGGCTCTTTACGAAGAACAGCTTGATACCAATCATTCGCTTTCCCAGTCTTTGACGGACAAAAACAATCAAATTCAGCTATTGGGCAAACGGGTATTCGACGTTGAATCGGTTTTAGGTCTCGCAGACGAAGAGTTGATGATCGATGAGAACAGCATGGGGTTAGAGGAGCGAATTGACGCAGCCGCTATCGATTCTGCTGTTCGAGCGACGATGTTCCGTTTGATACCAAATGACAGTCCAGTCACATACCAACGTATTTCTTCTTCTTACGGCAGTCGTATTAATCCGATTTCAGGTAAGAGGCATGTTCATACTGGTATCGATCTGACTTGTAAAAGAGGAGAAGAGATCCTGGCACCGGCTGACGGTGTGGTGGAAACCGTTCGCCCGAGCAATCGTGGTTATGGTAACTATGTCACCATTCGTCACTCATTTGGCTTTATGAGCTCCTTTGCTCATCTACAACGCTTCAAAGTGAAAAGCGGTCAGTTTGTTAGTAAAGGCGACATCATTGCTCAATGCGGTAACTCTGGCAACTCCACAGGGCCACACTTGCACTATGAAGTACGCTTCCTCGGACGAGCACTCAACCCTCAATACTTAATGGAGTGGACGCCAGAAAACTTCAATGACGTCTTTGAAAAAGAGAAAAAAGTGAAATGGGGACCTTTGGTTCAATTGATTGATAACGTTGTACGCCTACAAGTCAATTTAACCAATTCACCCTATCGCGATACCAGTATCAACACAGTATCAAGTGAAGATACGAGTAATACTGCGACGAACTGATTTGTCCATCAACACGAAAAAGAGCAGCTTACGCTGCTCTTTTTGTTTCGGACTCTGCACGGCTAAATGACCCGTGATTAGCCGCGATGAATATTATCATTCGCCTGTTTGAGTAAGTTTTGGCTCTCATTCATAAATTGTTGAGAATAAGTACCAAACCAATCACTCACCTGCTTAAAGCTTTCGATGAATCGCGCTTTGTCTCTGCTATCCAGAATCGCTACTGCATCACCTAAACGCTGATGGAATCGCTTGATCATATCGATATTCTCTTGAGAAGAGAAAATGATATCACCGTACAAGTTCGGATCCTGACCAAACAGTCGTCCCACCATCGCCAATTCAAGGCGGTAGATTGGCGAGCTTAACTTCAACAACTGATCGATGTTCGGATTCTCTTTGCTAAGGTGCATACCGTAAGCAAACGACGTGAAGTGGCGCAACGCCTGAATCAACGTCATGCCATGATCGTGATCTTGTGCATCGATTTGGCACAAGCTTGCGCCCCAAATCCCAAACTGTTGCAATAGCCATTGGTAATGCTCGTGACCACGGCCATCACAGTACACAATAACCTGCTTGGCAAGGCTCGGAACATCTGGGCCAAACATTGGGTGCAAACCAACCACAGGACCTTGATGCACATTCAACATTGCTTGCAGAGGCTTCGATTTGATAGAAGTCAGGTCACACAGAATACAGTCTTGCGGCAAGTTCCCCAGTTTTTCGATCACCCCTTCCGTTAGATGGATCGGCACCGTGACCACGACTAAACCCGCGTTGTCTAGAATCTCATCCGCACGATCCCAGTCTTTACTGCCGAGAACTTTGACCTGGTAGCCCGACAATTTGAACATACGCCCAAACAGGCCACCCAATTGACCATTACCACCAATAATAACAACTGAGCGTAAATCAGGGTTCAAACACTTAAAACCGGAATCTTTCTCGCTGGCATAAGACTCACGCATTGTTCGACGCAGAATATCTTCAATAAGCTGTGGAGGAATTCCCATTTTTTCAGCTTCAGCGCGACGAGAAGCTAACATCGCCGCTTCGCGGTCTGGAGCATAAATTGGCAAACCATGTTCGCTTTTTACTTCCCCAACTTTCTCTACGAGCGCTAAACGCTGAGCCAATAGCTCCAACATTTGCTTGTCGACTGCATCAATCTGATCGCGTAATGCGTTAAGTTCAACTGCCATTGATGTTCCTTAAATCCTGTATTAATTAGCCTTTAGACGATTTTCTAAGAAAGGCACTAGCTCTTCATGTGCATGACGTAATAGTGCCTCAGTTGAATCCCAATTGATACATGCGTCAGTGATAGATACACCGTATTTCATCTCTTCAAGAGCTAAGTCAGAAGATTGATTTCCTTCATTGATATGGCTTTCAATCATAAGACCGATAATAGATTTATTGCCTTCACGGATTTGATGAATCACATCCTCCGCGACTAATGGCTGGCGACGGTAATCTTTACGTGAGTTGGCGTGACTGCAATCCACCATTAATGAAGCATCAAGACCAGATTTCGCCATCTCTTGCTCACACTCAGTGACTGATACCGAATCGTAGTTAGTTTGCTTACCGCCACGTAAGATCACATGTCCATTAGCATTGCCCTGGGTGGTTAACAGTGCGACTTGTCCCTCACGGTTAATTCCCATAAAACGGTGGCTAGAGGACGCAGCTTGCATCGCGTTAATTGCGGTTGCCAAACTGCCATCGGTGCCATTCTTAAAACCGATTGGCATAGACAGGCCGCTTGCCATTTCACGGTGAGTTTGTGACTCCGTCGTACGTGCGCCGATTGCAGCCCAGCTAAAAGTATCCGCCAAGTATTGTGGGCTAATTGGGTCTAGAGCCTCAGTCGCGAGCGGGATTTCCATCTCTGCCAACTCCACCAGAAGTTCGCGTCCAACATGCAGACCGTGTTCAATATCGAAACTGCCGTCTAGGTGTGGATCATTGATCAGGCCTTTCCAGCCGACCGTGGTGCGCGGCTTCTCAAAGTAAACACGCATAACAATATACAGTTGGTCACTTAGTTGTTCAGAGAGTGCTTTAAGGCGCTTTGCGTAATCCTTCGCCGCTTCTACGTCGTGGATAGAACATGGACCGCATACAACAAGCAGGCGGTGATCCTTCTTGTGAATAATATTAGCGATAGTTTGACGAGACTCTTGAATAAAGCGACGTGCTTTTTCACTCAAAGGAAGCTTGGTTTTTAGTTCCTCCGGAGTAATAAGAACCTGTTCTTCGATAATATTAATATTGCTCAACTCACTTTTCTGCATAACTCTAACCTGTATATTTATTTTTACACCCAACCAAACCCTTGGTGAGACAACTAAGCTTTAACGACAAGATAACAGGCTAAAAAAGAAAAACAAGCGTACAGAATAAAAAACATTTATTGTAAATTAAAGTTTACAGTTAAATAAAAAGCCAAAGCATAATTAACTTTGGCTTCTAATCGCTGTTTTGAATCTTTTACAAGAGGTTTAGCTAGTCAAGCGTTTCATCGCTTCACTCGCCGCTTTCCACTCTTGAGATAGCTTAAGTTCGCTTGGAGAAAATGACTGTTTTTTCAGTAATCCATCCGCGAGTGGCACGGTTGAAACCGGTAAGTTGTCTAATACCTCAACGTGCGCTTCTCGTTTATTACACATTAACAACATATCGCAGCCAGCTCTCAATGCTTGAGCACCTCGCTCGGCAGGGCTGCCCATGATCGCAGCGCCTTCCATGGTCAAGTCATCCGAAAAAACCAAACCTTTAAAACCCAATTGCTGACGCAGGACCTGTTTTAACCAGTATTCAGAACCGCTGGCTGGTTGAGCATCATAATGTGGGAAAATCACGTGAGCAGGCATCATGGCATCTAAAATACCGGCATCAATTTGCGCTTTGAAGATCGCCATATCTTGTTCAAAAATATCACTGCGCTCGTCGTATGGTGTTTCTAGATGTGAGTCTGCAATCACGCCACCATGTCCAGGGAAGTGCTTGCCTGTCGTTGCCATGCCAACACTCTTCATTCCCTGCATATATGCAGTGCTATAGCGAAGAATGGTATCGGCATCTTCACCGAATGCACGGTTACCGATCGCTTTACATTGATGGCCTTGGTCAAGTACCGGGGCAAAGCTTAAATCAATATCATGGGCAATCAGCTCTGCTGCCATTAACCAACCGCCCATACGAGCAAGCTCTTCACCATTTTGATGTTTAGCGTACTCATCAGCAGCAGGAATTAATGAGAAACCTTCACGAAAGCGCTGTACTCGGCCGCCTTCTTGATCCACACCGATCAAAAACGGGCGCTTAGCCGCCTTTCGGATGGATTGAGTAAGTGCTTGAAGCTGTTCGCTATCATGATAGTTGCGAGCAAATAGAATTAAGCCACCAACCGTAGGATGCTCCAAGATTTCTTTGTCTTCAGCGGTCAGTTCATACCCCGCAACGTCAACCCATAACGGTCCCATGTTTTCTCCTCAAAATCGGCTGAATATCTCGTATTCGATGAGGTTATTCGCTTCAGATTTGCTTTACAATAAGTGAATGAAGAATTGACGAGATCGGCTATGAAATTTAACGAACTGTACATTGGTGTGATGTCTGGAACGAGTATGGATGGTGTTGATACCGCTCTAGTTGAAATAAGCGATGAGCATGTTCGCCTGATTGCGCACGACGACTACCCAATGCCCGCAGCACTAAAAGACATGCTGTTATCTGTTTGTACCGGTCAAGCAACAAATTTAAAAGCCATAGGTGAACTTGACCACCAGCTCGGCCACCTATTTGCAGATGCTGTGTTACAGCTGCTCAATAAGTCTGGTTACGTCGCAGAGCAAATTCGTGCGATTGGTAATCACGGTCAAACAGTGTTCCATCAGCCTACCGGAAACTTGCCGTTTACCACTCAATTGGGCGATGCAAACATTATCGCGGTCAAAACAGGCATTGATACGGTAGCGGATTTTCGTCGTAAAGACATGGCGCTAGGTGGACAAGGTGCCCCACTCGTCCCTGCTTTCCATAAAAGCATTTTTGCGATGCAGGATTCCACAACTGTGGTACTTAACATTGGAGGCATTGCCAATATCTCGGTACTGTATCCAGAACAACCAGTCATTGGCTATGACACAGGCCCGGGCAATATGTTGATAGACGCATGGTGTGCGCTGCATACTGGGCAAAGCTTCGACGAAGATGCACAATTTGCACTTAAAGGAACGGTAAACGCTACTTTGTTGACTCAATTACTCAAAGAAGCTTACCTCGCCATGCCAGCCCCTAAAAGTACCGGACGAGAACTGTTCAATATTGACTGGCTGCATCAACAACTGGCCCATCACAATTTACCAATCGAAGACGTACAACGTACACTTTGCGAGTATTCTGCAATTACCATTGCCAACGAAGTCGACAAGTTTTCTCATGGCATCACACCTCAACTATTGGTCTGTGGCGGTGGAGCAAGAAACCCACTTTTGATGCAGCGACTAGCTAAGTTATTGCCACAATGGAGCGTTGCGACAACGGCAGAAAAAGGCGTTGATGGCGACTACATGGAAGCAATGGCGTTTGCTTGGCTTGCGCAGCGCCATATTCACGGCCTCCCTAGCAACTTACCGGAAGTTACGGGGGCAAGTCGTCTCGCTTCACTGGGTGTACTCTATTCAAAAAATTAAGGGCAATAGATCCTAAACAAAAAGGCTTAATTCATTATGACGAACGATGCACTTATCGCAGCTTTATCCCATCTGGTATCTGAAGGGCGAAACCCAGACACCATGGACATCGACTTGCTGCCTTCTCTCGATATTGTTCAACGCATCAACCAACAGGACAAACTCGTTCCTCTTGCCGTTGAAAAAGTGTTGCCTGAGATCGCTGAAGCCGTTGATAAGATCACGGAAGCATTTAAGGTCGGAGGTCGGTTGTTTTACATCGGTGCGGGTACCAGTGGTCGACTTGGCGTTTTGGACGCTTCAGAATGCCCACCAACTTTTGGCACAGATCCAGAGATGGTCGTTGGTATTATTGCTGGTGGAAAAGAGGCAATGTTCCGTGCAAAAGAAGGGGCGGAGGACGATCCAGCATTGGGTGAGCAAGATCTTAAAGAGAATACGCTAACACAACGCGATGTCGTCGTTGGTATTGCGGCAAGTGGACGAACACCTTACGTGATTGGTGGCTTAGAGTATGCGAACGAGCTTGGTGCCACCACTGTAGCACTATCTTGTAACCCTGACTCTCCGATTGCAGATATTGCTGATATTGCGATTAGCCCCGTTGTTGGACCTGAAGCGTTAACGGGATCCACTCGCTTAAAATCAGGGACAGCACAAAAACTCGTACTGAACATGCTCACTACCGCAAGCATGATTCGCCTGGGCAAAAGTTATCAGAACTTAATGGTAGATGTGAAAGCGACGAATGCAAAGCTAGTTGCAAGAGCGGCTCGTATTGTTATGCAAGCAACAGATTGTACTAACCAAGAGGCTAAAACGGCGCTCAAAGAAACGGACTACGACGCCAAGTTAGCGATTTTGATGATTTTAACCGGGCTGGATAGAGAAAGCGCAACTGAGCAACTGAACGCCAAGCAAGGATATTTAAGAAAAGTCGTGATCGAGCAAGCTAATCAATCTTAATCAATAAAGCGCCTCACTTATTTAAAAGTCAGGCGCCTTTTATGGCTTAATTTAGTAGTTCAATCGTTCAATGTGAGTAATACCGACTTTACCTTCAAGGTCACTGAACATATGAACCATTGCTGGGTATGGTTGTGCTCCAGGGTAGACAACTTCTGCATTACAGAAAAACGCATAGTTTTGTCCGGCTACGACTTGAGTAGCCACAACCAAAGGGGAGTATTTGACACCGACAAACCCCTCGATACCTTTAGCAAATACTTCTTTATTCTCTGCTGTGAGTTCATGAAATGGACTCCAGCCACCAGCCATTTGCGTTGACATAATGTGATTCCTTTTTTTCTGTGCTCACTATCAAGCAATGTGAACATAGTTTAATAAGGAAGATTTTGCCACATTTATGTGATGCAGACAGTGTAACAACGGCTTTATTGACTATCAATTTGAGTATTCATTCCAACCACGTTGCCATTCCATGTGGAATTTTTGCGCTTGCTCAGTACCTTCACAAACCCCTTCGTAATACTGACCAGATAACCCCATTTGATACGCAAAAGCAGGATTACAGTACTCACGTAAACCTTCTAAATAACCTTGGTCGTAGTCACTTTGCTTAACACTACCCAACTCACGAAGCTCGCTCATCGTGCGCGATGTGTGTCCGGTTATGCCATCTTGATATCCGATCTGATGCCAATCTCCCGACTTGGCAAGATCTGCTGTCGTTGCTGTGCATCCTACAAGTAAAGCCAGTGCCAGACCTACCGTTACCTTTTTCATGGTTCTTCCTTAAGTAATTGTTTTCAAAAATAAGCTTACCACTAATTATTGGCGCTTGCCGCTGAGCTTGCAGATTTAACCACTGATGACTCAAATCAGCCGCTCAAGACTGTCATCAGCCTTTCGCCATTTTTAAAAACCGCTCAAGCAGCATATCGACCACTCAGTGCTCTATTCGACCACTCATCTACTAACCGAATGCATTTAACACAAGTGACGCATAACATGCATCCTGAGATTAAAAAATTACCCTACCCAACTAAGACCAAGGACAATTGCTATGATGTGGTTTCTAACCTGTGTCGCAGCCCTAATCGGCGGATACTTCATCTACGGCGCTTTCGTCGAGAAGATTTTCGGCATCAATGAAAAACGCCAAACGCCAGCTCACACCAAATCGGACGGTGTTGACTTCGTTCCAATGTCAACAAAGAAAGTTTACCTAGTTCAACTACTTAACATCGCAGGTGTTGGTCCAATTTTTGGCCCGATCATGGGGGCACTATACGGTCCTGCGGCGATGCTTTGGATTGTAGTCGGTTGTATTTTTGCTGGTGCAGTACACGATTACTTCTCAGGCATGCTTTCAGTGCGTAACGGCGGTGCATCTGTACCTACCATTACAGGTCGCTACCTAGGTAATGGCGCAAAACACTTTATGAATATTTTTGCCATTGTCCTATTGCTTCTAGTTGGCGTAGTGTTCGTTTCAGCCCCTGCTGGCATGATTACTAACCTCATCAATGATCAAACAAGCTTGAGCGTAAGCATGACTACAATGGTTATTGCTATTTTTGCTTACTACATCATTGCGACGATTGTTCCTGTCGATAAAATCATTGGTCGTTTCTACCCACTGTTTGGCGCCCTACTTATCTTTATGTCTGTTGGCCTAATGACAGCCGTTGCTTTCTCTAGCGAACACACAGTAATGGGTGACTTCCAAGTTTCGGACATGTTCTCTAACCTCAACCCAAATGACATGCCGTTATGGCCTGCATTGTTCATCACTATCGCATGTGGCGCTATCTCTGGCTTCCACGCAACTCAGTCTCCACTGATGGCGCGTTGTATGGAAAATGAGAAAAACGGTCGCTTCGTATTCTACGGTGCAATGATTGGTGAAGGTGTTATCGCGCTAATTTGGTGTGCTATCGCTCTGTCTTTCTTCGGCTCTCTAGACGCTCTATCAGAAGCTGTGAAAAACGGTGGCCCTGGTAACGTGGTATACAGCGCATCATTTGGTCTGCTAGGTGTGTTCGGTGGTATCCTTGCGTTCCTGGGTGTGGTTATCCTACCAATTACGTCTGGCGATACAGCGTTCCGTTCAAGCCGCTTGATCCTTGCTGAATACTTCAACATGGAACAAAAAACGCTACGTAACCGTCTACTGATGGCACTTCCACTGTTCGTTATCGGCGGTATCTTAACTCAAGTAGACTTCGGCATTATCTGGCGCTACTTCGGTTTTGCAAACCAAACAACAGCGGTAATGATGCTTTGGACTGCGTCCGCTTACCTACTGCGTCACAACAAGCTGCACTGGATTACCACTATCCCAGCTATTTTCATGACCACGGTATGTGTCACGTTCATCTTAAACAACAGCTCGCTAGGTTTTGGTCTGCCAATGCAACTATCAACTATCGTAGGTATTGTGTTTGCCCTAGCTGTGACAGGTTACGTTATCAAAACCTCTAAAGGTAAAGGTGAAACTGAACTGGCTGACGAAGAGAAACCACAAGCCGTATCAGAAACAGCGTAATACTCGTCACATCTGAGTGACTAAGATAGGAGCCTGCCAATTGCAGGCTCTTTTTGTTTTATACCCAAGTCACTTTAAGACTCAGAAAGCACAGCGCAGCATCATTTACTTAGCTGTTCTTATCTATCTGAGCCAAGCATCTTGAGGTTACTTAGGTATACAATAACAACATTGATTCTAGGTTAGGTTCACTATGGAACTGGTCATCTCCCTTTTACAACAGATGTGTGTGTACTTAGTTTTGGCTTACATGCTAAGTAAAACGCCAATCATCTTACCTTTGCTAAGTATTTCTTCGCGCTTAAGCCACCGCCTAATTTGTTACGTACTCTTCTCTGGCTTTTGTATTCTCGGCACCTATTTCGGTCTGCACATCAACGATGCTATTGCCAATACTCGTGCGATCGGCGCAGTTATGGGCGGGCTGTTTGGTGGACCTGTTGTAGGTTTCGCCGTCGGATTTACTGGTGGCATCCATCGATACTCTCTTGGTGGCTTTACTGACCTAGCCTGTGCAATTTCAACCACCGCCGAGGGCGTAATTGGTGGCTTGCTCCACGTTTACCTTATCAAGCGAAATAAAGGCGCATTGCTGTTTAATCCAAGCGTCGTATTCAGCGTTACGTTTGTTGCAGAAGTGGTGCAAATGATTTTGCTGCTCGCCGTCGCGAAACCTTTTGATCAAGCCTATGAACTGGTGTCCGCTATTGCAGCGCCTATGATCATCGCGAATTCATTTGGTGCGGCGTTGTTCATGAGTATCCTGCAAGACAGAAAAGCAATCTTTGAAAAGTTTTCTGCGACGTTTTCGCGTCGAGCGCTCACCATTGCTGATCGCTCAGTGGGAATTCTAAGCAACGGCTTCAACACCGAAAACGCAGAGAAAATCGCACGTATTATTTACGAAGAAACCAAAGTGGGCGCTGTCGCGATTACTGACCAAGAAAAAATCTTAGCGTTTGTGGGCATTGGCGATGATCACCATAAACCAAACACGCCGATTTCATCGCAAAGCACATTAGACTCCATGGAGAAAAACGACATCATTTATCTTGATGGCGCGGAGCGTCCATACCAATGCTCCATTGCAAAAGATTGCAAGCTCGGATCTGCGCTGATCATCCCACTGCGTGCAGGGAAAGAGGTCATTGGTACCATAAAGCTGTATGAACCGAAGCGTAAATTGTTCTCGACGGCCAACATGTCGATGGCGGAAGGAATAGCCCAGCTTCTATCTAGCCAAATCCTTTATGGCGATTACCAACAACAACAAGCCTTACTCGCCCAAGCAGAAATAAAATTGCTTCACGCTCAGGTGAATCCACACTTTTTGTTTAATGCACTCAATACTATTAGTGCGATTACTCGTCGTGACCCTGACAAAGCGCGCGAGCTAATCCAAAATCTATCGCACTTCTTCCGCAGCAATTTAAAGCAGAACATTAATACCGTGACGTTAAAGGAAGAGCTTGCACATGTGAACTCGTACTTGAGCATCGAAAAAGCGCGTTTTACGGACCGCTTAGAGGTTGAAATCGATATTCAACCTGAATTGCTGGACATCAAATTACCAAGCTTTACACTCCAGCCTTTGGTTGAGAACGCCATTAAGCATGGCATTTCAAACATGCTTGAAGGTGGTAAAGTTCATATATACAGCGAAGCACACCCACAAGGTCACTTGATTACCGTCGAAGACAACGCAGGCAGTTTTGAACCGCCAAAAGAAAACCACTCAGGGCTAGGTTTAGAAATTGTCGACAAACGTCTCACTAATCAATTTGGACGTGATGCAGCGCTAAAAATTACGTGCGAGCCACATCAATTTACTAAAATGAGCTTTATCATTCCCCCAAAATCATAAAAGCACGCTGAAGCAATAAAGGTAATGTTGGATGTTAACCGCACTCGTCATTGATGATGAACAGTTTGCTCGTGAAGAGCTAGCAGAGTTACTGGATGAAACAGGCCAAGTTGAGGTCGTGGGCGATGCCTCAAACGCAATCCTTGGCCTAAAAAAAATCAATGAACTCAAGCCTGATGTGGTGTTTCTCGATATCCAAATGCCTCAAGTCACGGGGATTGAATTACTAGGGATGCTTGATCCAGAAACCATGCCTTATGTGGTTTTTGTCACGGCTTATGATCAGTATGCGATTCAAGCATTTGAAGACAATGCCTTTGATTACTTGCTCAAACCTGTCGACCCATGCCGGTTAACTAAAACGGTCAAACGACTAAACAAAGTCATTAGCCAATCCGCCCTAACGCAACAACTGTCTGCTATTACACCTGACACGTTGGATCAGATACCGTGCATCGGACACAACCGCATCGTTATCATGGCCACCGACACGGTGGAATGTGCTTACAGTGATATCAGCGGCGTGCATGTACGCTCCACCAGCCAAACCGCGAGCACCCAACTGACATTAAAAACGTTGGAAGAGAAAACCCCTCTAGTCCGCTGCCATCGTCAATACTTAGTCAGTATTAAAGCGATTAGCGAAATCAAGTTACTGGAAAATGGGTTAGCGGAAATCATTACCAAAACAGGCTTTGAGATACCAGTAAGCCGCCGCTACTTAAAGGTGCTCAAAGAGATGCTCGGCATTAGCCACTAACACAAAAACTTCACACATCATCGCTGAGTTTCCGCTAGCGTATAAATAGGACGCTCCGAAAAGACGAGGCGATGATGTATAAAGTTTTATTCATATGTAAGCACAACGCTGGACGAAGCGTCCTCGCGGAGTCAATCGCAACCAATATCCTGCCAGCAGATTTTAGTGTCACCAGTGGAGGCTCACATCCCACAGGCAAGGTGCACCCAGTGGTGCAAAAATATTTATATGACCACCAACTCCCCATTCCGCATATCCACACGCATTCATGGGAGGAGCGAACTCAGTTTCTTCCCGACATCGTTATTATTCTCTGTGATTCTTTACATCAAGAAACCGCTCCTCAGTGGCTTGCAGGTGGTGTTCGAGTAAACTGGCAAGTTGATGCTTTTCCGACCGATGGTTCTGATGAAGACATGTACGCACATTGCGAAAAGGTTGCTCAATCGCTTGAGCGAAGAATCACGAAGATGTCTGATATGATTATCGATGGTTTAGGAAAAGACCAAATTCGTGATTACCTAAATGAGTTAAGAGAGATGTAAAAAAGGCGACCCACAGGTCGCCTTTTGAATATTCGATAAATGGAGACTAATCCACTTGCTTAATTTGCAGTTCTTTAGGTACTTCAAAGAACATATTCTCTTCACGGCCAAGTACTTCATCAACCGCTTCGGCACCAACGAGTTCTTTGATTCGCTCTAGAATCTGATTAACGAGCTCTTCCGGAGCAGATGCTCCCGCAGTCACGCCGACCTTTGTTTTGCCTTCGAACCACTCAGGTTTGATATCTTCCGGACAGTCGGTTAAGTAGCCAGGTGTCCCTAGCTTTTCAGCTAGCTCTTTAAGACGTGTAGAGTTTGATGAGTTTTTAGAACCCACCACAACCATCACATCTACGTCACCAGCTAATTCACGTACGGCATCTTGGCGGTTTTGTGTCGCGTAACAGATATCGTCTTTACGTGGACCTTGGATATCTGGGAACACGCGGCGTAGCTCTTCGATAACATCGGCAGTTTCATCGACAGAAAGCGTCGTTTGGCTTACGTAATGAAGATCGGATGGATCTTTCACAATCGCCTTCAGTTTCTCAACATCGGCTGGAGTTTCAACCAAGTACATACCACCGGTTTCACTGGCGTATTGCCCCATCGTACCTTCGACTTCAGGGTGACCTGCGTGACCAATCAGAACCACTTCCATATTACGACGGCTCGCACGCGCCACTTCCATATGCACTTTGGTTACCAAAGGACACGTTGCGTCAAATACGGTCAAATCACGCTGCTTGGCTTCCTGACGAACCGCCTGCGATACACCATGAGCGGAGAAAATCACAATGTTGTTGTCTGGCACTTCGTGCAGTTCTTCAACGAAGATAGCACCACGCTGTTTGAGACCTTCAACCACAAAACGGTTATGCACCACTTCATGACGCACATAAATCGGTGGCTGATACATCTCTAGCGCACGCTCTACGATGCTAATCGCACGGTCTACACCAGCACAAAAGCCGCGTGGGTTAGCTAATAGGATTTTCATTTCATTGCTCATGGAAATTATCTTTATTGGGTTCGCTATTCTACTGACAAAATTTCAACTTCGAAAGTCACGTCTTGTCCCGCTAGAGGATGGTTGAAGTCCACAGTGACTGAATCGCCTGCAATCTCTGTAATAATGCCCGGGATTTCCATGCCATCAGGGCCACTGAAGGCCATGATTGTACCAACTTCCACTTCTGCATCACCTACAAATTTAGTGCGATCCATATAGTGAATATGATCAGGGTTTGGCATACCAAACGCGTCTTCTGCCTTTAGCTCAATCGCTTTTTGTGCGCCTGTTTCGAGGCCGATCAAGCATTGCTCAAAGTTTTCACTCAAGCTTCCATCACCCATAACAAACTTCGCTGGTTTACCCATGTTATGAGTACTATCTGCAACCGATCCGTCTTTCATTTTAATCGTAAAGTGAAGGGTTACTACCGATTCATTGGTTATTGTTGTCACGTTACTGCTTCCTTGTTCTTGGGTTATTACGCTGTCAGCTTGGTCTTTTTATACATTGATATGATGATTGGCGCTCCAACATAATAAAAAGCGTCGCTCGAATCAACGGGCGACGCTTAGGGTTATTCAACTTTTCGCAATATACACTGCCACTACTTAGGCTTTCGCCTCGTCTTTCTTTCGAAAGCCGTCAAGAATAATCATCGCGGCACCAATACATATCGCCATGTCAGCAAGGTTGAATGCTGGCCAGTGGTAGTTACCCCAGAAGAAGTCTAGGTAATCAACAACAAAGCCATGAACGACGCGGTCAAACACGTTGCCCACTGCACCACCAATAATCAGTGCATAAGCAATGTTGTTCCATTTTTCTTTTGCTGGAAGCTTGCTCATCCAGTAGGTCAAAAGACCCGTCACAACAAACGCGATACCTGTAAATAACCAACGCTGCCAACCAGCTTGATCGCTCAAGAAGCTGAAAGCGGCACCGTAGTTATGAACGTAAAGTAGGTTGAAGAATGGCAACACCTCAATTCGGTTTGCCCATCCGTAGCCCATGTTGTCCATCACCACCAATTTGATGCCAATATCTGCAATAAATACCAGAATTGCTAACCACAGCCAGCGAACTCCAGATTGCTTTAACGTCAGTGCTTTTTCACTCATTACTTTACCTACAAACAGCCCCAGTAAATACTGGGGCTGTTAATTTTAAAAAAAGTTCAGTCGTTCTAGGCAATTACGCGAATTTACGTACTTCACCTTCGCCGTCTACGTTAGACACACAACGACCACAGATCTTCTCGTGACCTTCGATTGTGCCTACGTCTGGCGTGTGGTGCCAACAACGGTCACACTTCTCGCCTTCAGCTGCAGCTACTTCAACAAACAAGCCTTCGATATCCGTCGCTTGTGCTGCATCAGTCTTCTCACCCAGAGGCTTAACTTTCGCAGCAGAGGTTAGTAGAACAAAGCGCAGTTCATCTTCAAGTTTGTTGATCTTCGCCGCTAGTGCGTCATCAGCAAATAGAGT
Organism: Vibrio sp. 811; assembly: GCF_033339195.1. Taxonomy (NCBI): domain Bacteria; kingdom Pseudomonadati; phylum Pseudomonadota; class Gammaproteobacteria; order Vibrionales; family Vibrionaceae; genus Vibrio; species Vibrio sp. 811. Next base: position 30,073 of record NZ_JAWOUB010000004.1, read on the forward strand.
CACTTCAGCTTGTAGTGCACCACCAATGGTTTTCTCTTTACGCGCATCTTCTAGAAGTTTGTTAACCGCACCACGAACCGCTTGGATCTCAGTCCAGAATTCGTTGTTCAGCTCTTCACCTTCAGCAAGACCGAATAGACCGTCAAACCACTCACCAGTGAATACGAACTTGTCGCGCTCGCCTGGCATTTCGTTCCAAATTTCATCTGCAGTGAACGACATGATAGGAGCCATCCAACGAACAAGCGCTTCAACAATGTAGTAAAGCGCAGTCTGACAGCTACGTTGAGCGTTGCCGCCACGTTTTGCTGTGTACTGACGGTCTTTAATTACGTCTAGGTAGAAAGAGCCCATTTCGATCGAACAGAATTGCATTAGACGCTGAGTCACACCGTGTGTGTTGTACTCTTCGTATGCTTTAACGATCTCTTCTTGTGCTGCTAGTGCACGACCAACCGCCCAGCGATCTAGCGCAACCATCTCTTCAACAGGAACGATGTCTGTTTCAGGGTTGAAGCCGCTCAAGTTAGCTAGGAAGAAACGCGCTGTGTTACGGATACGACGGTACGCATCTGCGCTGCGTTTTAGGATTTCATCAGAAACCGCAACTTCACCCGTGTAGTCTGTAGAAGCAACCCATAGACGAAGAATGTCAGCACCTAGCTTGTTGGTTACGTCTTTTGGCGCAACCACGTTACCGATAGATTTAGACATCTTACGACCCTGACCATCAACCACGAAACCGTGTGTCAGTACTTGTTTGTAAGGTGCTTCGTCTTTCATCGCAATAGATGAAATTAAAGAAGATTGGAACCAACCGCGGTGTTGGTCAGAACCTTCTAGGTATAGGTCTGCACTGTTGCCGTTGTACTCTTCACGAGCATCAACAACAGAGAAGTGAGTGACACCTGAATCGAACCATACGTCTAGCGTATCTAGCACTTTTTCGTATTGGTCAGCGTCAGCACCTAGTAGTTCAGCTGCATCGACATCCCACCATGCTTGGATGCCTTTCTCTTCAACCAGCTTAGCGACTTTCTCGATCAGCTCTAGCGTGTTTGGATGAAGTTCTGCTGTTTCTTTATGAACAAACAGAGCAATTGGCACACCCCAAGTACGTTGACGAGAGATACACCACTCAGGGCGACCTTCGATCATACCTTCGATGCGGCTTTGACCCCACTCAGGCATCCACTCTACATTCTTGATTGACTCTAATGCTTTAGCACGTAGGCCAGCTTGGTCCATAGAAACGAACCATTGAGGTGTAGCACGGAAGATGATTGGAGTCTTATGACGCCAACAGTGTGGGTAGCTGTGCTCGTAAGCGTGGTGGTGTAGTAATGCACCTTTTTCTTTTAGTACTTCTACTACTGCATCGTTCGCTTTAAATACGTGCTGACCAGCAAATAGCTCTGTATCTGGTAGGTAAACACCGTTTGAGCCAACTGGGTTTGCTACTTCTAGGTTGTACTTATTACCAACCGCGAAGTCTTCTTGACCATGACCAGGTGCAGTGTGAACAACACCAGTACCTGAATCAGTTGTAACGTGATCACCAAGGATCGCCGGTACAGTGAAATCGTAGAATGGGTGTTGGAATTGAGAAAGCTCAAGATCCGCACCTTTCGCAAAACCTAGGTTGTGGAAGTGCTCGATACCAGCACGGTCCATTACGTCTTTCGCCAGCTCAGCAGCAACGATGATACGCTCAGCGTTGTCGCCTTCTGTTTGGATAAGCACGTACTCTAGATCATCACGTAGACATACTGCGCGGTTTGCAGGCAGTGTCCAAGGTGTTGTTGTCCAGATAACGATAGATACGTCACCGTGACCTTCATGACCTTCTGTCAGTTCAAATTTAGATAGCAGTGCCGCTTCGTCAGCCGCTTTAAAACGAACGTCGATAGATGGCGATACTTTATCTTTGTATTCTACTTCCGCTTCAGCAAGAGCAGAACCACAGTCTGTACACCAGTGAACAGGTTTGAAACCTTTTAGCAGGTGACCATTGCTTGCGATCTTACCAAGAGCACGAATAATGTTCGCTTCAGTTGCGAAATCCATAGTGCGGTATGGCTTGTCCCACTCACCCATGATACCAAGGCGTTTGAAGCTCTCTTTCTGACCTTCAACCTGACCAGCTGCGTATTCACGACATTTCTCGCGGAATTCCGCTGCTGTCACTTTTTGGCCTGGCTTACCTACTTTCTTCTCTACCATTAATTCGATTGGTAGACCGTGGCAGTCCCAGCCTGGGATGTAAGGTGCGTCAAAACCTGAAAGTGTTTTGGATTTAATAATAATGTCTTTAAGAATCTTGTTTAGTGCGTGACCAATATGAATGTCACCATTTGCGTAAGGAGGGCCATCGTGCAATACGAATGACTTTTTGCCTTTCTTAGCTTTACGGATTTCACCGTAAAGATCTTCTTTGTACCAACGCTTAAGCATTTCTGGCTCACGATTGGCCAGGTTGCCGCGCATTGGAAACCCTGTTTCAGGTAAGTTCAGGGTATCTTTATACTCACTCATCGATTCTTAATTCCGTTATATTGGGCGAAAATTAGACATTATGTTGAACGGTGGAATAAACCGCTCAACGCTTAAGCTGACGCAGCCACACCCTTGCTGCTTCAGCATCCAATTCGATTTGTTGTTTAAGTGCTTCAAACGACTCAAACTTTTGCTCATCTCGAAGTTTATGCAAAAGTTCCACTTCTAGTTGCTTGCCATATAAATTGGCATGAAAGTCGAATAAGTGCACTTCTAACTGTTGGCGAACACCATTGACGGTTGGTCTTTGACCAATATTAGCAACACCACCAACTGGCTTATTTCCTAAGCCAAGCGCTTGAACAACATAGACTCCGGAAACCGGAGAAACACAGCGTTTCAAAGGAATATTTGCAGTAGGGAATCCAATGGTTCGACCTAGCTTTCTTCCATGAGAAACACGACCGCTGATGCTGTAGTTTCTTCCCAGCATCTGTTGCGCGGAATGCAAATCGTCACGCGCCAGCGCTTGACGGATAGCCGTACTGCTGACACGTAATTGTTGTAAACAAAAGCTCTGGGTACTTACGACATCAAAGCCGTATTTTTCCCCTGCTTCCTGCAGCATTGCAAAGTTACCTGTACGGCCTTTGCCAAAGCAGAAATCATCACCAACGACAAGAAACTTAACACCCAAACGCTCGACCAACAAGTCACGGATAAACTCTTCCGCGGTTAAACTTGCAAAATGGCGATTGAAATTGACACACAGTAAGCGGTCAATATCGAGCTTACTCAATTGCACGAACTTATCGCGTAATCGCGTCAACCTTGCAGGTGCCTTGTCTTTGGCAAACAGCTCCATCGGCTGAGGTTCAAAGGTCATCACAACAGAAGGCAAGGATAGCCTGTCCGCTTGCTCAGACACTTGCTGCAATACTTGTTGATGGCCTTTATGGACACCATCGAAATTGCCAATAGTCAGCACACAACCATGATGTCGCGGGTTGATATTGTGAATGCCTCTAATCAGTTCCATTGGATACTGCTTTCTGCCTCTGTTTTACTTTACACTGTGTGAAACTGACGGATTATATACTAATCACCCTCAGTCTGTCCCAGCTTTTAGGTCTTTTAAACGCGCACCAGTTAAAAATAGAACCACTAGGTAAACCACGGCTCCTAAACCGATCAACATCCCTAGCACCGCGCTTCGGTGAGCAAAGCTCCAGCCCAGCCATACTGACATATCTTCCAGTTGCCATAAGATTGCCGCCACCATCGCCGCGCCAGCAATAGCTAAACGTATAATAAAGAAGACGGTTCGCTTAGTGATTTGGTATACCTCTGCGATGTGCAGGCCACGATACAGTAGTGCCATATTCACAAATGCCGATAGTGCCGTCGCGATAGCCAAGCCAACGTAGCCATAGAAGTACGCAAAAATTGCATTAAATACCATGTTGGTCACCATCGCAATGATGCCGTATTTCACTGGCGTTTTAGTGTCTTGACGCGAGTAATAACCCGGAGCGAGCACTTTAATCAGCATAAAGTTCAACAAGCCTGAAGCGTAAGCAAAGAGTGACAATGATGCTTGATGTACGTCTTGTGGCGAAAACTCACCTCGCATGAATAACACCATCAACATAGGTTTTGCCAGTACCATCAAACCAAGCATTGCAGGAAGGCCAAGTAAGATCACCATGCGCACCCCCCAGTCCATGGTTTGTGCGAATCCTTCATTTTGTGCGTCAACATGTTTGCGTGATAATGCTGGTAAAATCACCGTTGCAATAGCAATACCAAACAGACCTAACGGGAATTCCAACAAGCGATCTGAATAGTACAACCAACTGATCGAACCGGTTTGCAGAAAGCTGGCAATAAAAGTATCAAACAACAAGTTGATTTGGCTTACCGACACACCGAACAAAGCAGGAATCATTAAGGTTCGGATCTTCACCACGCCCGGATCGCGCCAGCCCCATTTCGGCTTAACCATAACCCCCGCTTTAATAAGGAAAGGGATTTGAAATAAGAACTGAACCAAACCACCAAGGAAAACACCGATGGCAAGACCAATCTCTGGCTGTGACATCTGCGGCGAGATAAACCATGCTGCCAAAATGATCATTACGTTGAGGAAGACGGGAGTAAACGAAGAAACCGCAAACTTACCTAGTGTATTGAGAATGGCTCCCGATAGGGCAACAAAAGTGATGAACCATAAATAAGGAAAGGTAATCTTGAGCATCACGCTAGCAAGTTCGAACTTCTCAGCCGCGGGACCACCATGCATCCAGTCTAGGAACCAACCAAAACCAAACAGTGCAGTCACCACACCGGAACCTAGAACACCTAAGATGGTAACAATTGAGACTATCACCCCCAATGTGCCCGCTGCACGAGCAATGAGCTCCCGAGTTTTATCCATTTCGCCTTGAGCATGGCTTTCCGTTAAAACAGGTACAAACGCTTGGGAAAAAGCACCTTCAGCAAACAAACGTCGTAAAAAATTAGGAATTTTATTGGCGAAGAAAAAAACGTCTGCGCTTGCTCCTGCCCCCATTAAATTTGCCACTACAACATCACGAACTAGGCCAAGAACGCGGGAAATAAATGTCATAGCACTGACGATCATGCCAGACTTGAGTAGTCGTTTACTCACTGTAACCTCGGAATATCACCATAAGACAGCTAACCCTATACTGTTTCTCTGACAGGTGCTGCAAATAGACGTCAAAAATCTATCCGCGGGTTGTAAGGAATAAGTGTGCCTTTCGCGGATAATTATTAGCATTGGTATAAAAATGCTGTTAGAATCCCCGCCATCTTAACCGCGATAACCTCTCTTACCAAAATTTGTTTTGGCTTAGATCGGTTTTTGCACAAATCATTTGACATTTAAGCGCAAATGAGGGATATTCCTCGCCCTTAAATTGTCACAGAACTAAGTTTTTGGGAGTTAGACCCTTGGCAAATAGTAAATCTGCTAAGAAGCGCGCTATCCAAGCTGAGAAACGTCGTCAGCACAATGCTAGCCGTCGCTCAATGATGCGTACTTACATGAAGAAAACTGTTGCTGCTATCGAAGCAGGCGACAAAGAAGCTGCAACTGCTGCATTCGCTGTAGTTACACCTATCCTAGACCGCATGGCAACTAAAGGCCTTATTCACAAGAATAAAGCAGCTCGCCATAAGTCTCGTTTCGCTGCACAAATCAAAGCTCTTTAATAGAGTCCTGATTTTACAGTGAAGAAAAAACCGACCTTGTGTCGGTTTTTTTATATCTACAAAATTTTCTTAATAAAAAAAGCTGGCAATGCCAGCTTTTCTTTTTCTGAATGTCCCATTTAAAGACATCAGCTTATTCATTACCCATATAACGCTCAAACTAGAAAGCACTAATAAAACACTTGAGAACAAAGCAAATTGGTCGATGAGTAGTACCCTATCATCAAAAGTTTAACGCCACTCTCAAATATTCCAACAAGTTAGATTCACACTCTAAGATGAGCAGTATATTAGGACTATTTAATTAATGTTGAGCACTCTCAGCACAATAAAGACTATGCAGTGTTTTTATTAACGCTTTCACTTCATCACTCTTTAATGTGTAGTATACCGTTTGTGCTTCTTTCCTTGTCGTGACTAACTCATCACGGCGAAGCCAAGCAAGATGCTGAGATAATGCCGACTGGCTTAGCTCTAACTTTGCACACAGCTCTCCCACGGACAGCTCTTGGTTATGCAGCATACAAAGGATTTGTAGGCGTCTCTCGTTTGCCATCGCTTTGAGCAACACGACGGCTTTTGCGGAGTTCTGCTCCATTTCTTGTAGATTCATGTGTTGGACCTCTAGCTACAACTTACTTATTCCAACCCTGGCCAGCTTGTTGTGTTGCACTGATTTATATATCTAAGAAAATCAAGATACACTTCCAGAGTCTTCATTATTAGAACCTCTAATTTAGTTGTTAGTGATACACCAATATTATCCACCAAGGATTTTAATTGGTGCGCCATCAATAATTAATAGTTTTGCTCACTAAAACAAGTATCTTGCTTACTTAGATATTATTTAGAATTATATTTTTATTGATAGTAATCTATTTATTTACGCAACGATACGGGTTTACTCAAACATTTGACTGAAATCAGCATCACAAACATTTTTTACCGCGGGGTGTTGGATCATTCGTTCCGCAAAAATCACGTAGTACTCTTCTTTTAGCCCATCGACATGGCCAATTAGCTGTAAATTTCGGTCGTCTTCAATCTCCGACATGTATACGGTCGGTGCCAAGAAAATCACATCATCGTGGTACCGAGCAAAAGCTTTCATCAACGCAACATCATCAAACTCCCCTAGCACATTGGGTTGAAGGCCTTGACGATCAAACCATTGAATAACTTTACGCCCCATAGCCGTTCGGCTCGCGGGAATCAGAAGTTTTTTTTGTTCCAAGATCTCAGGGAATCGCACATTTTCAATTTCAGAAGAAGCAAAAAAGCTCATGCTACTTTCACCCAACTTTTTGCTATAAAGGCCAGGACTTTGAGTAGAATCAACGGGACAATCCGAAAGGATCATATCTAGCTTGTGCTGAGAAAGGCGTTCAAGTAGCAGTTCGTGGGTCGATTCATAACAGCGTAAATGAATACTGTTATCTTCCGGGACGGTCGTCATCAGTACTTTACTGACCAAGCGTTTAGATAATGCATCGGCTACACCAACTTCAAATAGAATGTTCGAGTGCTGGCTGTAATTGACGATATCTAACATCTCATAGCTCAAACCGAACATCCGGTCGGCGTACTTAAACACAAGCTGACCTAACTCAGTGGGCTCAACTGTACGACCATTGCGCTTGGTTAACTTTCCTTTCATGCGCTCTTCAAGCGCTTTAATCTGTCCTGTCACGGTTTGCGGTGTCAGGAAGAGCGCGTCAGCCGCCTTAGTTACAGAGCCCTGTTTGCACACCATCCAGAAATAATAGAGATGGTTGTAGTTTAGATGTGACATGATCGAGTCCCGAAAAGAAAGTGATACTTTTTATACCAAATGTGACAGAGACAAACAATAAACTCGACAAAACCATACAATACCTTACAAAAGCATAAGTTTTACCGAAAGTATAAAGTCAACACTGTCATAAAAGTTGAACTGAGGCGCATTTTCTCTACAAAAAAAACGCAAAAACCAAACAAAACGAAATCAAAATTTAACCATTAAAATCAACAAGTTAAAAATTAATTTTCTTCCTCTTTTACGCCATTATCAAAAAGAACAATAAAAATCTCTCACAGCAAGAAATCTGTAATATTACTGAAATATTTGTTCTCTAACATCGCCCGCAGATTCAACTACAGACCGAAAAATGAACTGAAAGGTCAACGGAGAAAATTATGATGAACCAAGCTACTTCAACAGTGGCACCAATTTCGAGCACAGCTCGTTGGTTACGCTGGGCTAACTTGGCATTCATGTTATATCTGCTTCTTCTAGCAGTATCTATGGTTGGTAGTGGCTTTAAATGGGCAACTGGCGATCAAGCTAAGGTGCTATTTGAATTTGCCGCACACCCAGTTGCAGGTCTAATGATCGGCTTGGTGGCAACAGCCTTAATTCAGTCTTCAAGTACTGTAACGTCTATTATTGTAGGCTTGGTTGCAGGTGGCTTACCTGTAGAAACCGCTATCCCTATGGTGATGGGTGCTAACATTGGTACCACAGTGACCAATACGCTTGTGTCTCTTGGCCACGTGCGCTGTAAAGAAGAGTTCAAACGTGCATTTGCAAGTGCAACCATTCACGACTTCTTCAACTTGCTTGCTGTCGCTATTTTCCTTCCGTTGGAAATGATGTTCGGCATTTTAGAGAAAGTTTCTCACTGGCTTGTTTCTCCACTGCTTGCTACTGGTGATATGAGCATTAAAGGCTTCAACTTTATTAAACCAATTACAAAGCCAGTCGTAGGCGCAATTAAAGAGCCACTTTCTACCTTCGGTGATACTGTTGGCGGCGTCATGCTTATTGCTTTGGGTATTGCGACTATCTTCGTTGCAATCACCGTGATGGGTAAATTGATGAAGAGCCTAATGGTTGGTCGCGCACGTGAAATTTTGAAAAACGCCATCGGTCGTGGTCCTATTCACGGCATCGTATCAGGCTCAATCGTGACCGTTCTAGTGCAATCTTCCTCAACCACGACAAGTTTAATGGTTCCGTTGGTTGGTACTGGCGTGTTGAAAGTACGAGATATCTACCCTTTCACACTGGGTGCTAACATAGGTACTTGTATTACGGCACTACTAGCAGCGACAGCGGTATCTGGAGAGTTCGCAGTATTCGCACTACAAATCGCTCTAGTCCACTTAGTATTTAACATCATGGCGACGCTGTTTATCTTTGGAATTCCATTCCTACGTGAGATTCCGGTTAAAGGCGCTGAGATGATTTCTGAAATGGCTATTAAGAATAAAGCAGTTGTTGGTGGTTACCTAATGTCAGTATTCGTTATTCTACCAGGTGCAATTCTAGCCCTAACAACGTAACAACAACGACATACCATCGCTTATTGTTTAGGCTCCACATCGTGGAGTCTTTTTTATGATAATTAAACTGTTCAAATCGATTGTCCGGTGATAATTTGAGCCACATCAGCATGCTTATGCTGAGCTATCTCATTTGGAGTCGACAACATGACGCAGCTTAATGACGCTATTTCTGATCAGCTACTCGCAATAGACGAAAACCTAACCCAACTGGTTGCTGATATTGATATCCTTAGTAGCGTGAATCCTCTTAATTATGCTCAAGAAAGAGAACGTTTCATTAAAAACAAATATTCTCAAGAGCCTAATTTTCAATATTCAATTACTAACGTAGATACCCACAGTGCAAAGCGACGTCTATATGAGCTACCTCTAGAAAACATTCAAGACACCCAACTGCAGAGGCTGTACGCGGATGTAATTCAGTCTTATGCAGATAAACTGGATCAAGTGAATACCATAGGTACGCAAGAGTTTCTTTATAACTCCTTACGCTATTATGGGGAACCGAGCGCCAAAGATATTGCCAACGCCCATTTCATATTGCACCTTCCTACAGAAGAAGAAAAAGAACCTCAGCACGATAGCCGTGCAATAGCACGTTTCATGCAAAATTTTGCTCAACGCAATGGGTATGAATGTGAAATACAGGTGTTGGACGGGATGTTAGCAAACGCACTAGTTTCAGGATCTCGAGTCAAAATTAACCACGCGGCGTACATCACCACTGATGAGCTGGAGGCTCTTGCACATCATGAAATGGGAGTACATCTCCTGACTACGCTTAACGGTCGTCAACAACCGCTAAAAGTCCTGAGCTTAGGTTGTCCTGCCAATACCAACACTCAAGAAGGGCTGGCTATATTATGTGAGTATCTGTCAGGACATTTCAGTATCAAGCGCCTAAGAACCTTAGCCTTACGAGTTCTGGCAGTAGAGTCGATGATCAAGGATCGCGATTTCCGCCATACGTTCATGCTATTAAAAGAACAGTATAAAGCTTCTGATCTTCAAGCATTTACAACGACTGCCCGAGTCTATCGAGGTGGAGGTTTAACGAAGGATTACTTGTATCTTAGAGGATTCCGAGAGGTGCTCAATGCCTATGATAAATTGGGCGATGACTTTTCACTATTGTTGTGCGGGAAAACAGAGCTGAAGTACTTTGAGCTTATCCGTTCATTAGTGAGTAAAGAAATATTCACTCAACCTAAGTTTATTAGCCCGGCACTGTCCACACCGATGCAGACCAACCCAATTCACCGTTATATTGTCAGTGCACTAAAATAATACCTTCTAAGTACAAAAAAGAAAAAAGCTCCATTCGGAGCTTTTTCTATATCTTGAAGAACGATACTCGTTACACTGAGAATGGGTAACGAATAGGATCGTGATGCTCGTACCCTTCAACCCAAAAGTCATCCAGTGTGACCCAAGTTTCCAAATCTTCTAGAGATTTAATCTCTGGGTTGATATGGAACGTCGGCGCTTTTAATGGCTCACGCTTCAACTGAACATCGCGCATCAGTTCAAGCTGGTCTTCATAAATGTGAGCATTCACAATCTTATGAAATGCCTGACCAGGTTTCTTGCCCGTAATTTGCGCCATAATCGCCAAGAATACGTAAACTTGAACCATATTGAAGTTTAAGCCAAGCGGTACATCACACGAACGCTGAGTACTATTCAGGTAAAGCGTATCATCCAGCAATGAAAAATGGTGACTGTACATACAAGGACGCAAGCACCCCATGTGGAACTCACCCGGATTGTAGAAGTTCAAGATTTCACCGCGGTCATCAACACCACGCGTTAAGTCATCCACTATCTTACGTAGCTGGTCAACATGACCACCATCAGGTTTCGCCCAGGCGCGCCCTTGAACCCCATAGACACGGCCCATGTCGTCTTCACCTTTACGGTATGGGTTATTCAACCAGGCATCATTTAGGTTGGCATTGGCATCCCAGGTTTTCGTGCCCAGCTTACGAAAATCTTCCGCATTATCGTAACCACGAATATACCCTAATAGCTCTGCAACGGCCGCTTTCCAAAAACTTTTACGTGTGGTGACCAACGGAAATTGATTGTTCGCAACATCGTAGGTTAAATCCGCGTTGATTACGGTCAGGCAGCGCTTGCCTGTACGCTCATTTTCAACCCAAACACCTTGGTCAACGATGCGTTGACACAAATCTAAATACTGTTTCACACCAATACCTTACTTCGTCTTTTGTGGTAATTCGTCTTTGTAATGACCACGTTTGTATGCCCAAACCATCATGAGGACACCGATAACCACCATTGGCAGGGATAAAATCTGTCCCATGGAAATAAAGCCACCGAATAAACCCAAATGAGCGTCTGGTTCGCGCACGTATTCTACTAGGAAACGGAAGGTTCCGTAACCCGCAAGAAAGAGTCCTGAAACAGAACCTAGAGGACGAGGTTTCTTGATGAACCAATTCAAAATGAAGAAAAGGACGATACCTTCAAGCGCCATTTCATAAAGCTGCGATGGATGACGTGGCAGTGGACCGCCATTTGGGAAAACGATCGCCCAAGGCACATCCGTTACTCGGCCCCACAACTCGCTGTTCATGAAGTTACCTAAACGCCCCATACCCAAACCAAATGGCACAAGCGGCGCGATAAAGTCAGCAACACCGAAGAAAGTTCGCCCGTTTTTGTGTGCATACCAGAACATCGCGGTAATCACACCCAGTAAGCCCCCGTGGAAAGACATACCACCGGTCCACACTTTAAATAGATACAAAGGGTCAGCCAGGAAGAGCTCAAAATTGTAGAAAAGCACGTAGCCTACACGGCCACCAATCACCACGCCAAGGAAGCCTGCGAACAACAAATCAGAAACCTGCTCTCGTGTCCAACCACTTCCAGGCTTATCCGCACGTCGGTTCGCTAACCATAGAGCAAACATAAAGCCCACAAGGTACATCAAACCGTACCAACGAACCGAAACAGGACCAATAGAGATTAAAACCGGATCAATATTGGGAAATTCAATATATCCCTGAGACATAAATCATTCTCTTCTTATCACAACAAAATAAATATACCCAAGTAACCTCTAGATGCTTGGTTCAGCGAGAATGACTTGGGTACAAACTTAGAGCAGCATGGTCGCTGCAACAAACATTAAGAACACCGCGAATATCTTTTTTAATACCGCAGTTGGAAGGTTAGTTGCGAGCTTCGCACCCACTTTTGTTGTGAGCATCGAGGCCATAGCAATCGCTAATAAAGCGGGAAGATAAACATAGCCAATACTGTATGAAGGTAAGCCTTCCACTTTATAGCCATGTAAGATGAAGCCGATCATACCAGAAATAGCAATCACGCAACCACAAACGGAGGATGAGCCCACCGCTTTACGCATCTCTATCCCATGTTTATTTAAAAATGGTACCGACAGTGAGCCACCACCAATACCAGCAAGGCTTGATACGACACCAATTCCCGTGCCGTAAACTACAGTCACAGGGCTGCTCGGCATAGGTTTACTGCTCGTAACTTTAATGGAACGAAACATTTGTACTGACAGGCAAAGAACAATGACACCAAACACTTTCGGCAAATAGTGTGTAGGGATCCACTCAGCAATATTGGCACCAACAAAGCCACCAATGACCACACCAGGCATCAACCATTTTACGACAAACATATCGACATTGCCGAGCTTAAGGTGATTCATCGCCGATGAGCCAGACGTGACAATAATACTCGCTAACGAAGTGGCTAAGGCCATGTGCATACTCATTTCTGGAGAGATCCCAGCAAGAGGAAGCAAATACAACAAGGCAGGAACAACAATCAAACCACCACCGATACCGAGTAACCCCGCCATCACACCCACAAAAGCGCCTAGCGCCAACAATAACAAAAATAAAGAGACGGTCACGATTTCCTACTTTTTACCTGCACGGATAAAGCCCGCAAAGCCCTGTTGAATGAAGAAGTCATGCATCATTTGATGAATGTCCTCCCCATAGGATTTTGTCATTGCTTGCTCCGCTAATTTTTCTAATTCTTCTTGTTGACTATGACGAATCAAATATTTCACCTTAGCCACGTTGGAGGTGTTCATACTCAAACTGGTATACCCTAACCCAAGTAAGAGAAGAGCGCCAAATGGATCACCCGCTAGCTCACCACAAATACACACGGGCACCTGATATTTATCACACACCTCATGGATTTGCTTAAGCGCTAACAGTACCGCAGGATGCATAGATTCATAGACATCCGCTACGCGCGAATTGTTCCTATCTACCGCTAATAAATACTGAGTTAAATCGTTTGTCCCGACAGAAACAAAATCAACACGGTGAGCAATCGTTGGCAACAGATACACCATCGATGGTACTTCAATCATGACCCCAATTTGTGGGAATTGAATTCTATCATCAAGCAAAACGGCTTCGCTGTGAGCTTGATTAATCAAGCTAATGGCATCGTCTAGCTCTTTTACCCCTGACACCATTGGCAATAAGATACTTAAGTTTCCGCTTTCTGCACTCGCTCTTAACATTGCACGCAGCTGGATCAAGAAAATGTCTGGATGATCCAATGTAAAACGAATGCCACGCCAGCCTAGAAACGGATTATCTTCTTCAATGGGCAAATACGGCAAAGGTTTGTCACCACCAATATCCAAAGTACGCATCACTACTCGTTGATTCGGATAGCTGTTAAGTATTGCTTGGTATTGATGATACTGCTCATCTTCCGAAGGAAAGTGATGCTGAAGTAAAAATGCAATCTCAGTTCGGTACAACCCAACACCATCAACACCTGTGTTGATGGCAATATTACTGTCTGCACTGAGTCCCGCATTCAGCATAATTTCGATATGGTGATTATCTTGCGTAACCGCAGGGAGTGCGAGGTCCTTGTTTACCATGGCAAACAGTTCAGACTCTTCGCTTACTAAGCTGCGATACTCTCGCAACAACTGGCGGTTTGGCTCTAAGAAGATCTCACCCGTATAGCCGTCGACTATCCCGAGTTTGCCATTCACCACATCCGGATTAATGTTGGCGCCCATGACTGCAGGGACCCCAAGAGCTCGAGATAAAATGGCAGCGTGAGAGTTTGCGCCTCCCTCTAATGATACGACGGCTAACAAAAACTCTTTAGGTACAGAAGCGAGCAAGGTGGCAGTGAGTTCGTTCGCCACCAAAATAATGGGACGATCAATTGCAGAATTTTCTTGCTCGCTGTTGTGTAGAAAATAGAGCAGCCTTTGCCCTAACTCTCGGATATCTTGCGCTCTTTCACGCATGTATACATCCGACATTCTGGCAAATCGATTCGAGTATGACTCTACAACTTGGCGTAACGCCCAGTCTGCCCTATCTCCTTTTTCAATCTGCTTCTTCAAATCACCGCGAAGCATCGGATCATTCAGTAAGTGAGTAAACAGATCGAAGATCGCAAGCGCATCTTTGTTGATTTCACTGTCCAGCTTTTTCCGCATACGGCGAAAGTCATTTAACGCTCGCTCTATGGCCACCAGTAGTGTCTCGTGCTCGCGTTCCTTATCTAACGTGGACGAAGGGAAAACATCCGATAAACTCGGCTGGGTATTGTCGAACCAAAACTCTCCAATCGCGACACCAGTAGACGCAGGCAAACCTTTTAATACCGTGGGTTTAGATGCTAACTGCCAATGCCCAAGATTCTGCGCATGTGCAATGAGCACCGCTAACTGAGCGGATAAGGTAACAAGAAACGATTCTTCCATTTCACTAAACAAGCGCGGCGTTTTTTGTTGGATCACCAACACACCTAAAACTTGTTTACGATGAATGATTGGAGTAGCTAAAAAAGAGTGGTAAATCTGTTCGCCGAGTTGAGGAAAGAATTTGAACTCGGGGTGTTTTGAGGCTTCGGCAAGGTTAAGGGGTTCAGCGCTTCGTTTTACCAACCCAACCAAGCCTTCATTGAAGTTGATATGAATACTATCACCTTCAAAAATAAGGCCTTGAGTTGCCATTAACTCAAGGCGCTGCATTTCTTCATTAGCAAGATAGATAGTACAGCACTCAGTACTAAGGGCAGCACAAGTCTCTTTCACCAATATATCGAGTGCCAGATGCACATCATCGACCCTGGAGACTTTCTCAACTATTTCCCTTAGCTGACTGAGCATGATTATCCTCTACGTTGCTTTTTTCTTTTCCCTTTCGCTTTTCTCTCTCGAAAAGGCATGGCTAAGGATGCAAATTCTTTCATCGCTCGTCGATAAACATCTCGCTTGAAAGAAACAACTTGCCTAACTGGATACCAGTAACTTACCCAGCGCCAACCATCAAATTCAGGGGATTTTCCGCGTTGCATATTAATGCGAGACTCATCGCATTCTAATCTCAGCAGAAACCATTTCTGTTTTTGGCCGATACAAACAGGCTTGGAGTCCCAACGCACCAATCGCTTTGGTAGCTTATATCTTAACCAATGACGACTTGTTGCAATGATCTTAACGTCTTTTTTCGTTAAACCGACTTCTTCGTATAACTCCCTGAACATGGCTTGTTCAGGGGTTTCACCTTCGTCAATCCCACCTTGTGGAAATTGCCATGAGTGTTGCCCGTATCGTTTAGCCCAGAAGACCTGACCATGGTTATTACATATCACAATACCAACATTAAGTCGGTAACCATCGCCATCTATCACTGGCTAACCTCTATGAATAAATTTTTTATTACCGTGATTTTTCCACATATCCCCATTACTAGCAAACTTACTGATGTGATATGAGCAAGATTTATTACCTTTTCAGCATTTTTGGATATCTTTTAATCAAACCATACCTTATCAACACAAGAGTGAGACATTGCCCACATTTATTCACCTTTTCTGTGAATAACTTTGTGAAGAATTCAATTCAAATGAGTAATTCAGTTCAATCCCATCAAAAGCAAAACAAATGAAGAAACAAAAAAACAAACATAAAATATTGATAAAAAAGCATTTATTTTTAAAAATAACGATAATTCGATCTTCAGTTTCTTGATGATCTTTTCACCAAACTCAGATCGGTCAAAGATCCACCAACAGGCTATTTATCCACACTCACCTGCTATTCGTTTAGATGATTACAACAAAATCAACCCCAAAAATGCATTTTAACCCCTGTTTATTCATACAGACCTCGTCAGGATCTTATCAATACCTCCTCCACCTGTGGATAAGTTATGAATTGATCGTTCTTACACCGCCTCGGTGAAATCTTAAACAGTAGATTTGGTCGGAGTTTGATAAACTATATTTTTTGTAATACCACCTTGTAACTATGAAACCAGAACCACAAACAGAAGCAGAGCTATTGGAACGAGCGCATGATATGGCAGGACTCAGTTTTACTGAGTTGGCCGCCGAGGCGAATATGATTGTTCCTGAAAACTTAAAACGTGATAAAGGTTGGGTGGGTCAATTACTCGAATGGCACTTGGGCGCTCCAGCTGGCAGTAAACCTCAACAAGATTTCGCAAAACTAGGGATCGAGTTGAAAAGTATTCCGATCAGTTACTCTGGCAAACCTTTAGAAACAACCTTTGTTTCTGTGGCGCCCCTCACTGGCGTTCATGGTCTTACATGGGAAACAAGTCATGTTCGAAACAAGCTATCTCGTGTCCTTTGGGTACCCGTAGAAGGAGAACGAGAAATCCCACTCCCTGAAAGACGTGTGGGCAGTCCACTCATTTGGTCACCAGATGAAGAAGAAGAGCGGATTTTGCGAAATGACTGGGAAGAGTTAATGGAGATGATCGTCTTGGGAAGATTTGATCAAATTTCCGCCAGACACGGAGAAGCGCTGCATCTTCGCCCTAAAGCCGCAAATGCAAAAGCGCTCACCGAAGCATACAACTCAAATGGTAAGCCGATGAAAACTCTGCCCCGAGGCTTTTACCTTAGAACACAGTTTACTGAACAGATCTTACTCAAGCACTACATTAACACTCAACCAGAATAAAACCATATCAGCTATTTAGTGCGTCACGAGCGATAACTCAATATCGCAGTACGAGGCTGCCTCTTCAGTGCCACATTCGTCATACGCATTGCGCAGCCTTAAATACGCTTTATCGACCCCTAGCCTCAATAGTTCTTCTTTTACTAAGTCTAGAGAGCCAAAATGTATCGGGTCTTCACCGTCTTTAATCGGCTCAAGTTGATGCTTGTACTCCACAGCTAAAAGATAGTCAGAGACATCAGAACACCCAATCACAAATACTTTGGGAGTTTTATAAGTATCTTTATGTGGACCATGTAGCCACATGTCCAATTGATGCTTCTGCATAACATACCTCCTTCACACGATCATTTAAGTGTAGTTAGGCTAACTGTAGCTTTCGAGTTTGCTCTTCCTTTATACGTAAATCATTTGCGATTGCGGCTAAAAATCCCCTATATTGGAGTCACTTATTTAGTCGGTAACTCTTCAAGGACGTGATATGCAATACACAAAACTACCGCACTCATCACTTGAGCTCAGTAAAATCTGCCTCGGCACTATGACGTTTGGCGAGCAAAACACAGAAAAGGACGCCTTTGAACAGCTCGACTTTGCCCTCGATCATGGTGTGAACTTCATCGATACCGCAGAGATGTACCCTGTACCGCCAAACTCGGAAACACAAGGGCTCACCGAGCAATACATCGGTAATTGGTTGGCAAAAAGCGGCAAAAGAGAAAAAGTAGTACTGGCAACAAAAGTGGCAGGCCCTCGCAATGTTCCTCACATTAGAGACAACATGAGCCTTAATCGTCGCCACATCCATACAGCAATTGATGACAGCCTTAATCGTCTACAAACCGATTATGTCGATTTGTACCAACTACATTGGCCGCAGCGTCAAACCAACTGCTTTGGTCAACTCAACTACCCATACCCTGACAAACAAGAAGAAGTCACGTTAATTGAAACGTTGGAAGCGCTTACTGAATTAGTGAATGCAGGTAAAGTGCGCTATATCGGCGTATCCAACGAGACGCCGTGGGGGGTGATGTCGCTACTGCGTTTGGCAGAAAAACACGATTTGCCAAGAATTGTCTCCATTCAAAACCCATATAACTTATTGAACCGCAGCTTCGAAGTTGGCTTGTCTGAAATCAGCCATTACGAAGGCGTTCAGTTACTTGCCTACTCTCCTTTGGCATTTGGCTGCCTGAGTGGTAAATACCTAAACGGGGCAAAACCTGAAGGCGCTCGATGCACTAAGTGGGAGCGTTTTGCGCGCTACTTCACTCCACAAGGTGTTAAAGCGACCGAAGCTTACGTCAATTTAGCTCAAGAGCATGGTCTAACCCCTGCACAAATGGCGCTCGCGTTTGTCAATCAGCGTCCATTTGTTGCTTCTAACATTATAGGAGCAACAAACCTAGACCAATTAAAAGCCAATATCGACAGTATTGATTTGCAACTTAGCGACGAACTACTTACTGAAATTCAAGCAATAGGTACAACTTACTCGAATCCTTGCCCTTAACAGTACCACCTTCAAACGAAAACAGCTGATCTTCAAGATCAGCTGTTTATCCAATGAAGTCATACTTCATATAAAAAGTTAAGCGTGTTGAATGACTCGTTAGCAACTCAGTCAGCCCAACACGCTAACGATTACGTCATTATTCGCGACGTTAAGACTCGACGAAGGTGACGAACTCGACGTTCAACTTTTACTGCATCCGGAACATTGGCACGTGTAGAACGCCCATCGCGATCTAAACCAATATCCCTCAATAGATGGACATTCGTCCATGGAATATCATGAGCAGTTCGGCGTATGGTTCGCTGCCATTGCTTTTCTTCGCGTTTAAGGTCTGCTTTCAATAGCAAAGTGGCCAATTGTAAGTAAATAGAGTGACGCATAATATTTTCTCCGATTATCGATGTATTCGACTGGGAAAAATAGTGCGTAAAATGAACAGAAATATTCTGTTGATACTAAGCCGCTACTTTCCCGCAGCCTAGTAATAAATATGATAGGTTACGGATTAATTTTTATCTTGTGAGCCAGTGGTATTGGTATCATCCGATTTAAGGGTTATCGGAGCGATAGGCATACGATCAGCGCAAGCAGTGGTGTTAACAACGTAATGTTTCATCTTGCGCCTCCTAGCTAAAAATTAATCCGTTTATGAAAGGTATAACTCATTGAGTTACGGTTAAATTGTAAGCTTTGATGAATATATATCAAACATTTTTTGCCTTTTTGATTAAAAACAAACCAATACACCGCAATTTAGTTTCATATACTTTTACGTATAACATATTCACCTGAGGAATATATAAATTTGCGGATTTTATAAATCAAACCAAACAAAAAATAAAAAGAGCGGCTCTGTGGCCACTCTCTTTTATTGTATTTATTCGCCCATTTAACACAGGGAAAGGCCAACTACATGGCTTGTTCGGAAATCAAGTTATGTTTATTAAGTAGTCGATACATGGTTGCACGCGAAACTCCGAGCTCTTTCGCCGCATTTGAAACTTGACCAGAATGAGATTCCAAAACAACCAGCAACGCATCACGTTCACTCTTCTCACGGATTGATTTCAAGCTGCGCTTTGAGTCATTACGTTGAGGTAAATCTAAGTGATGCTCTTCAATCATTACGCTGTCGGACATTAATACCGCTCGCTTCACTTGGTTCATAAGCTCACGCACATTTCCAGGCCAGAAATAACGTGTCAGTGCCTTGAATGCATCCTCAGAAAAGCTTTTTGCTTGCGAGTTGTACTCTTTTGAGAACTCTTGTAAGTAGAAACGAGCCAGCAATGCGATGTCACTCGCACGTTCTTTCAAGCTAGGGACATTGATGCGCAGAACGTTGATGTAATGGTAAAGCTCTTCATTGAAGTCACCGTCAATCAAAGCTTTTTCAACATCCGACGAGTTAGCAGCAAGAATACGCACGTTAACCGCTTTTACGCCATCTTTAGTATCAATGGTGCCTTCTTGCAAGAATCTCAGCAGATTCATTTGCTGCTCTTTTGAAATGGTAAGAATGTCATTAAACAACACGGTGCCACCATCTGCTTGTTCAAGCAGGCATGCTTCCATATCTTCATCGGCGTTAATACCAAATACTTCAGCTTGGAAACGTTGTTCATTGAGTGCGCGACAGTTAATTGCCATAAACGGTTTATGAGAGCGTGAAGAGACTTTATGGATGGCCCTAGCAACCGCCTCTTTACCAGTCCCACTTTCCCCAGAAATCAGAATGCTGACGTCCGTTGGACCAATGCGCTTCACTTGATCGCGTAAACGTTTCATCGGGATAGATTCACCGATCAAACCCATATCTAAACTGCTACCAAAACTAGGCCAAACTTTTTTCTCCAACTTAAGCATGCCAAGCTGGTGACCTATTGTGCTTAATAACTGTGCATCTGGGATCGGCGCTGTGAAAAAATCGATACAAAAGTTAACAATGAACTGGCATATGGTGTCAGTGCCAAGCTGAGATTCACGAATAAACGCTAACCAACGTACGTGTTTGTGAGAGCTGACTAAGTTCGCCAAGCCATTCAAGCTGAACTCGTCATGGCTGAGATCAACAATACCGATACATGGACCAATATCTTCTAACAGCGTATTAGCTTTGCGTAAATCACCTACTTGGTGACACTTCCAGCCCACTTGCTCCAGTACCGATAACCAAGGCTCATAAGTACCGCCAACTACCACAAGCGATCCCGGGATGGAATCCATCTTAAACTGCCCAGCCATTCTCTAACCCTTTTTCATTGTTAATAGAAATTTTGTGCCACAAACTTATCTTTGCGAGCGGGTAACATTATCGAGACTCCGCCCCCTCACGTCTGTCTCAGTATTAAGACTATGCAATAGATTGAGATTTGGCGAATGTTTATTTGCATATCCCATTAAAAGGCAAGTGCAACAACTTGAATTACCTTAACTAAAAGGCAAAAAAAAACCACCCGAAGGTGGTTTTTTTACTCATCCTATCGAATTACGCTTGCGGGCGCATTGCAGGGAATAAGATCACGTCACGGATAGTGTGCGTGTTAGTCAGTAGCATAACCAAACGGTCGATACCGATACCTTGGCCTGCTGTTGGCGGTAGGCCGTGCTCTAGAGCAGTGATGTAGTCTGCATCGTAGAACATTGCTTCGTCGTCACCAGACTCTTTCGCTTCAACCTGTGCTTTAAAGCGTGCATCTTGGTCTTCAGCATCGTTAAGCTCTGAGAAACCGTTCGCTACTTCACGGCCACCGATAAAGAACTCAAAGCGGTCTGTAAAGAACGGGTTATCGTCGCTACGACGAGCCAACGGAGAAATATCTGCTGGGTAACCAGTGATGAACGTAGGCTGCATTAGCTTAGGTTCTGCTGTTTCACCAAAGATCTCTTCAAGAAGCTGACCGCATGTCCAGAAAGGTTCTACTTCAACGTGAACAGATTTCGCGATAGAAACCATTAGATCACGGTTTTGTAGGTCTTCTTCTGTTAGCGCTTGGATTTGCGCGTGGTCTGGGTTGTAGTGCTTGATTGCTTCGAACATGCTCATACGAGTGTAAGTACCACCAAACTCAACCGTTTCATCACCGTAAGGCATTGACGTTGAACCTAGAACTTCTTGCGCCACTGAGCTTAGTAGTTCTTCAGTTAGGTCCATCAGATCTTTGTAGTCTGCGTACGCCATGTAGAATTCCATCATTGTGAATTCTGGGTTGTGGCGTGGAGAAAGGCCTTCGTTACGGAAGTTACGGTTGATTTCGAATACGCGATCAAAACCACCAACAACTAGACGCTTCAGGTATAGCTCTGGCGCGATACGTAGGTACATTGGCATGTCTAGTGCGTTGTGGTGCGTGATGAATGGACGCGCACTCGCACCGCCAGGGATAACGTGCATCATTGGCGTTTCAACTTCCATGAACTGCTTAGAGATCATGAAGTTGCGGATTGCAGACATGACTTTAGAACGTACTACGAACGCTTGACGAGAGTCTTCGTTAACGATCAGGTCAACGTAACGTTGGCGGTAACGCATCTCTTGGTCAGTTAGACCGTGGAACTTCTCTGGAAGTGGACGTAGTGCTTTGGTTAGCAACTCGTACTCTTCCATGTTCACGTATAGGTCACCCTTACCAGACTTATGAAGTGCACCTTTAACACCGATGATGTCACCGATATCTAGACCTTGGTATTTTTCTTTAAGTACTTTTTGAACCGCTTTGTCAGCGTAAGCTTGGATACGGCCAGAAGTTTCTTGAATTACCAAGAATGGACCACGTTTAGCCATGATACGGCCAGCGATTGCTACTACGTGGTTAAGCTCTTCTAGCTCTTCCTTCGTCTTTTCACCGAACTCTTTCTGAAGGTCGCCCGCTAGTGCGTCACGACGGAAGTCGTTTGGATGGCCGTTCGCTTTGCAGCTCTTTCGGATTGCATCCAGTTTAGCGCGGCGTTCAGCAATCAGCTTATTTTCTTCTAGTACAGTTTCGTTTTGAACAGCATCAGTCATTTTCGATGTATCCTGTTTTTGTCGGTGAAAAGCTTTATAGACCTGATTTCAGGCTAGCTTCAATAAATTTGTCCAGATCGCCATCAAGAACCGCTTGAGTATTACGGTTTTCAATGCCCGTACGGAGGTCCTTAATACGTGAGTCATCCAATACGTAAGAACGGATCTGGCTACCCCAGCCAATGTCAGACTTAGCGTCTTCATTAGCTTGTTTTTCCGCATTTTGCTTTTGCAATTCAAGCTCAAATAGCTTCGCTCGAAGCTGTTTCATTGCCTGATCTTTGTTCTTATGTTGAGAACGGTCATTCTGACACTGAACCACTGTGTTCGTAGGTACGTGCGTAATACGTACCGCAGATTCTGTGGTGTTTACGTGCTGACCACCTGCGCCTGACGCACGATAAACGTCAATGCGTAGGTCGGAAGGATTAATGTCGATGTCGATGTTTTCATCAATCTCTGGATAGATGAACGCAGAAGCAAATGACGTATGGCGACGACCGCCTGAATCGAACGGAGATTTACGAACAAGACGATGAACGCCCGTTTCAGTACGTAACCAACCGTACGCATATTCACCAGAGATGCGAACTGTTGCCGACTTAAGACCCGCGACTTCACCTTCAGAGACTTCAATCACTTCAGCTTTGAAGCCCTTCGCTTCTGCCCAACGTAGGTACATACGCAGCAGCATGTTAGTCCAGTCTTGTGCTTCTGTACCACCAGAGCCAGCTTGCAAATCGATGTAACAATCAGAGCTATCGTGGTCGCCAGAGAACATACGACGGAATTCAAGCTTTTCTAGCTTCTCTTCCAACTCAGCAAGTTCTGGTTCAATTTCGTCAAATGTTTCTTGATCTTCTTCTTCTACAGCCAGCTCAAGAAGACCTTCTACATCTTCCACACCTTGCTCTAGTTGATCAATGGTTTCAACAACCGCTTCTAGTGATGCACGCTCTTTACCCAGTGCTTGCGCACGCTCAGGTTCGTTCCATACATCTGGTTGTTCAAGTTCTGCGTTGACTTCTTCTAGACGCTCTTTCTTCGCGTCATAGTCAAAGATACCCCCTCAGGACATTTGTGCGCTGAGACACGTCCTGCAGACGGTTTTTAATTGGATTGATTTCAAACATGTTTACTCAACATTTTAGAATAGAATTTAACCGAGAAATTCTACTGAAAAATGTGACCGAGATACAGGAAAATTTCGGATGAGAAATCAGATTGCGGTGAGAGAGAGCACGGTCATAAAATTTTACGCCCACTTAGGGGCAACCGTACTCTATAAGAAAGGTTGATCTAGGTATTACTTAGCTTCGATATGGTCGATCATCAATTGCAATGATTGATTACCACGAAATTCATTCACATCCAGCTTATACGCGAGACGTACTGTTTTAACCGATGCATCTGGCCATCGACGTAGATCAACATTGAATGCGATACCGTCGATCATCACATTGGTAGGGTGACCTTTATAAAGCGGCTCTAACATCAATTTAAGATGCTTCTCACCCACCAGCTTTTGATGCAGTACTTTAAACTCACCATCAAAGATTGGCTCTGGGAAAGCTTGTCCAAAAGGGCCACCCGATCGCAGCTGTTCAGCAACATGCATAGAGAACTCTTCCGGCTTAAGTTCGCCATCTGACATGATCACGCCTTTTAGCGCCGCTTCATCGAGTTCCTTTTTTACCACTTCATCAAACAAACGACTGAAACGCTCAAAATCCTGCTCTTTAATCGTTAAGCCTGCTGCCATGGCGTGTCCACCAAACTTGATGATCAAACCCGGGTTTTGCGTGTCGATGAAATCCAACGCATCGCGCATGTGTAGCCCCGGAATAGAACGACACGAGCCTTTAATCGTCCCTTCTCCACCATCAGCAAATGCAATGACTGGACGATGAAACTTCTCTTTAATGCGCGAAGCCAAAATACCAATCACACCTTGGTGCCAATCACGTTGGAATAAGGCTAAGCCATAAGGAAGCTCATTGCCTTCACCAAACTGAAGGCGCTCACAGAAAGCCATCGCTTCTTGCTTCATGCCTTCTTCAATCTCTTTACGAGTCTGGTTCAAGCCATCCAATTCACTTGCCATGCGACGAGCTGCGTGGATGTTGTTACACATCAGCAGTTCAACACCGAAAGACATGTCATCAAGACGGCCTGCTGCGTTAATACGTGGACCTAAAGCAAAGCCAAAATCGGACGCAACTAAACGACGCGCATCGCGCTTAGCGACCTCAATTAACGCTTGGATGCCGGGACGCGCTTTGCCCGCACGAATACGTTGCAAACCTTGGTGTACAAGAATGCGGTTGTTTTCATCCAATGGAACGACGTCGGCGACGGTACCCAGTGCAACAAGGTCAATCAATTCCATCAACTTGGGCTCTTGCATCCCCTGTTCTGCAAACCAATTGTGTTTTCGCATATGAACGCATAGTGCCATCATGAGATAAAACGCGACCCCTACACCCGCAAGCGCTTTAGATGGAAAGCTACAGCTCTCAAGGTTTGGGTTCACCATTGCATCCACATCAGGCAACACTTGTCCTGGTAAGTGGTGATCGGTAACGAGCACGGTAATGCCATTTTCTTTTGCGTAACGCACGCCTTCGATTGATGAGACGCCGTTATCCACCGTCATGATCATCTCAGCGCCAAGCTCTAAGGCTTGGTCAACGACTTCTGGGCTTAACCCATAACCGTCTTCAAAACGATTTGGCACTAGGTAATCCACATTGTGACTACCAAGCATACGCAGCGCGAGCACTGATAATGCTGAGCTTGTCGCGCCATCAGCGTCAAAATCACCGACAACGATGATGCGTTTTTGTTCTTTTATCGCCTGAAACAAAAGATCGACAGCTTGCTCAATCCCCCCGAGTTTTTGATATGAATGCAACCCACGGGCCGACGTTTCTAATTGTGAAAGATCCGTTATCCCACGGTTGATGTAGATACGTTTAAGAATCGGAGGAATGGAATCAGGAAGAAGGGAAAGATCAGGTTCAGGACGTCGTTGAATTTCTATCATGCTTAAAAGAGCCGACAACTTTGCCGGCTCTGCTCCTAATGGATTATAGTTGCTTTAAACGTTTCAATAGCTCTGCAGGTGGTAGGTAGCCACCAACCATTTCGCCATTCGGTAAGAAGATTGCTGGCGTACCAGAAATACCCAATTGGCGACCTAGATTGTAATGCGCCTGGATGGTTTCTTTACACTGTTTCAAGTCTTTCGCAGGGTTATCAAATGTACGATTCACTTTCGCGTTGTGCATTGCCGACGCCGGATCTTCAGCACACCAAATCGTTGCCATTTGCTCTGCCACAGGGCCAGTTGCACCTTGGCGAGGGTAAGCCATGTAACGCACTGTAATACCTAGATCATTATAGCCTTGCATTTGGCTATGCAGACGCACACAGTAACCACATGTGATATCAGTGAATACGGTCACAACATACTTTTCATCGTTGGCTTTGTATTCGATCATGCTATCGGAGAACTGCGCAATTTTCTCGGCGTTAAGTGGCGCTTGACGCTCTGCTATGACATCTTTGTAACTGCCATCATCATTAATGGCATAAAGCGTACCGGCGATAAAATGGCTACCATCATTTGAAGCAAACAGGATCCCGCCATTGGTTTGAATTTCCAATAAGCCAGCGACGTCTGATGGTTGAATATCAACGATAGATAAACCAAGCTTTGAGAACTTAGTTTTTAATGCTGCTTCATCAAAGCCGCTTTGTGCAGCTGGCGCCACTTGTTGCGCAGGAGTCTCCGTTTGAGCCTGACTTTCTTCTGCACCACAAGCGGTAACAAAAAATGGTAAAGTCAGCAGAGTTAGTCGGCGTAATACGCTCATGAAATTCACCTTAATGTAAAATCGTTTTTCCAAGAAGACATGGATGAATCTAACCATTGTTATGCTCTTGGGTGGTGTTGACTGTGGATCTGCTTCAATCGTTCAGTCGCCACGTGAGTATAAATTTGCGTGGTCGATAAGTCACTATGTCCTAAAAGCATCTGTACGACCCTGAGATCTGCGCCATAGTTCAATAAATGCGTGGCAAAGGCATGACGCAGTACGTGCGGCGACAGCTGATCAGTATCAATCCCTGCTATCAAAGCATAGTACTTAATACGGTGCCAAAACGTCTGACGAGTCATTTGTCTTGCGCGTTTACTAGGAAAAACAATATCAGATGATGTATCACCAAGTAACGCAGGGCGCCCTTGTTGAATGAACGTCTCGATCCAATCGACCGCGTTTTCCCCCATAGGAACCAGACGTTCTTTACCACCTTTACCAGTCACGCGCACCACCCCTTGGCGCAAGCTAACATTTTCCATGGTCAAACTGACGAGCTCTGTCACACGCAACCCTGTCGCGTAGAGTAGCTCTAGCATCGCTTTATCGCGCAATTCTATAGGGTCATTCGGGTCTGGCGCTTCGAGCAACGCGTCCACTTGCTCTTCACTAATATCTTTGGGTAAACGTTGTGGCAGTTTAGGGCTAACCAAGAGCGCACTCGGGTCATCAGCACGCACCTTCTCACGATGCAGGTATTGAAATAAACGACGAATAGCCGACAACATACGCGCACGAGACGTCTGTTTGTAATCTAAATCTACAAGGTGGCTTTGATATTCTTGCAAGCCAGACAAACTGATAAAATCAAGACGGTATCGATGTTTTTCCATCCACACGAGCAGCTTCATTAAATCGTTTCGGTAGGAAGCCAACGTGTTCTCTGATAGACCACGCTCCATCCACATCGCATCTAAGAATTGCTCAACAAGCGAAAAATCCTGTTGATTGACAGGCTGTTGTGCCGTCATGAATGCTTCCTTATCTGTTTATATTTACAGTATTTAGATTAAAGCACCTGCCAATCCAATACCATAAAAAATCATCCCACATAGGATATTCGCTGCAATCTTCCTCAATTTATGGTTAGAATCTTCCACAACAGCAACACAAATAACGACGAATATAATGAAAATCGGACTCTTTTACGGCTCAACGACCTGCTACACCGAAATGGCAGCAGAGAAAATTCGTACCCTTATTGGTGAAGACCTTGTCGACATTCACAATGTGAAAGAGACACCGTTATCACTAATGGCGGACTACGACTTATTACTCCTTGGCATCTCAACTTGGGATTTTGGTGAAATTCAAGAAGATTGGAACGCGATTTGGCAAGACATCGCGACCACACCACTGAAAGGCAAAGTTGTAGCGCTGTTTGGTCTGGGTGACCAAGAAGGTTACGGAGAGTGGTATTTAGATGCGATGGGCTTACTTCACGATGAATTGCAAGCCACAGGCGCAACCTTTATCGGTTACTGGCCAAATGAAGGCTACGAATTTGAAGCATCGAAAGCATTGATCGAAGATGGCAGCAAGTTTGTTGGACTTGCGTTAGATGAAGACTCACAGTACGAACTGAGTGATGAACGCATCGAAAAATGGTGTGAACAAGTTCTTGTGGAATTCCACGACACGCTTTAATAGCGCAAACACGTCATCATTAAAAAGTAAAAAGCCCGATGAAGTAATTCATCGGGCTTTTTATTATCTTGATAACGCGAAGTGATTACGCGGTTTCTTGTGCTAGCTCTGGGCGAGGTTTCGCGATGAAGAACATGCACACGATAGCCGCAAATGTTGGAAGCACCCAACCCATGCCGACTTCGAATAGTGGCAACATGTTAAACGCAGAAACATCAATACCCGATACTTTTGCCGCATCAACCAACGCAAACAACAGAGATACAAGCAGTACCGCGCGGTAAGCAAAACGTGGATTTGGCAGTTTGCTGCGCACAAATGTTAGTGCAACCAACGCAATCGCCACAGGGTACAGCGCAAACAATACTGGCACTGACAGAGAAATCAGCTGTGCAAGACCAACGTTTGCAACCAATGCACAAACAGAACCATTAATCAGTACCCATTGCTTGTATGACAGTGGTGTTTTCGAGCTGAAGAAATCTGAACACGCAGAAATCAAGCCAATCGCGGTTGTCAGACACGCTAGCAATACGATGACAGACAGAACGATTTGACCGTATGGACCAAACAACGCTTGAACGTATTGGCTAAGCACTAGGCCACCATTATCAGCACCAGCAGCAACCGTTGCACTCGTCGCACCTAAGTAAAATAGTGAGATGTAAACAAACGCAAGACCAGCAGCAGCAATACAACCTGCATAGATCAGATATTTAGTAGTTGCAGAGCGCTCAGTAATGCCTTTACCGCGCAGTGCATCAACCATCAGCATACCAAACATCAATGACGCGAACGTATCCATTGTGTTGTAGCCTTCTAAGAAGCCTTTGGTCAGAGGCTGCGTTAGATATTCACCGTGCGCGCCAATCATATCGCCCTGAGGATCAAGGAAGACAGCGACAGCAAGAATGATCAAACCAACGAACAATGCTGGTGTCAGTACTTTACCGATAAGATCGATCAAACGGCCTTGGAACCATGAGAACATCATCGCTGCGATAAAGAAGATCACTGAGAACGCTGTCAGATGCGTTTGTGACGCCTCAAGGAAGAAAGGTTTCACCGCCATCTCGTAAGCCACTAGGCCAGTACGAGGCGCTGCAAACGCAGGACCAATGATGATGAAAATCAGTGCTGCCATAAGAACTGCCGCTTTTTTCGGAAGATCTTGCGTCAAGTGATCCCAAGAACCACCAGCAACAGCAATAGCAACGATAGTAATAAGAGGTAGACCTACCGCTGTTAGCAAGAAACCAAACATAGCTGGCATTAAGTTTTCACCCGCTAGCTGACCCGCTAGAGGAGGAAAGATAATATTGCCCGCACCTAAAAAGAACGCAAATAGCATAAAGCCTACTGCGATAATATCTGTTAGTTTTAACGTCTGCTTCACAGATAACCCTTGTCTTTTAATTAATGAATGTTGTGTATGCGTAGACCACTTTTTGTATACCTAAAGTCAATAAGTACACGTGGTTCAATCTATAAAATTTTCGCCGCATAATGACGAAAGACTCATCATTTGGCAACCTTTAAGAAAAAAACACCATATTAATTTAGTTTTCAAACTTAAAAGCAGTGGATATAACCAGATCCAAATAACAGACCAGTTCTTTATCTCGATCAATTAACAATACAATTTAATAACCAACAAAACAACAATCTATACAATTAATAAACAATAGAGCAATCCACTTAATTATTGAGCAAATATAAAACAATCATGAAGAACAAAAAACTGAAAACTAAAGGCTTCAATTTTAAGCAATTTTGTATTGAGGGCGGCGAGAGTGGTATGCCAGTCAGCACAGATGGGGTAATGCTTGGTGCTTGGATTCAAAGCCCTAACGACGCTAAAATTCTCGATATTGGGACTGGCACTGGCCTGCTTGCCCTGATGTGTGCTCAACGCTTTACGGAAGCTCAAATAACCGCGGTCGATATCGAATTAACAGCCGTTGCTGCCGCGCAAAAAAATATGGCCCAGTCTCCTTGGTCAGATCGTGTAAGTGTGCATCACACCGACATACTGCACTTTACGCCGACACATCCATTCCAACGCATCATTTGTAACCCGCCCTACTTCAACAGCGGCGAGCAATCGAAACACAGTCAACGTGCAACCGCGAGGCACACTGATACGCTAGGCCATAACGCATTGCTACAGCGTTGCTATCATTTGCTTGATGACGAAGGGAGAGCTAGTTTTGTTTTGCCAATCACCGAAGGCGAGCAGTTCATTGAGCTAGCATTAAACCAAGGTTGGTATCTATCGAGGATCTGTCGTGTGCAACCATCAGAAAAGAAACCAGTACACCGACTGTTATTTGAACTGTCAAAACGACCTTGCGATTCGCAAACGTCACATTTAATTATCCGTTCAAATGACGGCTATAGTGATGATTTCATCCAGTTAACTCGCGAGTTTTATCTTAAGATGTGAAATAACATGTGATCCTTATCACCAATCACTTTATAATGTGCGACCTTTTTGTATTCTATGCTGTTGTGGCGAACCATTAACCAAGCTTTGCTTGTGGAGAACTCATTGTGATCAGAACCTTTGCTGAACTTGATCTAGACCAAAACCTACTTGAAGCCATTGAAGAGATGGGTTACGAACGCCCAACAAAAATTCAGGCAGAAGCGATTCCACAAGCGTTGGACGGTCGTGACATTCTAGCGTCAGCGCCAACAGGAACTGGTAAAACGGCCGCCTTCGTCCTGCCAGCATTGCAATACTTGCAAGACTTCCCTCGTCGTAAGCCTGGGCCTGCGCGTATTTTGATCCTAACGCCTACTCGCGAACTGGCGATGCAAATTGCCGATCAAGCACGTGCTTTGGCAAAAAATACCAAACTCAACATTTTCACCATCACTGGTGGTGTTCAGTACCAAGAGCACGCCGACATCCTTGCAACAACACAAGACATTGTGGTTGCGACACCTGGCCGTTTAAAAGAATACATTGATGCAGAACGTTTTGATTGTCGTGCAATCGAATGGTTAATCCTTGATGAAGCAGACCGTATGCTAGATATGGGTTTTGCTCCTACTGTCGATCGCCTATCTAACGAATGTCACTGGCGTAAGCAAACCCTTCTGTTTTCAGCAACGTTAGAAGGGAAAGGCGTAGAAGGCTTTACCGCTGATCTGTTGAATGACCCTGCAGAGATCGACGCAAAATCACCGCTGCGTGAGCGTAAGAAAATTGCTCAGTGGTACCACCGTGCTGATGATGCAGAACACAAACTGGAATTACTAAAACACATTATTACTCAGCAAGCTGAGCGCACTATCGTCTTTTTAAAGACTCGTGAGCGTTTGGCTGAGCTACGAGCGCAGCTTGAAAGCGCACAGATTCCATGTTCTTGGATTCAAGGTGAAATGCCGCAAGATCGTCGTAACAATGCGATTTCTCGCTTCCGCGATGGAACTGTGAATGTGCTGCTCGCGACGGACGTTGCTGCGCGTGGTATCGATCTTCCGGATGTATCACACGTTATCAACTACGACATGCCGCGCACGGCTGATGTTTACCTTCACCGTATCGGCCGTACGGCTCGCGCAGGTAAGAAAGGTAACGCTATCTCAATCGTAGAAGCACACGACCAACCAATGATGGATCGCGTTGCACGTTACGTGAAAGAAGACATCAAAGAGCGTTTCGTGAAAGAGATGCGTCCTAAACACAAAAAGCCTGTGTTTAAGAAGAAAAAGAAAAAAGACGACAAGAAAAAAGTAGCGAAAAAGAAAACCGCTAAGAAGAAGTAATCTTGTTGGGGCCAAGTAGCTCAAGCTAGAAAATAACAAAGGGTTGGCAATGCCAACCCTTTTTCGTTTGTGCTGATAGAGATTAACGTCGATTACGTCTCAATCAGCTTTATTTTTGCTCTTCGCGTTTAAATACTAACTCTGTTGGCGTCGATTCATCTTCCACAAAGTAGTAACCCGCCGTATCAAACTTAGTCAGGTCTGCCACGCTCTCAACACGGTTTTCAATGATGTAACGCGCCATCATACCGCGCGCTTTCTTCGCGTAAAAACTGATGACCTTGTATTGACCATTCTTACAATCTTTGAATACTGGCGTGATCACTTGCGCATCTAAATTCTTTGACTTAACCGCTTTAAAGTATTCATTTGATGCAAGGTTGATAAGGACATTATCACCTTGAGCAGAAATCGCTTCGTTAAGCTTGTCCGTAATAACGTTGCCCCAAAACTGGTACAAGTTCGTACCCTTGTCGTTTGCAAGCTTGGTACCCATTTCAAGACGGTATGGCTGCATCAAATCAAGTGGTTTTAGTAAACCATAGAGACCCGATAGCATACGCAGATGATCTTGAGCATATTCGAAGTCCGCTTCAGATAAACTTTCGGCGTCTAGCCCTGTGTAAACGTCACCTTTAAATGCAAGAATGGCTTGTCGTGAGTTTTCCGTGGTAAACGTTTCACTCCACTCTTGGAATCGGCCCACATTTAAATCGGCAATCTTGTCGCTCACTTTCATTAAAGAGGCAACATCAGCAGGAGTCAGTTTGCGGCATACATCGATAAGCTCTTTTGAGTATTCGACCAACTCAGGTTGAGTAAATTTTTCTGTCGCTAACGGAGACTCGTAATCAAGAGTCTTCGCTGGAGAAACTACGATAAGCATGACTTTCCCTTCTCTAATTTTGTTTTTAATAGGGTACAAAAAAAGCCATGCATTGTCTGCATGGCTTTTTACATCGTACTAATAGCTTTCAACTATGAGTGATAGCTCACTTAGTCTTTTTTATCGTTGTACCAAATGCCTTCTTCAAGCTGAGATTTCAGCTCTGGGAAATCATTCGCATCAAATGTTGGCACTTTGCCTTCACCAAGCTGGCGGTTGTAATCTTTGGCCAGTTTAATCACGATGCCAGATAGCAAGATGATAGCCACTAAGTTAACTATCGCCATCAGCCCCATAGAGACATCAGCAAGCGACCATACGACTGGTAACGAAGCTAGTGCACCAAACATCACCATACCAAGAACAATAACGCGGAAAATGCTTAAGCCCGCTTTATGATTGTGCTCTAGGAAGATTAAGTTCGTTTCAGCATACGAGTAGTTTGCAATGATTGAAGTAAACGCAAAGAAGAAGATTGCCACAGCAACAAAGATGCCGCCCCAATCGCCAACTTGTGAGCTCAATGCACGCTGAGTTAGCTCGATACCCGTCACTTCTGTTGCTTGACCGACATACTCACCAGACATCAGGATGATAGCCACTGTTGCAGAACAGATAACGATCGTATCCATGAACACGCCTAGCATCTGTACGTAACCTTGAGACGCTGGGTGTGGTGGGTAAGGTGTTGCTGAAGCTGCCGCGTTAGGTGCAGAACCCATACCTGCTTCATTCGAGAATAGACCGCGCTTGATACCGTTAATCATTGCCTGTGCAATTGCGTAGCCAAGACCACCTGCTGCTGCTTCTTGCAGACCAAATGCACTCTTAAAGATAAGCATCAATACATCAGGTAATTTCTCTAGGTTAGAGAACATGATGAACAGCGCTAGGGCTAGATAAAGTAGTGCCATGATCGGAACGATCATCTCAGCTACTCTTGCGATACGCTTGATGCCACCGAAAATAACAATTGCAGACAGTAAAACAACGGCAATACCAACATACAGGTTATTCCAACCAAATGCGTTGCTCATTGCATTGGCAATTGAGTTAGCTTGTACGGCGTTGAATACCAAACCAAAAGCGATGATTAGGAAAACTGAGAACAACACGCCCATCCAACGCATGCCCAGGCCTTTTTCCATGTAGTAGGCAGGGCCACCACGGTAGTTGCCATCATCATCTTTGGTTTTGTATAGCTGCGCCAGTGTGCTCTCAGCAAACGATGTTGCCATACCAAGCATTGCAATCAGCCACATCCAGAAGATCGCACCAGGACCACCCGCAGTCAATGCAACTGCAACGCCCGCCATGTTACCTGTACCAACACGTGCAGCAAGACTAGTACAAAGCGCTTGGAAAGAGGAAATACCAGCTTTGTCTGCTTTACGGCTGTTCTTAAGAACAGAGAACATGTGGCCGAAATGGCGGAACTGAATGAACCCTAATCGAACGGTGAAGTAAATACCAACACCAACAAGAAGATAAACCAGAATCGAGCCCCAGAGGAGATCGTTCATCAAATTGATTAAGTCTGTCATGTGTACCTCAAAGTGAGTTGCGCCAGTCTATGCGTCCTAGCCATCCACCAAATTGCCTGCTAAGTGTCAAAGTGTGCTTAGCTTTTTAAGTAATGTTTATGGGCAATCTAGAATCGTAAACGTCGCTTCATGCATCCATTTTACGTACCAGCGTATTTTTTGACGGGCGGATAATGCAACCTAGGAGCGCAAAAATCAATATGCAACAATAAGAATAACATTGTTATTTTTCACTATAAAGTCACCAAAAAATAACATAAATAGAAGACTTAACACTCAAACTGCGCAACATTTCAATTACCAAACACCAACATAAATAATTATTCTTCATTAAATGGAATGGTAAACCGTATAAACAAGAACAAGCTAGTATTCACAAGGTGTTACATAAATTTACGCTAGTGACTTACCATCTAATTGAACACTATTTCATCAAACTGATTTTATGCAACTTTAACCTTTGCGCAGTGCACCCATTCATCAAATCGAATTAACATAGAAAATCTCTCTATTTAATCGTTTTCTTGAGATCGTTTGTGCATTTTTTATCCACATCGTTGCAATAAAAAGTGTGATTTTGAGAATATTTTTGCACGAAAATGTCATGCTACCGACACAAATGCGAAATATATCATGGTTATTCTCACGGCTATTGTGGTACTTAAAAAACTCCACAAGGACTGGTTACAACAGTTTAGCTTAAGAAAGGTAAAGGTGGCTTATGGAAGGCTTTCAACTAGATGACATTTTTAATCTGGATACTACCTCAACAACCAAATCTCGTGCCAAACCAGTAAAGCGAAAGTGGCGTGAAATAGAAGAGATGAACGACAGACGCAATTTGCTTAAAGAGCTGCGCGAACTTGATGTCTGTACCGATTATAACTTGGAAGACATTAAACTCTAATTCAAACAAAAGGCACCTTACAGGTGCCTTTTGTTTTTTGTTTACAGTGACCGTAAACACCGTGAGTTTATGTACCAAGGTTTAAGTATGAATACCATTATTACTCAATGAGAATCTTCCGTACTTTTTGCCGAGAAATATGCACACTAAATTTTCGGTTGATTCCCAATAAATAAGAAATGTATCTCACAAACCCGAGAGACGGCTTTCGCTCGCTCAGGTTTCATCATTCAGTCTTAAACATATTCAGTATCACTTTGACGAACACGTTCGGCCAACTGCTTATAACGATCAGCAATCGTGTCACCAAACACAGGGTCATCCTCACTGACGCTCCATAAGCTCTCGACATGCTGCCAATCTTCTGTGGTAAACAACTCTTCAATGAGAGGCAAAATTTTTCGCTCTTCTAGCTCCAAGTGGTGCCTTTGCGATTCTATGAAATCTTCTAGGTGAGCGACAAACATGTCTTGTGGCACAACAGCATCCTGAAGGATCATCTCTATCACGGATGAAAACTCTCTGGTTTTACTCGCTAACTCTAGATGTTCTTTCTCTAAATTTTCCATGGTTTGTTGCTTACCATAGTGTTCAAGAAAGTGGTGATAGAGGATATCTTCTTTCGGGTGGTGTACTTTCTCCGAATGATTAGAGAGGTAATCAACAATTTCGCTTACTAACGCATAGTTGATTACACGTTCTTTTTTTATCTCATTAAGCTTATGGCGCAGTATCGCCAACAGACGAACCATATAACCATGTTCGCGTCGAATTCTTTCGATCATCATAGCGTCTCTCCTTAACACCTACTTTTAGTAAGTGTACATGAGAAATTTACTATCAGCCTCGAGCGTGCTCAAAAAAACAGCGATCATACCATCCATGATCGCTGTCTCTTCATTTATACCGTTAATGGCAAATGCCAGTTAATTGGTGCTTTTTCTTGTGATGTAAGCAACTGGTTTGCTTGAGAGAAATGCTTACAACCGAAAAAGCCTCGATGTGCAGAAAGTGGCGATGGGTGTGGGGCAGCTAACACATGGTGCTTATTGCGATCGATAAAACGACCTTTCTTCTGTGCATGTGAACCCCACAGCAAGAACACTACACCTTCTTGATGCTGATTAATGGCTTCAATCACTCGATCAGTAAACGTTTCCCAACCTGTCTTTGAATGTGAATGCGCTTTACCTTGCTCCACCGTTAATACCGTATTGAGTAACAATACGCCTTGTTCAGCCCAGCTTTGCAAAAAACCATGCTGAGGGATTTGGAAACCTTCAATATCTTGCGCCAGCTCTTTATACATATTAACCAGTGACGGTGGCGTTTTAATGCCAGGAAGTACAGAGAAACACAGGCCATGCGCCTGATTTGGGCCGTGGTATGGGTCTTGTCCTAGAATCACGACCTTAACGTCTTTGAACTCGGTAAAACGAAACGCGTTAAAGACATCTTTTGCGGGAGGAAAAATAGCTTTGCCTGCGGCGCGTTCGGCTTCAACAAAATTCAAGGAGTCTACAAAGTAGCTCTGCTTTTTCTCTTCGCCGATCACATCGTGCCAAGTGGGTGACTGATTCATGGAAAGTTCCTGTCCTAAATTTTGCTTCTATTCTAACGAGCGAAACTCAAACAAACAAAAACTTACCACGAACTTGAGACAAGTAATAAAAGACTAATGCTTCTGTGGCGTTCGAAAATGCCCCCGTCCGGTAATGTGACGATTAGGCATCGGTAAGCGAAGCACGCGACGAGTGTAAGCATAAGGAGTAAAAGAGAGTGGTCGAGACATGTTGGCATCCTTCTTTGCTAATTCAGAGATTGATGTTCAATGACTAAGAAAGAAAGGTGCCAACTTTGTGGTTACGCCATTAACTGGCAATGGCCGCTAAATGGAATTGACGCAACGTGTCGATCTCTTGCTGCCAAATATCTGGATCAATTGTTTCTAAAATCAGAGGGATACCATCAAAACGAGGGTCTTTTGCGATGTACTCAAAGCAATCCCACCCGATCTCTCCTTTACCTAGAGAATGGTGGCGATCTACTTTGCTGGCAAACTCTACTTTTGAATCATTTAGATGCATTGCTCTTAAATAGTGCATACCTACGATACGGTCGAACTCTGCAAAGGTGCGCTCGCAATCTTCTTTTGTACGTAAGTCATAACCAGCCGTAAAGGTATGGCAGGTATCAATACAAACGCCGACACGATCTTTATCTTCCACTTGCTCGATGATTTCAGCAAGGTGCTCAAACTTCCAGCCTAAGTTAGTGCCTTGACCTGCCGTATTCTCGATAACAGCGATCACATTCGGCACCGCTTTATGCGCAAGATTGATCGACTCGGCGATCGTTGCGAGGCACTCCTGTTCAGAGACTTTCTTTAGGTGACTACCCGGGTGGAAGTTAAGCAAAGTCAACCCTAACTGATTACAACGCTCCATTTCATCAATAAATGCCGCGCGGGATTTATTCAGCTTTTCTTCTTCCGGCGCACCCAAGTTAATCAGATAAGAATCATGGGGAAGAATATGTTCTGCTCCGAAACCCAGCATTTTACAGTTCGCTTTAAACGCACTGATGGTTTTTGCTTCTAAAGGCTTCGCCACCCACTGGCGTTGGTTTTTTGTAAATAGTGCGAATGCATTCGCGCCAATTTCACGAGCTCTCAACGGAGCTTGATCGACCCCACCAGCAGCAGAGACATGTGCACCAATGAGTTTATTCCCAAGCTTGTTTTTCATGTTTGTCATTTAATCACTTTAGACTTTCAGTATTGCTACCTAAATACAGATAGTTGTGTTAACCAGTTTAAACTTTAATCTCAATTTGTTGTAAATTTACAACAAAATTAGTTATTAAATATTTTTTATATTATCAAATAAATTGTAATTAGTTTGTTTTCAAAGGTTTTATTGATTTAACTCAATAAAATTACCTTGATAAAAATAATGCTTTTGGTTGTTTTTTGACTTAAATCAATATTAAAATAGTGGATATTAGCTATATAATACTCAGCTCAACGAAAATTCGAAAATTAACACCAATAATCACCACGTAAGTGGTCTAGGAGATAGTGATGATCCAAGGTATCCAAATTACAAAAGCGGCAAACGACGACCTACTAAACTCTATCTGGCTATTAGATAGCGAAAAAAATGAAGCTCGTTGTGTTGCTGCAACTGCTGGCTACGAAGCAGACCAAGTTATCGCAATCAGCGACCTAGGTGAATACGAAAGCCGTGAAGTTGCAATCGAAACTGCTCCTCGTATCGAAGGCGGCCAACACCTAAACGTGAACGTGCTTAAACGCGAAACACTAGAAGATGCAGTTGCACACCCAGAGAAATACCCACAACTAACTATTCGTGTTTCTGGTTACGCAGTACGTTTTAACTCGCTAACTCCAGAGCAACAACGTGATGTAATCGCTCGTACTTTTACTGAGACTCTATAATCTCTCAGTAAACTAGCTCGCTAGAATTTAAAAAGCTTGGTCTGCAATGACCAAGCTTTTTTTGTTTCAGAATCCTTCTAAACCCTTTCTATAATGGAAAGCAACTCGCCTCTAAGGTGCATTTCTTTGCGAAGGATCTTTCTGAAACGCTTGCGCTAAAGAGGTTGGATCAAGCCTATCTCTTTGCAGTGACGCCCCTTCTGCCCACCAAATCATTTGATGCATAGTGCGATTCATATAGTTGTCCCACTGCGTCTGCTCCGACTCATCCGCAGCAACGCCCTGTTCATCAAACACTTCTTGCGCTTTCGGAATGTGGATCATCGCAGAGACAGGTAGACATCCAAGTTCAGATAAGAAGGTACGCATAGAAACAGCAGCTCTAACACCACCCCATTGTCCGGCAGAATAGGTCACGATAGCACTCGGCTTGTAAGAAAACAGCGAACTGCCGAAATGGTTAAGCATGTTCGCCAAAGCAGGACTCATCGAATGGTTATATTCCGGGCTAACCATCACATACCCATCGGCCTGTTTGATTTTGTCTGCCAGCTCACTTAGGTGCTGCGGAACTTTAGAGCGGTGATAAGCAAACTCGGGCTTAAACACATCGCCAAAGTCGTAATTCAAAGGGTCGATGATTTCGACCGTATGTTGCGAATGTTGACACGCGATGAGTTTTTCACACGCTTTACTGACTCGCATTCCTAAACGGGCTGGTCGTGGTGGCGTGCTGTTTCTCACTGAGCCAAGAAAAATCAAAAAATGCATGCTTCTCTTTCCATCTCATTTAGTTAAGTTCGTTTCTCAATCATAAAGAGAGTCAAAACTTACCGACAATAAAAAAGGTGAATGATTACTCATTCACCTCTCGTTATTTCTGTTTTTGATACTTATCTATACTTTGAAGCTTACTGCACGCGGCGCAGTACTTGTTTCAATGCGTCAAAGTCTGCGTCGAGCTCTTCCGATAGCAGCTCCATCGCAGCGTGCTTCGCTAGTGGCGCAGGAAGCTCGATATCGGATTCTAGAATATCATCCACCACTTCTTTGAACTTCGCAGGGTGAGCAGTACATAGGAACAGACCGGTTTCACCGTCTTGCAGTTGTTCTTCAAGCACTCGGTAAGCAATAGCACCGTGCGGTTCACACAGGTAACCCATGGCGTATAGATCTTTTACTGACTGTGCGCTTTGCTCATCAGATACTGCGCCTTTACCTAGCGTCTCCAAGCCCCACTCTTTCACACGGCATAGCTCTTCGATACGAGGCCAGTTGTTTGGTTGGCTCACGTCCATCGCGTTCGATGTTGTTGCGACCGTTGGTTTTGGCTCCCACTTACCTGTTTCTAGGTAGCGAGGAACCGTGTCATTGGCATTAGTTGCAGCGATAAAGCGTTTGATAGGCAAGCCCAGCGCTTTTGCCAGTAGACCAGCAGTTAGGTTACCAAAGTTACCGCTTGGTACAGACACGACTAGGTTTTCACGCTCTTGCTTGCTCATTTGCGCAGCTGCTTCAAAGTAGTAACAGATTTGCGCCATCAAACGGCTGATGTTGATTGAGTTTGCTGAGTTCAGACCGATCTCTTCACGCAGTGCAGAATCATCAAAAGCTTGCTTAACCAGTGCCTGACACGCATCGAAGTCTCCATCGATCGCGACAGTATGGATGTTCTTACCAAGCGTACAGAATAGCTTCTCTTGCAGTGGGCTGATCTTGCCTTTCGGGTAAAGAATCACAACGTTGATGTCTTCCATACCGTAGAAAGCATGCGCAACGGCTGCGCCAGTATCGCCGGAAGTTGCAGTCAGAATAGTGATCTTGCCGCCGTCCGAAACCGCAGCAAGAGATTGCGCCATAAAGCGACCACCAAAGTCTTTAAATGCAAGCGTTGGACCATGGAACAGTTCCAGAGCGTAAACACCGTCTTTGACCTGATTAATTGGCACAGGGAATTGGAATGCAGCATCAACAAGAGCATTCACTTGCTCCTCTGTAAGTTCATCTCCAATTAACGCCGATAGAATCTTAGTGCTACGAGAGACAAAGTCTTCTGCAAGCAGCGCATCGATATCTTCAAATTTTGGTAATTCCGATGGGAAAAATAGGCCTTGATTGCGACCTAACCCTTGGCGAACGGCTTGGCCAAAGGAAACTTGTTCATCATTTTCTTTTATATTGTAAAGCTTCATAGCTCACTTCCTGTTACTTTCGAACCCTGCTTATCTAGACGACAAACGTGGACGAATCCTTCTTCGTTTTGTACGTAGTTTTGTTCTAACCAGCGAGCAACTCGCTCAGCGACATCTTTCTCTTTGCAAATACTGAACAGTGTCGGACCACTGCCAGAAATACCGGTTGCCAATGCACCCGCAGACGCTGCGTATTGACGTGCATTCGCAAAACCTGGAAGCAGTTTCTCACGATACGGTTCTGCGATCACGTCTTTGATCATTTTTGCAGCAAGTTCTGGCTGACCAGAATGACACGCATGAATAAAGCCCGCAAGGTGGCGACCATGAGCAATGATATCTTGTCGGCGGTATTGAGATGGTAGGATCTCACGCGCTTCCGCCGTTGATACCTTGATACCCGGATACGCCATCACCCAGTACCAATCATCAAAGCAAGGCACTTCTTGACTGATGATACCCAACTCTTCAAGCATCAGTTGCACACCACCAAGGTAACATGGCGCAACGTTGTCGTAGTGAATACCACCAGAGATCTTGCCTTCCATCTCTCCCATCAGCGCCAATAATTCTGTCTCGTTAAGTGGCTGTCCATGGAATCGGTTCAATGCATCTAATGCAGCGACGATAGAACATGCACTTGAGCCTAAACCAGAGCCAATTGGCATGTTCTTTTCTAGCGTCATCTCAAGTGGTTTTAGCTCAACGCCTTTTTTGTCTAACTCACGAGCAAACACGAGCCAACAGTCGTAGACGATGTTCTCTTTTGGTTCAGTTGGCAATTTCTCAACAAAATCACCCGCCGTTTTAAGGCTGAACGGATCAGCCCCAGATTTCACCAATACACGGTCACCCAATAGTGTGCCATCCACTGGAGACACGGCCGCCCCCAGCACATCAAAGCCAACGCTTACATTACCAATTGATGCTGGGGCATAAACCACTACATCCATATCACTTGAACTCATTATTGTTATACCCCTAGTTTCCAACCTAAAGTACGCATCACGTCAGAAAATACACCCGCAGCCGTTACTTCGGTGCCTGCACCATAGCCACGTAACACTAGTGGGATTGGCTGATAGTAACGGCTGTAAAATGCCAGTGCGTTTTCACCGTCCTTGATTTTATACATTGGATCGTTTTCATCCACCGCTGCGATGCTTACTGTGCACTTGCCCTCATTAATTTCACCAACGTAGCGCAGTACTTTGCCCTCTTCCGCTGCCTTTGCAGATAATTCTTTAAAGTAGGCGTCTGCTTCAGGTAAACGCGCCATAAATTCATCAACGCTACCAGAATCATCAAAACCTGGTGGCAGTGCTTGATCAACCACAACGTCTTCTAGTTCTAGAGACATGCCTGCTTCACGAGCTAGGATCAGAAGCTTACGCGCGACATCCATACCAGAAAGATCATCCCGAGGATCCGGTTCAGTAAAACCATTTTCTTTTGCGATATTAGTTGCTTCACTTAGGCTCATACCTTCATCTAACTTACCGAAGATGTATGACAGAGAGCCAGAAAGAATACCGCTGAAGCGCTCTAGCTCATCACCCGCTGAGATTAGGTTTTGCAGGTTTTCGATTACCGGTAGACCCGCCCCCACAGTTGTTTCGTACATCAGCTTGCGACGAGAGCTGCGCGCAACATCGCGA
Organism: Vibrio sp. 811; assembly: GCF_033339195.1. Taxonomy (NCBI): domain Bacteria; kingdom Pseudomonadati; phylum Pseudomonadota; class Gammaproteobacteria; order Vibrionales; family Vibrionaceae; genus Vibrio; species Vibrio sp. 811. Next base: position 72,609 of record NZ_JAWOUB010000004.1, read on the forward strand.
AGCTGATGATAGTAAGCCATGCTTGCTGTGTTTGCTTTTTTATTTGGTGTAACGACATGGAAACCAGCAGCTAAGAAATCAGCGTATTGATTCGCGATATCTTCACTTGATGTACAGTCAACCAATACTGGGTTGATGATGTGGTTACGTTGAACCAAAGAAATCAAACGCGCTAGGCTGAACTCTTCTGTCGCTGCCGACATACGATCACGCCAATGATCGAGTGGAAGACCTTCACTATCAAGCAGAAGACCTTTGCTGTTTGCCAAGCCACACACGCGGATCACGATGCCTTTTTCCGCAAGCTTCGCCTGTTGACGCTCGATCTGATCCACCAGCTCACCACCAACGCCGCCAATACCAACCACGAATACGTCTAAGAAGTGCTTAGAGTTGAATAGGTTTTCGTGACACGCTTTGATCGCTTCAGAGATTTTATCTTCAGGAATCACGGCTGAGATAGCACGCTCAGATGAGCCCTGTGCGATGGCTACAATGTTTACGTTCACTTCAGCAAGAGATGAGAAGAAGCGAGATGCAACACCGCGCGATGTACGCATGCCGTCACCAACCAACGTTATGATTGAAACATTATCAATAAACTCGACCGGCTCTAATAAGCTATCTTTCAGTTCCAACTCAAACGCATCGGCCAGTACTTGTTGCGCTTTTGCTTTATCTTCTGCCTCAATACAGAAGCTAATGCTGTACTCAGAAGAAGACTGAGTAATAAGAACAATAGACACACCAGCGGAAGACATTGCGCCAAATACGCGGCTTGCCATGCCAACCATACCCTTCATACCTGGGCCGGAGACGTTAACCATGGTTAGGTCGTTTAGCGTCGTGATACCTTTGATCGCCAGATTGTCTTCACCAGTGTCTTGCCCAATCAGAGTTCCTGCACCTTGTGGGTTAAAGCTGTTTTTGATCAGACATGGGATGTGGAACTGCGCGATAGGAGCAATGGTTTTCGGATGCAAAACGGAAGCACCGAAGTAAGAAAGCTCCATCGCTTCTTGGTAGCTAAGAGATTTAAGCAGGCGAGCATCTTCTACTAAACGAGGGTCACAGTTGTATACACCATCTACGTCAGTCCAGATCTCACAACAATCTGCGCGCAGACACGCCGCAAGAACCGCCGCTGAATAATCAGAGCCATTGCGACCAAGTGTTACCAATTCACCTTTCTCGTTACCTGCGGTAAAGCCAGGCATAATGTTCACATGGCCCAGAGGAAGAGGGTTTTGGCGGAAGTTTTGCGTTGAAACATCTACATCAACCATGGCTTCAAGGTGATCACCTTTTGCGTATAGGTATTCAACTGGGTCGATAAGATGTGCTGGCTGGCCTTTGGCTTCTAACACCGCTTTCATCAATTGAATCGAAACGCGTTCGCCTTTGCTAATAATACGTGCATTAACATTGTTTGGGCACATGCCAAGAAGATTGATGCCATGAACGAATTGGCGTAATTGAGAGAGAGAAGTTTTCACTTGGTTATCGAAAGCTGAACCATCGATATTGGGTAGTACTGCTTGGATTTGAGTGAAGAGCGTTTTAAACGACTCCTCCAACTCTTTGATTTGTAGTTCTGCTTCACCATTGCGCAATGCGCCTTCAATGACCGCAACCAATTTGTTTGTTGTTTTACCAGGAGCGGAAAGAACAACCGCTACTTCTTCTTGTTGAGCGTTATTGGCAATAATGTCTGCCGCTCTCAAAAAGCGATCTGCATCAGCTAGTGATGATCCGCCAAACTTCAATACTCGCATCCCTTCCTCCGGTATATCTTCTTAAATTTGTCTAAATTCTGGATAAAAAAAGCATAAAAAAAGGCCTGTATCTTGTTGGATACAGGCCTTTTTTGTGAATTTCTTTCGCTCAGCAGCCTGCCCCAACATGTGTCGTGTCGGTAATAATAATGGTCGTGGTCATTACTACTAGGCTGTTAGATGGCATAAATAAATATTCAACGTTAATTGTGTTTGCTTAACTCTACGTTTACCGAGTTTCTGATACATAGTCAACAAAAAATTGTTTGTTTTTCCATCTTTCAGAGATTTCTGCTAATCAATGCCATTGATATTTATAGTTAATTACACATTATTGATCATTTGAAAATCTACAGTTAGTTTTTGTAAAGGACTTAACCATCATCACCAGTTCGGTTTTTTATCTAATAACTAGTCTGATCTTTGCCATAAAACGTACGATCAAATAATTCGAGAGGGTTGTGACACATAACAACAACTTAACTGTGACTTATGTTCATAGGATCGAATTATTTAGAAAATAGGTGAGCTAGCTTTCATATTCTATGCTTTAATAGTGAGAAGCTTTGGGCGCATACTAATAAAAAAGTTGACACAAGGAGTGGTGAACATGAAAAGATGGCTTTTTCTGTTGCTGTTTTTTGTGCCTGGTGTTTGTCTAGCAAACGAGCTTCCGCCGCTTCCAGGTAAAACATCCCCTTCTCCTCATAAACTATTCATTTCCAGCGACAGTTATCAGTCTGACAGTTTTGATGTTTGGAATATCGATACGGGTTACGCTTACGAACTTTTTGATTCGGTAGACGTTTATGTCGGTGCACGAGTCAATAACTCTCCTACCCAAAATCAAAGTGGTTTTTTGAGTGGGATCAGCTATCACTTTAATGATCGTGTCACGCTGAAAAGTACAGTTCGCTCTTACAAGAACGAGACAGCGGAAGGTATTCGCCAAGACGACAGTAGCCTCGCGGCTGAAGTCTCAAGTCGCGTAAAAATTACCGATAAACTGGATCTTCACGCGACTCTTGATTACCAAGATTGGCAACAAGGCTTTGAAGTTGGTCTAGGCTTTCGTTTTTAGAAGTCCAGCTTTTGCTTAGAAATCAATACACCGTTCCAGTCCGCGTAAACGTAGTGCTTAGGTTGAACGATTTGGTTTTGCATCGTTAAGGTTACGTTTACCTCTCCTATCCCACGCTTCTCTGTTTTAAACGGGTTGGTGCCAAGAGCTTGAACGCCAATGTCCATTTGAGATATTTGTGCTACGTCGCGTATTGCACCATAGACAATGATGCCTTCCCACCCATTTTCTATTCCGAGTATCGCTAATTGATCGCCGAGTAATGCTCTCTGACACGATCCATGCCCGTCAACAATCAATACTTTACCCGTTCCATCTTCGCCCAGTACTTCACGCACTTTCGAGTTATCGTGATAGCAGCGCACCGTAACGATTTCACCGTAAAAAGCGCTACGTTGACCAAAGTTCTGCAATGGTAAAGTAAGCAAGCTCACTTGGTCTTCAAATTGGTCACAAATATCGGGTGTAATGTCTCTCATATTTCCTCCGTGAATTTTCTCACCCAAGCGATGCTTCAGTGAGCAGTATCCTTTTCTATACCTTCTATACGAGTCGAGGCTTAATGGAGCCTAACGTATGAAAAACTTTCGGCTGCGAGCACGCAATAAGATAAAGTTGGTCATTAATGACGTAATAAATCGCGTTTTGTTGAAAGTCATTCGCCAATTCAACGGCTACCTCTGGCGACAACTCGACGGCAAAGCTTTCCTCATACCATGTAAAAGCGCTATCACCTACCGTGACAGGCGCGTAATTAACGTGCTGTAGCTGTTTTTCTAACGCGTGATTGTTTATGCTGTTCTCTTCTTTGGACCTCAAGTTACTGTATGGGTTCCAAGCGGTTATCACAGCATAGTTTGAAACACGCCACTCGGCTTCGAATCTGAAAAAAGATTCTGAATAAGCATTCCATAACGATGCGTCTATGTTCGTATTACTTTTTTCTATCATAAGTCTTAAACGATTAATAACAGTTACATTTCATCAATTGATATAAATCAACAAACTGAATGGAATTAACATTTGAGCATTGTTAGCATGCTGTTAACAATATAAAATCCGCTCAATATCTTAGGGTGTTTACGTTTCAGGCCCCACTGAAAGCAGGAAATGAAAGGTAAACAAGCCCTTTAGAATAAACGTCGCCATTGGATACTGGTGAGTTGGCAAAATTCCATGGAGGGCGGATAACTGAAAGAAGTGTTTTTTTGATCAACTTGATTTATTATCAAAATCACATTACCTGTATGTTATATTTTTGCCTAGAATTTATTCTATTAGCACAATTTTGTCACAAATTTAGGTACCGCCAATGCAAACCCCGCAGATTCTTATCGTTGAAGATGAGCAAGTAACTCGTAACACTCTTAAGAGTATTTTTGAAGCAGAGGGATACGCTGTTTTTGAAGCCAGTGACGGTGAAGAGATGCACCAAGTGTTGTCTGATAACTCAGTCAACTTGGTTATTATGGACATTAATCTTCCAGGCAAGAATGGCCTTCTACTAGCGCGTGAATTACGCGAGCAAGCGAACATTGCTTTAATGTTCCTGACAGGCCGTGACAATGAAGTAGACAAGATCCTAGGTCTTGAGATTGGTGCAGATGACTACATCACTAAACCATTCAATCCACGTGAGCTAACTATTCGTGCACGTAACCTACTTAGTCGCTCAATGAGCTCTAACGCGGTGCAAGAAGAGAAGCGCTCGGTAGAAAAGTATGAATTCAACGGTTGGGTACTAGACATCAACAGCCGCTCTCTAGTAAGCCCTGCTGGTGATAGCTACAAGCTACCTCGCTCTGAGTTCCGCGCACTACTGCACTTCTGTGAGAACCCGGGTAAGATTCAAACTCGTGCAGATCTTCTTAAGAAGATGACTGGTCGTGAACTTAAGCCACACGACCGTACTGTAGACGTAACGATTCGTCGTATCCGTAAGCACTTTGAGTCTGTTTCAGGCACGCCAGAAATCATCGCCACTATCCACGGCGAAGGTTACCGCTTCTGTGGCGATCTAGAAGACTAGATTTAACCGCTAATATCCGAAGGGCTTGCTCATTGAGCAAGCCCTTTTTGTTTTAGGTCTAACGACTAATGCAACATCATTGCGGTTAATAAACCTTGTTAATCTTCACGTACTTTTCGACTAACCAACGCTGTTTACCCGCATCGTCTAGAAGCACTGCGATATCAACCGATTTTTCTGTGTTCACATCAATGTGAGACGAGAACGCCACCTCCCATCGGCTTTCACTGTGCGTTCGAGTATCTAAAGACGCACTGTCCACCAACCACTCTTTTTGCCCCTGTTTAATAATAAGAGCTTCTGCCGTTAGATTTGCAGGAAGTAACTGATCTCCTTCGAGGTAAAGTGCACCTTGAATACTTTGCTCTTCCACGTCCCCAATATTCGGCATGAGGTTCACCCATAAATTACTTTTGAGCTCAACATTAACCTCATTAATCGTAATCTGACTGTTTTGTTGCCAATTCACATTTGGAACGGAACTACAGCCTGCCATCAATGCCATGACTAACGCCAATGGTGCGATTCTTTTCATGTTATTTCCTTTGTTCCAACCAACTTTTGAGGACTTGAATATCGTTTTGGTATTCATTTTTGATCTCTTCAACCCAGTCTGAAATGTTTTCCCACCATGCAGGCATATCGGGCGATTGCGCTTTTTGCGCCACACTTTGGATACGTTTCAGGCCAATTGAACCTGCAGCACCTTTGATTTTATGCGCTTCAGAAACAATCCCATCTTGATCTTTCGCTGTCATGTTCGAATCTAAGACATCGATATAGTCTGGCATCATATCTTCAAACATTTTTATGCTGTCGTAGACAGGTTTTGCACCAACAATGTCGACGTAAGACTCTAACATATCCATATCGAGCAAATGTGTCTCAATCACAGGAGAAGGCACTGGCTCTTCCACTGTTTCGGGACCGCTCACCACTTCCTTAGGTTGTTCTAACTGGTGAGCGAAGAATTTATCAATCACTGACTGAATAGCATTCACTGCCAGCGGCTTACTGATCGCATCATCCATGCCGTTATCTAAGTATTCACGACGATCTTTCATTACATTAGCAGTTAAGGCGACCAATGGAGGAAGATTGTTATAATGCTTGCGGTAATAATTGGCGACATCAAAGCCCGTCATATCAGGCAGTTGGATATCCAACAACGCTAAGTCGTATTTTTCTGGCACAAAGTTCACTAACGCTTCTTGGCCCGTCATTGCCACGGTGACAGAGTGCCCTAGGCTCTCTAGTAACGATTTAGCCACAGTTACGTTAAGCTCGATGTCTTCGACCATAAATATGTTGAGGCGCACATTGTCGCGTTTCGCATCAATGACTGGCTCAGCTAGTTCAACAATCGGAACGTGGATCGATACAGTAAAAGTGCTACCAAAGCCTTCCTCACTGGTAACCGTAATGTCACCATCCATCATATTGATCAGTTGCTTAGATACCGCCAAACCAATACCTGTACCGACCGCATGCAGGTTGTCCTTGCCTGATTTCACTTGGTAGTACATCGCAAAGATCTTATCTAGCTCTTCGTCTGGGATACCAATACCTGTGTCTTCCACTTCCATAATAATGGTCGCAAAATCGTCTTCGACATCCGCGCTCACTGTCATCACAACGCCACCTTCCTTGGTGAACTTCATTGCGTTGCTGACCAAGTTCCAAATCACCTGACGTAGACGGGTTGCATCCACTTCAATTGCTTTTGGCAAGTCGCTTAAACGTTCTAAGTCAAAGCGTAACCCTTTTTGTTCCGCCATCAGAGCTGAGATACTCTCAATCTCTGCGACGAAGTCTTCGAAGTTAAGTGGCGCAGGTAATAGTTCTAACTTACGGCGATCAAATTTATCCATATCGATAATATCGTTGAAGATGTTACCTAGAGTAATCGCACTCACATTGATGGTCTGCATGTGTTTACGCTGCTCTTCTGTCAACGGACTATCTAGAAGCATACGACTTAAGCCTACAATGCCATTCAGCGGCGTTCGCAGCTCATGACTGATGGTTGAGATGAAGGTAGTTTTGTCGCGGCTTGCTTTCTCTAACGACTCTTCATGGCGCTTACGTTCAGTGATATCACGACCGAACCCAACGAGACCAAGGTGGCGGCCATCTTTGCTGTAAAATGGCACTTTACGCAGCTCAAAGTAATGCTTGCGACCATCTGGGTATTCGAGCCATTGCTCGTAAGTAATTGCTTGATTATCGGCAAAAACCTTTTGGTCAGTATCAACGATATGCTCGGCGATTTCTTTGCTATACACATCCCAAGGGCTTAATCCGACTAACTGGTGCTCTTTCTTGCCCGTTAGCTCTTCCATCGCGCGGTTACAGCCAGAAAAAACACCATCCGCATTGCGGTAGTAAATTAAGTCTGGTGAGGCATCAATAAATGAACGCAGTAATGCAGTACGTTCTGCCAACTCTAATTGAGTACGTTCGCGTTGGAATACCTCATTTTCGAGGTCTTGCATCGCCTCTTCACGCGCTTCTTCCGCTTTAATACGCTCTTCAATTTCTTGGTTAAGCTTTTCAATGTTTTGTTGAAGTTGGTAATTCAACTCTTGATCTCGCGAACGCATGTCCTTCAGTTTGGACACCAGCTTAGTTAAACGCTGGCGAGACTCTTCTAGTTGATCGACAACCACAGAGAGGAAGTAAACCGCCCAAGGGGTGATCAATAGACCAAAAAACACCGAACGGACAATGTCGATATCATCCACTCGCCCTTTAAGAGCTAAAGTAATCCCTACCTGCACCACAACAGCTAATGCCACCAGCGCAAGGGCTAGCAAAATAGAGAAGCGAACAATCCCCAGTTTGACTAGCAAGTCGACATAATACTGGGCGAGATTTTTCATGGGTTTCATTAACTACTCCATGGTGGTGGCTAGATAGCGCCATTCGATGATGAAAAACAGGTAAATGCACTCGACCTAACGCAATTTAGGTCTGTTTGATTAGTGAAAAACACACGGTGCGATCTGCGCTTGTGACACGAGATAGAAAGATAAACCAACGAGCGCACAGGCTTCTGTAAGTTTAACGTGTTTAATACGGTGATTTAAACAATCAGCTATCAACTTAGAGCAAGCGGTCACAAAGCGTTAGCAAGAACTGGGGTGAATACAGGTGCGATTACGTCCATCAGCTTTAGCTTGGTATAACGCACTGTCAGCCATAGCGATGCCCATTTCGGGTTCATCACCATGCTGAGGAATGTAAGAGACCAGACCGATACTGACGGTAAGGCGTTCAGATGCTTCTGAACTGTCGTGTTCCATATCAAGCTGTAGAATTTTCTCATGAATACGCTGCGCTACGTTGCGCGCACCTTCCGTGGTGGTATTCGGCAATATAAAACCAAACTCCTCGCCACCATAACGCGCAACACAATCCGAAGAACGATTGATGACTTGTGTAAACACGGTAGCGACACTGACTAACGCTTCATCACCTTGTTGGTGACCGTAGCAGTCGTTGTAATCTTTGAAAAAGTCGATGTCACATAACATGATGGTGAGCGGCAGCTTTTCTCTAGCATGGTGGTACCACAATACCTGCAGTTGTTCGTCGAAACGGCGTCGGTTCGATACTTGAGTTAAGCTATCCATAAAGCTCAATTTTTCTAACTCTAGGTTGGCTTTTTCCAACTTTTGTTCTGCAAGATAACGCTCAGAAATATCACGCGCCATGATCAGCACACCATTCGTTCCTGATGCTTTATCTTTAAAAGGCGATTTCACCACATCAAACCACGTACTTTTACCATCACTACTCACGACTTTATCTATGTATCGAACTGGCTCTAACTGGCGTAATGCTTCTAAGTCACTGTCTGCTAAGCGCGCGTACATCTCTTTAGGAATCACGTCTTGGAGGCGCTTACCTATCAAATCAGAAATTTTTGAAATGCCTAACGCCTTAACAAAAGGCTGATTACACGCTTGATAGACCATGTTCTCATTGAAAATACCAATAGAGTCCGGACTGGCATCCAGAATCGTTTGTAAGATAGTATCTCTTTGCGCTAGCGCCACCTCCGTATCTTTGCGACGCTCCATTTCATCTCGCAGATTCTGTTGCATCTTGTGCCATTCAGTCACGTCATGACTAATAGACAGCGTACCGATAAGCTCACCACTCGGCGAAACAAGAGAGTTTTGATTGACTTCCAATAAGCAACTTCGACCTTGTGGATCCGTTGTCCATTTACGTTCGCTTTTTCTGGTTATCTTACCCAAGGCCTTGGATGCGCAAGCTTCTTCCCTTCGCCCTTGCCAGAATTGATCAAATGCTCGATTGGTCGTTAACAGATTGCCTTGGCGGTCTTGGGTACAAATCAGCTCTGAAAGTGAGTCTAATGCCGAACGTGCGATGATTAATTGGGCAAGTTCTTGTTGCTGCTCTTGGTGAGTGGCTTGATATGGCTGAGTATAAAGAATCCAAACTCGATGATTGCGTAATAAACTCTTTCTGCCTGACAGCTCCACTTTAATAGATTCACTATCAGATAGTCGCCACTCAAAAGCCTGCTGACGAAAATGACGACTAGAGAAGCGATCGAGAAACTGCTCAAGCTCATGAATATCGAATAAAGCAGGATACAAATACCCCGTTCCCAAAGAGCGAATGCCTAATAACTGCATCGCAGCCTGGTTAGATAGCAAGAGCTGAGCATGGCTAGAGTCCACCACTATGACTGGATAGGGAGAATCCGTTACTAGTTGCTTAAGTGATGTCTGAAAGTGCAAATAGATCAGTGCTAACGCGCACACGCCTGCGATTAATAACAAGACGACATAGCCATAACCGCCTTGACCACCCCAAAGCCAATTGAGTAACTGATCCATCGTTTAAACCTTCAAAGAACACTGGTTAAAATATATCAGTTATTTATTGAGCGATCTGCTATTAATTCCGGTTTAGTATAGATAAAGGTATTACCCGTAAGACTCCCTTGAGCACCATGAGCACTGAGATCTCGACCAATTTCCGTCATCGCTAGCCAACGGTTTTCACACCACAGAGGCGATAATAACGTGGGCCTCCTGGCTGCTGATGAAACGCGATGATAAATCACATCTGGTGGTGTCATACGAATCATTTCACTGGCGATCGCAACATATTCTTCTAATTCAGGGGCTTCTAGCTTTCCAGCACGCCAAGCTTTCGCCATGGTGCTACCTTCGACAATATGCAAGCCATGTAACTTGATGCCATCCGTTCCCACGGCCAACACTTTTTGCAGCGTTTCAATATTTTCGGCGCGGGTTTCTTTGGGTAAACCCACAATTAAGTGAGTACAAACCTTGATTCCAAGTGTTCGCGCACGCTTAGTGATTTCGGCATAACACTCAAAGTCATGACCACGATTGATACGTTTTAGGGTGTCATTGTTGGCGGTTTGAAGACCTAGTTCTAGCCAAATTTCATAACCTTGCTGTACATAGCCCGACAGTAAATCCAATACCGCATCAGGGACGCAATCAGGACGCGTCCCCACACAAAGACCAACCATGTCTGCAGCCTTTAGTGCTTCCTCATACATGTTTTTGAGAACTTGTACCTCGGCATAGGTACTGGTGTAGGCCTGAAAATAAGCGAGATATTTCTTCGCTCTGTGAATTTCACCTGCGCGATCTTTTAACTGTTCGTGAATGCTTTTTATCTGGACTTCTTCATCTGCAAACGAAGCCACATTGCAAAATGTACATCCTCCCCGCCCAATCGTGCCATCGCGGTTAGGGCAACTAAATCCACCGTGCAATGTTAACTTATGAACCTTTTCACCGTATCGACGCTGAAGATCTTGGCCGATTGTATTGACCAACTCATGTAACTGCATAAATTCTCACCAACAATAAATCGTAATCAATCTCACTACGATCTGTGTAAATAAATTACATCCCTGCAAGAAAAAACACACAATATTAATCAATTCAAACACCCATCATGCGGGTCAAAATCAATAAACTTGCATAATTAAAGACAAAAATCGTTCATGTTGCGTAAATGTTAAACTAAAAATGCATAATTAAACGAAAAATTGGGGCACAACGCCGACTTTTTCATTGCATTCTGAAGTGACAAAATTGTAGGATGCTTACACAACCCCGTTATTTTTGTGACTTTTATTACAAAGCACACTGCGGGATTTGTCGGTGTTATCCCACTCCTACCTATATAAATCACTAGATAGTGATAATAAATAAAGGGATACCACCAAGGATTGTTTTTCTCGCAAAACTTTTCCTGCGAGATACGGAAAGGAATCAAGACCGGTCAACCTAGATCGGTGGCGATAATAAATATAAAGGACAAGACGTAATCAATAGTCTAGGTAGTATTTGCTGCCTGGTACTTTTGCGTCGACATTGAACTGGAAGGATGTATCTATGGTAGATAGAGAGCAAAATCCACAGGGTCTGTACACTCCGGAACTGGAGCATGACGCTTGTGGTATCGGTTTTGTTGCTCACCTTAAAAACCGTAAATCTCATGAAGTAGTGACTCAAGCATTGGATATGCTGGCTCGCATGGAACACCGTGGTGGTCAAGGTTGTGACCCATGCAGCGGTGACGGTGCGGGTATCTTGCTACAAAAACCTCATGAATTCCTATTAGAAGAAGCCGTTAAGCTAGGCATTAAACTGCCTTCGTTTGAAAGGTATGGTGTTGGTGTCGTTCTTTTCCCGAAAGACGAATACAAACGCGAGCAATGCCGTGACATTCTAGAACGTAATGCACAGCGTCTAGATCTTGAAGTTATCGGCTACCGCGTTTTACCAACCGATAACTCAATGATCGGTGCAGACCCACTAAGCACAGAGCCTCAGTTTGAGCATGTGTTTATCTCTGGTGGCCCTGGCATCACACCTGAAGAACTAGAACGCAAACTGTACGTACTTCGTAACTATACTGTACGTGTTTGCCTAGAAAGCGTTTCGAACATTGGTGACGACTTCTACATTAACTCCATGTCTTACAAGACATTGGTGTACAAAGGTCAGTTAACGACCGAGCAAGTACCTCAGTACTTCCTTGATCTACAAAACCCGACCATGGTGACTGCACTGGCACTGGTACACTCTCGTTTCTCTACCAATACCTTCCCGAAATGGCGTCTTGCACAGCCTTTCCGTTACATTGCCCACAACGGTGAAATCAATACAGTTCGCGGTAACTTGAACTGGATGAAAGCCCGTGAAGCAATCCTAGAATCAGACCTGTTTACTCAGGCTGAAATCGACATGCTTCTTCCAATCTGTCAGGAAGGCAGCTCGGATTCATCTAACTTCGATATGGCGCTTGAGCTCCTAGTTCTGTCTGGTCGCAGCCTGCCACACGCATTGATGATGATGATTCCGGAAGCATGGCAAGAAAACAAAAACATGGATCCTAAGCGTCGCGCGTTCTATCAGTACCATGCGAACATCATGGAACCATGGGATGGCCCGGCTTCCGTATGTTTTACTGATGGTGTTCAAGTTGGTGCGACACTAGACCGTAACGGTTTGCGCCCTTCTCGCTACACAGTGACCAAAGATAACTTCCTAGTGATGGCATCTGAATCTGGTGTTGTGGATATAGAACCAGAAAACGTTGAGTTCCGTGGTCGCCTACAACCAGGTCGTATCTTCGTTGCAGACCTAGAGCAAGGTCGCATCATCTCCGATGAAGAAGTGAAAGACACCATTGCAACAGCGCAGCCTTACGAGAAGTGGGTAGAAGAAAACCTACTGAGCTTGAAGAAGCTGCCAGATGCGAGCAACCAGTTCAGCCAACCTAAGCCAGAACACCTTCTACACCGCCAACAAGCGTTTGGCGTAAGCACTGAAGAAGTGAACGAAATCATCGTTCCAATGGCGAATGACGCGAAAGAACCATTATCAGCAATGGGTGCCGACTGGCCTCTTGCGGTTCTATCTCATCAGTCTCAACATCTCTCTAACTACTTCAAGCAGCTGTTCGCACAGGTAACCAACCCACCGATCGACCCGATCCGTGAGCGCATGGTTATGTCGCTGAACACTTACTTGGGTAAAGACCAAAACCTTCTGACTGAAACACCACTTCACTGTCAGAAAGTAGAATTGGAATCGCCTGTTCTAGCCAACTCTGAGCTTGAAAAACTGCGTGCGATCGATAACGAGCACCTACAAGCGAAAACGTTGGATATCGTGTTCCAAGCCAATGAAGATCAAGGCAAGCTTGAGCGTGCACTAAAACGTATCTGCCAATACGCAGAAGACGCGGTTATCGATGGTTACTCAATCATCCTACTCACTGACCGTGCAGTGAATTCAAACCACGCGGCGATCCCAGCAATGCTGGCAGTTGGCGCAGTACACCACCACTTGATCCGTAAAGGTCTACGTGCGAAGTGTGACATCGTGGTTGAAACTGGTGACGCGCGTGAAACGCACCACTTTGCAACGCTACTTGGTTACGGTGCGAATGCGGTTAACCCTTACCTAGTGATTGAAACCATCATTGAACTTCAACGTACGAAGAAGTTGGATCCAGAAGCGAACCCTCGTGATCTGTTCAACAACTACCGTAAAGCGATCAATGGCGGTCTTCTGAAGATCTTCTCGAAGATGGGTATCTCAACGCTACAGTCGTACCATGGTGCGCAAATCTTCGAAGCCTTGGGCATCCACAAATCCGTGGTAGACAAATACTTCACAGGTACAGTTTCTCGTATCCAAGGTCTAACCCTTGATGATATCGCCAAAGAAGTGCTGATCCGTCACCGCATCGGTTACCCACAACGCGAAATCCCAATTCAAATGCTGGATGTTGGTGGTGTTTACCAATGGAAACAGCGTGGTGAGAAGCACCTATTCAACCCAGAAACCATTTCTCTACTGCAAGAGTCTACGCGCAACAAGAACTACGATCAGTTCAAGCAGTACGCGACAGCCGTAGATAAACAAGGTGACAACGCAGTAACTCTGCGTAGCCAGCTAGAATTCATTAAGAACCCAGCAGGTTCTATCTCTATCGACGAAGTCGAACCAATTGAAAGCATCGTGAAACGCTTCGCGACGGGCGCTATGTCATTCGGTTCTATTTCTTACGAAGCACACTCCACACTAGCTGTTGCGATGAACCGTCTTGGCGCGAAATCGAACTCCGGTGAAGGTGGTGAAGACCCAATGCGTTTCGAACGCAAAGAAAACGGCGACTGGGAACGCTCAGCAATCAAGCAGGTGGCTTCAGGTCGTTTCGGCGTAACCTCTTACTACCTAACTAACGCTGAAGAGCTGCAAATCAAAATGGCTCAAGGTGCGAAGCCAGGTGAAGGTGGTCAGCTACCAGGCGATAAAGTAGATGACTGGATCGGTGCAACGCGTCACTCGACTCCGGGCGTTGGCCTTATCTCTCCACCACCACACCACGATATCTACTCAATCGAAGATTTGGCTCAGCTTATCTACGACTTGAAGAACGCGAACCGCGCAGGCCGTGTAAACGTGAAGCTGGTATCAGAAGCAGGCGTAGGTACGATCGCTTCTGGTGTAGCGAAAGCGAAAGCGGACGTTGTACTAATCGCAGGTTTCGACGGCGGTACAGGTGCATCACCAATGTCTTCAATCCGCCATACCGGTCTTCCTTGGGAACTTGGCTTGGCAGAAACGCACCAAACGCTACTGAAGAACGGTCTACGTAACCGTATCGTGGTTCAAGCAGATGGTCAGATGAAGACACCTCGCGACCTTGCAGTGGCAACACTACTTGGTGCAGAAGAATGGGGCGTAGCAACCGCAGCATTAGTGGTTGAAGGTTGTATCATGATGCGTAAGTGTCATAAGAACACTTGTCCTGTTGGTATCGCGACTCAGAACAAGACGCTTCGCGAGCGCTTTGATGGCCGCGTAGAAGACGTCGTTACCTTCTTCCAATACATGGCACAAGGTCTACGTGAAATCATGGCTGAGCTTGGCTTCCGCACTATCGATGAAATGGTCGGTCAAGGTCAGAAACTGAAGATCCGCCAAGACATTTCTCACTGGAAATACAAGAACCTAGATCTGTCTCCTGTTCTCCACGTTGAGCAACCACGTGAAGCTGATGGTGTATTCAACCAAGCTCAACAGAACCACAACCTAGAAGAAGTGCTAGACCGTAAGCTGATTCAAGCAGCGATTCCTGCACTCGAGAAAGGCGAAGCGGTGAATGCCGAGTTCCCTATCGTCAACACGGACCGCTCTGCAGGTACCATGTTGTCGAACGAAATCTCGAAAGTGTACAAAGATGCAGGTCTACCTCAGCCAATGAACGTGAAGTTCAAAGGTTCTGCAGGTCAGTCATTCGGCGCATTCCTAGCTAAGGGCGTGAAGTTCGAAGTGGAAGGCGACGCGAACGACTACTGGGGTAAAGGCTTATCCGGCGGTACTTTAGTACTTTATCCAGATGCGAAATCAAGCATTGTCGCGGAAGACAACATCGTGGTTGGTAACGTGTGCTTCTACGGTGCAACTTCGGGTGAGTCTTTCATTCGTGGTATGGCTGGTGAACGTTTCTGTGTTCGTAACTCAGGCGCGAAAGTCGTAGTAGAAGGCGTCGGTGACCACGGTTGTGAATACATGACTGGCGGTGCAGCCATCATCCTTGGGTCAACAGGTCGTAACTTTGCCGCAGGTATGAGTGGTGGCGTGGCTTACATATGGGATAAATCAGGTGACTTTGAGTCAAAACTGAACCCAGAGTTAGTAGACCTAGATCCAATCGAGCAAGAAGACAGAGATCTATTACTCGACATGCTAACTAAGCATGTTCAATTCACAGGAAGTGAAGTCGCTCAGTCTTTCCTAGACAACTTTGAAGCAAGCCTAGCCTCTATGGTTAAGGTAATGCCGCGTGACTACAAAGCGGTTCTTCAAAAGCGTAAAGCTGAAGCACAGTCTCAAGGAAACGAAACTCAAGTGGAGGCCGTATAATGGGTAAGCCTACTGGATTTTTAGAGCATGGTCGTGAACTACCACAGAAGATCGACCCAGCTGAACGCATCAAGAACAACAAAGAGTTCGTCCTGAACGAGGAGTTTGGTGACAAAATCAATACTCAGGCTTCTCGTTGTATGGATTGTGGTGTGCCGTTTTGTCATAACGGCTGCCCTATCGGTAACATCATCCCAGAGTTTAACGATGCAGTTTATCGTGATAGCTGGGAAGAAGCATGGAACATTCTAAGCTCAACCAATAACTTCCCAGAGTTCACTGGTCGTGTTTGCCCTGCTCCATGTGAAAGTGCTTGTGTACTTGGTATCAACCAAGATCCAATCACTATCTGTAATATCGAGAAAACCATCGTGGAAACGGCGTATCGTGAAGGGTACGCCAAACCAAAAACACCACGCTCTCGAACTGGCAAAACCGTTGCGATCATCGGTTCGGGCCCTGCTGGCCTTGCGGCTGCTGAGCAGTTAAACAGCGCTGGTCATACTGTGACGGTATTCGAGCGAGACGAGAAAGTCGGCGGTCTGCTACGTTTTGGTATCCCAGACTTTAAACTGAGCATGGAAGTCATTGATCGCAAGATCAATCTAATGGCAGAAGCTGGCATTGAGTTTAAAGTAAACCAACACGTCGGTGTTGATGTAAATGCTCAACAATTGCGTCAAGAGTTCGATGTGGTTCTACTGACGGGAGGCTCAACAGTTCCACGTGATTTGCCAGTTCCGGGTCGTGAGCTCAAAGGCGTTCACTTCGCAATGGAATTCCTAGGTCAAAACAACCGCCGTGCAAATAACATGGACCTGAAAACGGAAGAGATTCACGCAAAAGGTAAACATGTGGTTGTCATTGGTGGTGGTGATACCGGTTCAGACTGTGTAGGTACGTCAAACCGTCACGGCGCAGCAAGTGTAACTCAAGTGGAAATCATGCCGATTCCACCAGAAAAGCGTCCTGCCAATATGCCTTGGCCACAGTACCCGATGATCCTACGTACTTCGACATCTCATGAAGAAGGCGTTGATCGTCACTGGAACATCCTAACTAAAGAGTTCATCGGTAACGACAAAGGTGAAGTTACTGGTCTTCGTTTGGCTGATATCGTTTGGGAAGAGGCGAAACCTGGCGAGCGTCCAGGCTTTAAAGAAGTTGAAGGCAGCGAGCGGGTGATTCCATGTGATATGGCATTCCTAGCGATGGGCTTCCTTCATCCTGAACCAACGGGCGTACTTGCTCAACTGGATATCGCGCTAGATGATCGTGGTAACGTAGCAACTCAAGGTTTTGCTACAAACCAAGAAGGTGTATTTGCTGCTGGTGATATGCGAACAGGCCAATCTTTGGTGGTTCGTTGTATCAATGAAGGCCGCGAATGTGCCCGTGCTATCGATGATTACCTAATGGGTGGCACAAACCTAGAAGCAAAAGCAGATTCACTGATGCTTTCTGCTTAACGAAGCAGTCATGCTTCGCTCTTTCAATTGCCTAATAGCCATCAGCAATATCGATGGCTATCGGTGAAGAAAGAAAACAATTCCTTCCAATCTTTCTATTTTGACCAGCATTTTATGCTGGTCTTTTTTATCTCTCACAGAATCAAATGTTACTTTTTTGTAACAATCAATTTTCTATCTATTTGAAATTATTAAACTATTTTAGCTTATTAAATGGTAAATCGTATATTCACGTGATGATCCACTAATAACTTGACCTTTTTTACAATAAGCTATAGCTTGTGAAGTTGATGAAAATAAAACACTCAAAAAATGTTAAATATTTCACAATTTTTACTGAATAATTATACATAAAGCTATAAAGATGACGCATAGTTAGTCATCGATATCAACGTAAGCAGTGTTGATATATCTGTCGGGATGACGGATAAGCAAAGGGAGAATTGCAATGGCTCTTTATGATCCAAGTCTTGAGAAAGACAACTGTGGATTTGGCTTGATCGCGCATATGGAAGGCGAACAAAGCCACAAGCTGGTACGTACAGCAATTTCTGCACTTGACCGCATGACTCACCGTGGTGGTATCGCCGCCGATGGTAAAACTGGTGATGGTTGTGGTCTTCTATTACAAAAGCCCGATTCCTATTTACGTCTTATTGCCGAAGAAAATGGTTTCAACCTTGGCAAGCAATACGCCGTAGGGATGATTTTCTTCAACCAAGATCCAGTCAAAGCTCAACTCGCTAAAGACATCGTCAACAAAGAACTGGCGCAAGAGACGCTAACTGTGGCTGGTTGGCGTGAAGTACCAACTAATTCAGAAGTACTCGGTCCAATTGCGGCCAACTCGCTTCCAAATATTCAGCAAGTCTTTATCTCTGCACCGGCAGGTTGGCGCGAACGCGACATTGAACGTCGTCTCTACATCGCACGCCGTCGCATCGAGAAACAAATCACCGAAGATCCGGATTTCTACATCTGTAGCTTATCGACTCAAGTTTTGGTGTACAAAGGCCTATGCATGCCTGCGGACTTACCGCGCTTTTATCTTGATCTTGCCGATCTACGTATGGAATCTGCTATCTGTCTGTTCCACCAGCGTTTTTCTACCAACACTCAACCGCGTTGGCCATTAGCTCAACCGTTCCGCTACCTTGCTCATAATGGTGAGATCAATACCATTGAAGGTAACCGACAATGGGCACGCGCTCGTGCTTACAAGTTCTCGTCACCACTGCTGCCTGACCTACAAACTGCAGCACCGTTTGTGAACGAGACAGGCTCAGACTCGTCTAGCCTAGATAATATGCTAGATCTCTTTTTAGCTGGCGGCATGGATATCTTCCGTGCCATGCGTATGCTTGTGCCGCCAGCATGGCAAAACCACCCTGACATGGATCCGGATTTGCGTGCGTTTTACGATTTCAACTCCAAACACATGGAACCATGGGATGGCCCAGCAGGTATCGTACTGTCCGATGGTCGTTATGCTGCTTGTAACCTAGACCGAAACGGTCTACGTCCTGCGCGTTATGTAATTACCAAAGACAAGTTGATCACTCTGGCGTCTGAGGTAGGGATTTGGAATTACGCCCCAGATGAAGTTGCCAAAAAAGGTCGTGTAGGTCCGGGGGAATTGCTCGTCATCGACACTCGTAAAGGTAAGCTTTGGCAATCTAGCGAGATCGATAATGACCTGAAATCTCGTCACCCTTATCGCGAATGGATGGAGAACAACGTTCGCAAACTAACACCGTTCTCTCAGCTGCCTGAAGATCAAGTAGGTGAGCGCAGCTTTGATGAAGACTTGCTTAAGACTTATCAAAAGCAGTTTGCTATGAGCAATGAAGAAGTCGATCAAGTATTGCGTGTCCTCGGTGATATGGGGCAAGAAGCCGTCGGTTCGATGGGTGATGACACCCCGATGGCGGTTCTTTCTTCGAAAGAGCGCTTGGTGACTGATTACTTCCGTCAGAAGTTCGCGCAGGTCACCAACCCACCAATCGATCCACTGCGTGAGAAACACGTCATGTCGCTGGCGACCAGCATCGGCCAGGAGATGAACGTCTTCTGTGAAACCGATGGCCACGCGCATCGTGTAACCTTTGATTCTCCAGTACTGCTCTATTCAGACATGCAGCAACTACTAGAGCTGAGTGACGATCATTACCGTAATACCATTCTCGATATCAACTACGATCCACAACAGAAAGATCTCAAACAAGCCATTGATGATCTGTGTGAGCAAGCAGAACAAGTGGTGCGTGAAGGCACGGTTCTAGTCATGCTTTCAGATCGCGCTTTAGTCAAAGGCAAGCTGCCAATTCCTGCAGCAATGGCGGTCGGTGCGGTTCAAACTCGCTTGATCGATGCCAACTTACGTTGTGATGCCAACATTGTTGTTGAGACCGCAACAGCTCGTGACCCACACCAATTTGCTGTCTTGCTTGGCTTTGGTGCTACTGCGGTTTACCCATACCTTGCTTATGAAGCGTTAGGTAAACTGATTGATGATAAAGCACTAGAGAAAGACTACCGCGATGTGATGCAAAACTACCAATACGGCATCAACAAAGGCCTGTACAAGATCATGTCGAAAATGGGGATCTCAACCATCGCCTCTTACCGCTGCTCACAACTATTTGAAGCAGTTGGCTTGAGCCAAAATGTGGTCGATCTGTGTTTTAAAGGCGTCACAACTCGAATTGAAGGCGCGAATTTTGAAGACTTCCAGCAAGATCTTACAAACTTATCTCGTAAAGCATGGGCGAAACGCAAATCGATTGATCATGGCGGCTTGTTAAAGTACGTCCATGGAGGTGAGTATCATGCTTACAACCCGGATGTTGTCGGCACGCTGCAACAGGCCGTTAAATCTGGCGAAAGTAACGACTATCAGAGCTTTGCTAAGCAGGTAAATCAACGCCCTGTAGCCATGCTGCGTGACTTAATGTCGCTGAGAAAATCAGACTCACCGCTGCCACTTGAGCAAATAGAACCACGCACTGAACTGTTCAAACGCTTTGACTCTGCGGCAATGTCCATTGGCGCACTTAGCCCAGAAGCGCATGAAGCACTTGCAACGGCGATGAACCGTCTTGGTGGTTACTCTAACTCGGGTGAAGGCGGTGAAGATCCTCGCCGCTTCGGTACTGAGCGTAACTCACGTATCAAACAGATTGCTTCTGGCCGATTTGGTGTAACGCCTCATTACCTGACTAATGCGGATGTACTGCAAATCAAGGTGGCACAAGGTGCGAAACCGGGTGAAGGTGGACAGCTACCAGGACACAAAGTCACCGCAGAAATCGCAAAACTGCGTTATTCGGTACAAGGCGTGACTCTGATCTCCCCTCCTCCGCACCACGATATCTATTCGATTGAAGATTTGGCCCAGCTGATCTTCGACCTAAAACAAGTCAACCCGAATGCGCTGGTTTCGGTAAAACTCGTCTCCGAGCCAGGTGTCGGCACCATCGCAACGGGTGTAGCCAAGGCTTACGCTGATCTTATTACCATTTCGGGTTACGACGGTGGTACTGCAGCAAGCCCATTAACTTCGGTAAAATACGCTGGTAGCCCTTGGGAGTTGGGGTTGGCAGAGACACAACAAGCTCTGGTTGCTAATGGTCTGCGTCATAAGATCCGCTTACAGGTAGACGGTGGTCTAAAGACTGGTTTAGACGTAGTTAAAGCCGCAATTTTAGGTGCAGAAAGCTTCGGTTTTGGTACTGCGCCAATGGTCGCTATGGGTTGTAAGTTCCTACGAATTTGTCACCTCAACAACTGTGCAACTGGGGTTGCGACTCAAGACGAGACACTGCGTAAAGAATACTTCAAAGGTCTACCAGAAATGGTGATGAATTACTTCATCGGCCTCGCAGACGAAGTGCGCGGATTACTCGCAGAACTTGGCGTTGAAAAGCTGACGGACTTGATTGGTCGTACCGATTTACTTGAGGCAGTAGAGGGATTTACAGCGAAACAGACCAAGCTGGATCTATCCAATATTCTAGAAGCTCCAGTATCACCTGAGGGTCATCCGCTATTTTGGACAGAGCCAAACAAACCGTTTGATAAAGCTGAACTCAACCAAAAGATTGTTGATGATGCCATGCATGCGGTCGAAAACAGTCAATCGGCAAGTTTCTTCTACAATGTCATCAACACTGATCGTTCTGTTGGTGCACGCTTATCTGGCGAAATAGCAAAACGCTATGGCAACCAAGGGTTGGCGGCTTCCCCTATCAAAATCTATCTTGACGGCACCGCAGGTCAGTCCTTTGGTGTTTGGAACGCAGGTGGTGTAGAGCTTTACCTCACGGGCGATGCGAACGACTACGTGGGCAAAGGCATGGCGGGTGGTAAAGTGGTTATCAAACCTCACCTTGGCACCGCATTTAAATGCAATGAAGCAACTATCATTGGTAACACCTGCCTGTACGGCGCGACCGGCGGTAAACTATTTGCAGCCGGTAAAGCAGGTGAGCGTTTCGGCGTACGAAACTCAGGTACGATAGCCGTCATTGAAGGTGCTGGCGATAACGCTTGTGAGTACATGACTGGCGGTATTGTTGCCATTCTTGGTGCGACAGGTGTGAACTTTGGCGCGGGTATGACTGGAGGCTTTGCCTATGTTCTGGATGAGAACCAAAGCTTTGAAGGTCGAGTTAATACTGAGTCTGTCGAAGCCATCTCATTGTCCGATCTTTACATCCACCAAGAACATTTGCGTGGCCTAATTGCGGAACACCTTGAAGAAACAGGGTCGAGTCATGCAGAAAATATTTTGGCGAACTTTGATGAATGGATTCCAAAGTTCTATTTGGTGAAACCACAAGCGGCAGATCTTCGCACGCTACTTGGTCACCAGAGCCGCAGTGTCGCAGAGCTGCGTGTTCAAGCACAGTAATCATGGAGGATGTTTGAATCATGAGCCAGAACGTTTATCAATTTATCGATGTGCAGCGTGTAGATCCTGCGAAAAAGCCTATAAAAGTTCGTAAGATCGAGTTCGTTGAAATCTATGAACCGTTCACTAAACAACAGGCGACTGCACAAGCGGATCGCTGCTTAGATTGTGGCAACCCATATTGTGAATGGAAATGCCCAGTCCACAACTACATCCCTCAATGGTTAAAACTTGCCAATGAAGGTCGTATTCTTGAAGCGGTTGAACTATCGCATCAAACCAATAGCCTACCGGAAGTATGTGGGCGCGTTTGCCCTCAAGACCGCCTATGTGAAGGTTCATGCACGCTTAATGATGACTTTGGTGCCGTCACCATCGGTAACATAGAAAAGTACATTACCGACAAAGCGTTTGAAATGGGCTGGAAGCCAGATATGTCCAAGGTGGAGTGGACCGATAAAAAGGTTGCAATCATTGGAGCTGGCCCAGCTGGCTTGGCTGCCGCGGATATCCTAGTGCGCAATGGCGTTAAGCCAGTCGTGTTTGACCGCTACCCTGAAATTGGAGGCCTTCTGACCTTCGGTATTCCTTCCTTCAAGCTTGAAAAAGGCGTGATGGAAAACCGCCGCCGTGTGTTCACTGAAATGGGCGTCGAGTTCCGCATGAACATGGAAGTAGGCAAAGATGTCCAAATGCAAGAGCTGCTTGATGAATACGATGCTGTTTTCTTGGGCGTTGGCACCTATAAATACATGCGTGCAGGTCTAGATAATGAAGATGCGCCGGGTGTGTATGACGCGCTGCCATTTTTAGTTTCGAACACCTACAAAGTCATGGATCTTGAGAGTAACCAACCCTTTATCGATATGGCAGGAAAGAAAGTCGTCGTACTGGGTGGTGGTGATACAGCAATGGACTGCGTTCGTACCTCAATTCGCCAAGGTGCCTCCAACGTAGTTTGTGCTTATCGTCGTGATGAGGCCAACATGCCAGGCTCTCGTCGCGAGGTAAAAAACGCAAAGGAAGAAGGCGTGAAGTTCATGTTCAACCTTCAGCCTTTGGGAGTGGAAGTGGATGCGTCAGGCAAAGTCTCGGGGGTCAAAGTGGTGAAAACCGCACTTGGTGAACCTGATGAAGCGGGTCGCCGACGTCCAGAGCCCGTTGAAGGCAGCGAGCACGTTCTACCAGCAGACGTTGTTATCATGGCGTTTGGTTTCCAGCCGCACAAAATGGACTGGTTAGCACCGTTTGATGTCGATTTGGATCAATGGGGTCGTATCAAAGCCCCAGCGAAGCAAGAGTTCCAGTTCCAGACCAGCAACGAAAAGATCTTCGCGGGTGGCGATGCGGTACGAGGTTCTGATCTTGTCGTAACCGCAATTGATGAAGGACGAAAAGCGGCAGAAGGCATTCTCGATTACCTCGAAGTTTAATCACTGTTAACGTCTCAAAAAGGATCCTACTATTGGATCCTTTTTTCTTTTATTACATATAATTAAATTCCTATGATAAGGGATAAAACCAATGAAAAAAGCCGCTCTCCTTTCCATTACTTTGCTCGGCTTAACCGCTTGTAGCCAAGGAGTCAAAACCATGACGGATCGTTCTCAATCACCTTGTGGTGACAAACCAAACTGCGTCTCCACCCAAGACACGCGAGAAAAATACAACCTAACGCCATTCATCTTAGTGGATTCAGCGAACATCGACGCTATTGAGCAAGTTGCGCTTGAACTGCCAGGCGCGAAAACCGCGGTGAAAGAAAGCAACTACCTTCGTATCGAGTGCACATCTAAAATCATGCGCTTCGTGGATGACCTCGAACTAAAAATAGCAGGAGACCAACTGATTGTGCGCTCGGAATCTCGTGTGGGCTACTCTGACTTTGGCGTAAACAGAAAGCGCGCCGATCAATTACGAGAAAAGCTCACTCAAGCTAAGCTCATCAAATAGAAAACTGCCAACGGGGAGTGCTATACTCTCGGCCAACTAAAATATTTACTTAAAGAGAGTGTTATGAAAGTTGGTATCATCGGTGCGATGGAACAAGAAGTGACCATCCTGAAGCAAGCAATTACAAACTGCAAAACTGTAAATAAAGCGGGTTGTACGTTTTTCTCTGGTCAAATTAACGATGTCGAAGTCGTCGTACTACAATCGGGCATCGGTAAAGTTGCAGCGGCAGTGGGCACGACAATCCTTCTTGATGAATACCAACCAGACGTTGTGATTAACACAGGCTCTGCTGGCGGTTTCGATTCAAGCTTAAACCTTGGCGATGTAGTTATCTCTACAGAAGTTCGTCATCACGATGCAGACGTAACCGCTTTTGGTTATGCAATTGGCCAAATGGCCGGTCAACCAGCTGCATTCAAAGCGGATGACAAGCTAATGGACTTAGCCGAAAAAGCCCTAGCACAAATGGAAAACACTCATGCGGTTCGCGGCCTAATTTGTACTGGCGATGCGTTTGTTTGTACTGCTGAGCGTCAAGAGTTTATTCGTAAACACTTCCCGTCAGTTATCGCTGTAGAAATGGAAGCATCTGCTATCGCTCAAACTTGTCACCAATTCAACACGCCGTTTGTTGTTGTGCGTGCAATCTCTGATGTCGCTGATAAAGAATCACCAATGAGCTTTGATGAGTTCCTACCTCTAGCAGCAAAAAGCTCTTCCGAAATGGTATTCAAAATGCTGGAACTCATTAAGTAAACGACTCATTCATGGAAGAAGTTTTTCAGTCATTTTATGCCAACGGTGCGCTCCTTATAATGTGGGGCGCACTGATCTTGCACCTTCTAGTGCCAATCCCCAATTCAGCGCACCCCATCACTTTATGGCGAAAGCTAGCAGAGCAGCTAGCTAACAAAGTGAACAATAATCACAATTACTCACAGAGTGTAATCTCAGGCAGTCTTGCATTAGGCTTGATGCTGTTTCCTTGCTTGATATTACTGATTGCAGTAAAGCCACTTGTTTGGCAAATCCCTTTATATGAACTGGTTCTATTGATCCTTGCGCTAGACTGGCGTAACAGCGAAACGTTAACGAAACAGCTCGTCACAAGTATCTCTTCGGAAGACAAAGCCCAATGTCGAGCATTACTGCAACCATATCTTAATCGCGACACTGGTAACCTCTCGATCGTTGGCATAGGTAAAGCTGGCTCAGAAACACTGATTATGGGATACAGCCGCAACGTGATCGGTGTGCTATTTTGGTACGCACTAACAGGTGGCATTGGTGCGTTAATGTATCGACTCACAACAGAATTAGCGCGAGTGTGGTCCCCTAGCCGACGCCAATATTTGCCCTTTGGTAAACCTGTGATTCAACTGGTTGCTACTCTGGATATTATTCCACTTCGTCTCTTTGCCATACTTTTAGCTGCCGGAAAGAATACAAGTAATGTGCTCTCTGGAATACAACAGCAAGCGAAGTCTTGGCCCTTACCAGGACCTAGCTGGGTGTTATGTACTATCGGACACAAACTACAACTGTCTTTATGCGGCCCTGCTATCTATCAAGGTGTGCGTGCAGAGCGCGCAAAAATCGGTGGGCGCATAGCGCCATCGGCTATTCACCTTTCACAAATACATACGCTGCTCGTTTGGCGCGTCCTGGCTTGGATCGCAATCCAAAGTTTGCTTTTAGGAATAATTTATCAAGGATTATGATGAATAAATTATGCTTCGCATTAACGCTGTTTGTTTCGACAGCGACCTTCGCTCAACCCGCTCAACGCATTATAAGTTTAGCTCCACATGCCACCGAAATTGCCTTTGCAGCAGGGCTAGGAGACCAGCTTGTTGCTGTCAGCGAAATGAGCGATTATCCAGAACAGGCAAAGCAGCTAGAAAGAGTCTCAAATTATCAAGGAATTAAATTAGAGCGCATTATTGCTCTTCAACCGGACTTAGTGATTGCTTGGCCAGCCGGAAACCCAGCTAAAGAGTTGGAGAAAATTAAACAGTTCGGTGTTCCTATCTATTACTCCAATACAGGTTCATTAGAAGATATAGCCAATAATATCGAGCAACTCAGCCAATACAGCGAAACTCCACAAGTAGGAAAAAAGGCCGCTGAAGATTTTAGAACGCAGCTGAGTACACTAAAAGAACAGTACAACACGAACGAGAAAGTTCGTTACTTTTATCAGTTGAGTGAAAAGCCTATCATCACTGTCGCCGGAAAGAACTGGCCAAGTGAAGTCTTTACTTTTTGCGGTGGTGAGAACATTTTCGCCACATCTAGCGCGCCTTATCCTCAAGTTAGCATCGAGCAAGTCATTACTCGCCAGCCAGAGGTTATTTTTACTTCTCGTCACGCAATGAGTAACGATGGTATGTGGGCTGAGTGGAGTAATGAGCTTCTTGCTCTTAAAAACAAACACATCTGGTCCCTAAACTCTGATTGGATTAACCGTCCGACACCACGCACATTGAACGCGATCAAGGAAGTGTGTGAGCACTTTAAAAGCGTTCGTCAAAAACGCTAACGATTTCGTGGCAAATACCGTACAATTTCCGCCCATTTTTTCTCACACTATTTAAAGGTACTAAGTAACATGGACTCCATGCTGCTTTATATGATCGATTTGTTCGGTACCGCTGTTTTCGCTATCTCTGGCGTATTACTGGCTGGCCGTTTAAAAATGGATCCATTCGGCGTTATCGTACTCGGCAGTGTGACTGCTATAGGTGGCGGAACAATCCGAGACATGGCGCTTGGTGCCACTCCCGTATTTTGGATAACAGATACGACTTACTTATGGGTGATATTTGTTACGTGTCTACTAACCATGCTTGTTATTCGAAGACCCAAGCGACTCTCATGGTGGGTATTACCCGTTTGTGATGCCATCGGTCTCGCTGTGTTTGTGGGAATAGGAGTAGAAAAGGCACTCGCCTACAATGCATCCGGGATGGTCGCGGTGATAATGGGGGTTATTACTGGCTGTGGCGGTGGCATTATACGAGACGTGCTGGCTCGCGAAGTTCCTATGGTATTAAGAAGTGAAGTCTATGCTACGGCATGTATTATTGGCGGCATCTTCCATACGATGGCGGTAAACATGGGTTATGACCACTCAACGGCTTTACTCGCTGGTGTAATCTCAACGCTCATTATACGTCTCGGTGCGATTCGTTGGCATCTATCCCTGCCAACTTTCGCCATTAACCGTTAAACACCAACAACATCACTCATCATGGAGTCGACCAAGTGTCGGCTCCTCTCATTTATGCTCATTTGATTCGCCAATTCTTGGGCAATTCGCTAAATTATCTCAACCATTCCTAACTTTCATTAATCATTATGTTGCTTGAAGGTATTGAAACGTTACTTATCCTCAGTAAAGAAAAAACCATGAGCCGCACGGGCAGTCAACTCTATATTAGTCAGTCTGCCGTGAGTAAACGTATTTCAAATCTAGAGAAGAAGTTAGGAAAAAAATTGATAGAGCCAAATGGTCGGCACATAAAGCTGACCTCCGATGGCCTTGCCCTCATAAACACAATAGAACCCACGTTCAATGAGTTAAGAGGAAAAATCTACGATCAACAACAAATAGAAGACACTTCTTTAATCAAAATGGACTGCTCTGAAACCTTAGTGGCGGGATACCTCAGCATGATCATGGCAGAACACTTTGCCCATGATCAGTACATACGAATATCGACCAATCATACGCCACGCATTATTGAGAATGTGAAATCAGGTAAAGCGACACTGGGATTTTGCGCTGGTTATTTACCGCCTCACCATGGATTAATGAGCCTTCACCTCGCCGATGAACCTTTCTCAATTGTCAGTCGACATTCACTTTCACAACTACCTAAAGCTATTTTGACCAATGACCTAACTAACCCTGCCAACACATATCAACAAGCTATTTTATCCAAACACGGAATCGAACCTTTGATGGAAATGGATTCGTATACTGCGGCAGCACAACTGGCTTTGGGAGGTATGGCTCCCGCTTTAATCCCTAAATCTATCCTAACGACACTTAATATCACACCTAAGTTCTGCTATGACTTTGAAGAGCTAGATCAGTTAGTTCGACCAATACATATCTGCTTACGTCACAGCACATATCGTAGCGAGCGAGTTAAAGCACTGACAGAATCCATTGCTGATGTTGTTGCCAAAGAAGTTTCGTTGCCATAAGCATCGACATCACTATAACTAGAGGACGAATCCATTTTTGCCCTTTACTTACCACGACCTTCGCCCCTAACTGAGCACCAAGAAAACCGCCAACAGCCATAGTTAAGCCAAGCTTCCACACTGGCAACCCAGCTAAGATAAAAAAGAGTAGTGCCGCAATGTTTGACGTGAAATTGAGGATTTTGGTTCTAGCTGTGGCTTCGACCAAAGAAAAGTGACCTAGTGCAACAAAACAAACAGTAAAAATAGATCCAGTCCCAGGGCCAAAAAAGCCATCATAGAAACCGATCCCGCCACCAATGCATAGCGCAAACATCGCTTCAGATAACTTTGGTTCTCCATCGATTTTTCGCGTACTTGGCGCGAGTAAAAAATAGAGGGAAATGGCTATCAAAAGAACAGGGATCAAACTGGTGAGTACGCTAGCATCAATAAACTGCACAGCCTCGGCACCGATTGCAGCGCCTATAAAAGTGCAGAGTATCGCAAAACGCATTTCCTTTAAGCTAACAATACCGTTACGCACGAAATACCAGCTAGCAGAGAAACTGCCAAACGAACTTTGTAACTTATTGGTTGCTAGAGCTTGAGTCGGACTCAACCCCGCAGCCAAAAGCGCAGGGAGCGTAATGAGCCCTCCCCCACCAGCCATCGCATCAATAAAGCCTGCGGCAGTCGCAACCAAAAATAAGGCCAACAAAATCTCAACCGTGATTTCCACTACACTTCCTTTTTGAAGAGGTATCAAAGAGGAAGAAACGGTAGCACTTATTCACAAAACTACCAATGGAAAGTCAAGACACCAATCTATTCCTAATTTTCATCAGTCAATAAATCTAGAGAATGATACATTAAAAATATCAATTACATCCAAATATAGAGCCTCACCTCAAGAGCCTCTTAATATTTTGATAGAAAAAGAAAATGCTGTCTTAATAGGAAATATTTAATCTGATAAAAAACGAAAATAATGGAAGCCTTACTAACTCGACCATCAATAAAAGAGCAGCAATTACGCTTAAAAATCGAACAGATAGTGAATGTTAATCAGCTATTCAGCGTTATTGACGCTAAACCAGAGACTAGCGGTGCGGGTGTAATTTATATTGATAACAAATTCACCGTTGTACGCTTAAGAGACTTTAAATCCACATGCCATATCAATCCTACCTTTATCATTCTACGAGAACCGATAAAATTACAATCATCTCAAGAATTTGCAAAAAAAATAAAACAGGAAGAGTCAAAATCAAGATTCAATCAAGAGCTTCTATCAGCGAGCATTAGCTGTATTGGTGCAGCGATTGGCTGGATTGGGGTAGCAAGAACCCGTATGGTATCTAAATCACCAGACAAATTATCGGATATAGACAGTAATGAGTGGTATCAAAATACAACTAAAGCTTTAGATTACATCTCCTTAGCTGGAGCGGGCGCTAGTGGATATCAAACGATAAAAATGGTTCAATCTCTTAAGCAAACCACTAAGAAAGGCGTTCCCGAGATTCTAAAAGGCTTAAACAGACAAGAGAGAACAAGATTAACTAAAGAAATCATCCGTAAAAACCTTCCGAGTATTTCGAATAAAGCTCGTAAACAGCTAATGTTGTCAGGAGAAATTCCTAAGAGGTATTCGCAAGCAACAATATCCGCATCCATTTCTCATCAGCTTCTAGATGCAATTGGAGGCTCAATTAGCATAGTAGGAAGTGGTTATTCGGGAGAGTTAAGAAATCTTGCAATTGGAATCTATGAGGAATTGAAAGTTGAATACTAAATCAATTAGCATAGCAAACATCTCACTAAGTATATGTTTATACTTGGCATTGACTATTGGTCTGGCTATTAGCTTGAGCATTTGGAATGACTGGTTTTCTTTCACTCAACACATTGCTCTAGATACTTACCTTCTTACATTGGGAGCTATTACGGTTGTTGTTGTATGCATTCCAAACATTCTGACAATAAGCAAAGGATTAAGTATTGCTGCAAAAATAAACTTACTTACTATCTCTTTTATCATTCTCACTTGCAGCATTAATTTTGTTGCAGCAAGTGGTAGTACTATTTCTTCATCTTTGGGTACATTGCTTGCCATCATTAGCTTAATGATCTTCAAAAGCGAAGCATACCAATCGTTCCTAGCACACTTTAATGCTCTTCATTTTAGAAAAACCTCGATATAAAAAAGCCCGCTCAAATGAGCGGGCAATGAGGTTGTCATGTAAGCCCTGATTAATGAGCTTACTGATTTTTATCTGTTACGCGTCTAGACTCGCTTTCACTTTAGCGTGTAACTCTTGAACCGAAGTTACTGACGCTTTTGCGTCTGCAGTATGAGACATACATGTAGCGAACGCTGCATTCAGTGTCGTTGTGTAGTTCACTTTTTCTGCCAGTGCACCACGGCGTAGAACTTTCGAATCTTCAATCGCTTGACGACCAGCAGCCGTGTTTACGATGTAGGTGTATTCGTTGTTCTTGATGCGGTCAAGAATGTGTGGACGACCTTCGTGTACTTTGTTTACCAAACGTGGGTTAATACCCGCTTCGCCCAGAATTACAGCAGTACCGTGTGTCGCATCCAACTGGTAACCCAGTTTCACTAACTTAGAAGCTAGGTCAACAACACGCTCTTTATCACCTTCACGTACAGACAGTAGCGCACGACCACCTTCAGGATAAACCGCACCACAACCTAGCTCTGCTTTCGCGTAAGCTTCTGCGAACGTTGCACCCACACCCATTACTTCACCTGTTGAGCGCATTTCAGGGCCCAATAGAGGGTCAACACCAGGGAATTTGTTGAACGGCAGAACCACTTCTTTCACTGAGTAGTAAGGAGGGATAATCTCTTTAGTAAAGCCTTGTGACTCTAGAGATTGACCCGCCATTACACGTGCAGCGATTTTCGCTAGAGGAGCGCCTGTCGCTTTCGATACGAATGGTACCGTACGAGCAGCACGAGGGTTCACTTCAATTAGATAAACGTCGTTATCTTTCACAGCAAACTGCGTGTTCATCAAACCGCGTACACCGAGTTCGAATGCTAACTTCTCAACTTGCTCACGCATCTTGTCTTGAATTTCCTGACTTAGCGTGTATGCAGGCAGTGAACATGCAGAGTCACCAGAGTGAACACCCGCTTGTTCGATGTGCTCCATGATACCGCCGATAACGACGCGTTCACCGTCACAGATAGCATCAATATCAACTTCGGTTGCATCATCCAAGAAACGGTCTAGCAGAACTGGAGACTCGTTCGATACGCTTACTGCTTCGTTGAAGTAGCGACGCAGGTCTTGCTCGTCGTACACGATTTCCATCGCACGACCACCGAGTACATAAGATGGACGAACAACTAATGGGAAGCCAATTTCTTTCGATTTCTCAACCGCTTGCTCCATCGTTGTTACTGTCGCGTTTTCTGGCTGAAGTAGACCTAAACGGTCAACAGCGGCTTGGAAGCGTTCACGGTCTTCCGCACGGTCGATAGCATCTGGGCTAGTACCAATGATTGGCACACCAGCCGCTTCTAGAGCACGAGCCAGTTTAAGTGGCGTTTGACCACCGTACTGAACAATCACACCTTTTGGTTTTTCAACGCGAGCGATAGACAGTACATCTTCCAGAGTTACTGGCTCGAAGTACAGACGATCAGACGTATCGTAGTCAGTAGATACCGTTTCTGGGTTACAGTTAACCATAATGGTTTCGTAACCGTCTTCACGCAGCGCAAGTGATGCATGGACACAACAGTAATCGAATTCAATACCTTGGCCGATACGGTTTGGACCGCCACCAAGAACCATGATCTTATCTTTGTCTGTTGGGTTTGCTTCACATTCTTCATCGTAAGATGAGTACATGTAAGCCGTGTCAGAAGAAAACTCTGCTGCACATGTATCCACACGTTTGTAAACCGGATGAATATCAAACTGCTCACGAGCACGGCGAATTTCACTTTCAGCGACACCAAGCAATTTAGACAAGCGAGCATCAGAGAAGCCTTTGCGTTTCATCTGACGAAGCACTTCTTTGGTCAAACCTGCGTAGCCGCCCGCCTTGACTTGTTCTTCGAGTTTTACAATTTCTTCGATTTGAACCAGGAACCAGCGGTCGATTTGAGTCAAGTTGAACACACCGTCGACTGACATACCCGCTCGGAATGCATCGGCGATGTACCAGATACGCTCTGCACCTGCTTCTTTAAGTTCGTGACGAATCTTAGTCAGTGCATCTGGCGCTTCCAGATCGACCATCTCATCAAAACCAGTTGCGCCAACTTCTAGGCCACGCAGTGCTTTATGAAGAGATTCTTGTTGGTTACGACCAATCGCCATTACCTCACCAACCGATTTCATCTGAGTTGTCAGACGATCGTTTGCACCAGCAAATTTCTCGAAGTTAAAGCGAGGGATCTTAGTTACGACGTAGTCGATAGTTGGTTCAAATGACGCGGGTGTTGCACCACCTGTGATGTCGTTTTGTAGTTCGTCTAGCGTAAAGCCAACAGCCAGTTTCGCGGCAATTTTCGCAATTGGGAAGCCTGTTGCTTTTGATGCTAGCGCAGAAGAGCGAGATACACGCGGGTTCATCTCGATGATGACCATACGACCATCTTTCGGGTTGATACCAAACTGTACGTTTGAACCACCTGTTTCAACACCGATTTCACGCAGAACAGCTAGCGATGCATTACGCATAAGCTGGTATTCTTTGTCAGTCAGTGTTTGTGCTGGAGCAACCGTGATTGAGTCGCCCGTATGGATGCCCATTGGGTCAAAGTTCTCGATTGAACATACGATGATACAGTTGTCCGCTTTGTCACGAACGACTTCCATTTCGTACTCTTTCCAACCGATTAGTGACTCATCGATAAGAAGTTCGTTGGTCGGAGATAAGTCCAGACCGCGACGACAGATTTCTTCGAACTCTTCTTTGTTGTACGCGATACCACCACCAGTGCCACCCATGGTGAACGATGGACGAATGATACAAGGGAAGCCAACCATATCTAAAACTTTGTAAGCTTCTTCCATGCTCTTCGCTGTATCTGCGCGAGGACACTCAAGGCCGATAGACTTCATCGCTTTATCAAAACGAGAACGGTCTTCCGCTTTGTCGATTGCATCAGCCGTTGCACCAATCATCTCTACGCCAAACTCTGCGAGAACGCCGTGCTTCTCTAAATCTAACGCACAGTTAAGTGCTGTCTGACCACCCATAGTTGGCAGAACTGCATCAGGACGTTCTTTCTCGATGATCTTGCGTACAACTTCCCACTGAATCGGCTCAATGTAAGTCGCATCTGCCATCTCTGGGTCAGTCATGATGGTTGCTGGGTTAGAGTTAACCAGGATAACTCGGTAGCCTTCTTCGCGAAGAGCTTTACACGCTTGTGCGCCAGAGTAGTCAAACTCACATGCCTGACCGATAACAATCGGACCAGCACCAAGAATTAGAATACTTTGAATGTCAGTACGTTTTGGCATTATCTACTACTCCGAATTAAGCGCTGTGTTTTTTGATTAGTTCGATAAAGTGGTCAAATAGCGGTGCCGCGTCATGTGGACCTGGGCTCGCTTCTGGGTGACCTTGGAAGCTAAATGCTGGCTTGTCTGTGCGGTGGATACCTTGCAAAGAGCCATCAAATAGCGATACGTGAGTAGCACGTAAGTTTTCCGGTAATGTTGCTTCATCTGCCGCAAAGCCGTGGTTTTGCGAAGTGATCATCACAACGTTACGCTCTAAATCTTTTACTGGGTGGTTTGCACCGTGGTGACCAAACTTCATTTTCACCGTTTGCGCACCTGATGCTAGCGCCAGAATTTGGTGACCTAGACAAATACCAAAAATTGGCAAGCCTTTTTCTAGGAACACTTTGGTTGCTTCAATCGCGTAAGTACATGGTTCTGGGTCACCAGGGCCGTTCGATAAGAATACGCCATCTGGATTTAGTGCCAGAACTTCTTCCGCTGACGTTTCTGCAGGTACAACCGTTAAGCGGCAGCCGCGGTCAACCAACATTCGTAAGATGTTGCGTTTTGCGCCAAAGTCGTAAGCGACAACGTGGTATGGCAGCTCGCTGTCATCTTTCGCCTCTGGAAGTCCACCTTCAAGCGTCCACGAACCTTGCTTCCATTGATACGCTTCTTTTGTTGTAACTTCTTTCGCAAGGTCCATTCCTTTTAAGCCTGGGAATTCTTTTGCTTTCGCTAGTGCCAAAGCTTCGTCTAGGTTGTTGCCCGCAACAATACAGCCGTTTTGAGCACCTTTTTCACGCAGGATACGAGTGAGCTTACGAGTATCGATATTAGCGATGCCAACGATATTTTGAGACTTAAGATAATCAGAGAGGGATTGTTCGTTACGGAAGTTAGAAGCGATTAGAGGAAGATCGCGAATCACAAGGCCTTGTGCATGAATGGAAGAGGATTCTTCATCTTCGGAAGTGGTTCCGGTATTGCCAATGTGAGGATAAGTGAGAGTGACGATTTGCTGAGAATAGGAAGGATCAGTGAGGATTTCTTGATACCCCGTCATCGAGGTATTAAAAACGACTTCACCAACGGAAAGACCATCTGCCCCTATGGACACTCCGCGGAACACTGTCCCATCTTCTAGGACCAACAGTGCTAATTTACCCAAGACAACCTCCAGAATAAAAATGCAAAAAAAATAAATCAAACTGCAAACATGCCTTCCTTTACCTATAAAATCTACATAAATAGGTATTTCAGACAAATTGGCGGTATTCTAAAGTTGGACTCGAAACCTGTCAACCTACAATCAAAAATAAATGATTAATTTCTAGCGAGTAAGGTCATTTTGAATCAGTAAGGCCCAAAAAGATAACTTTTACATGCTATTACATACAGAGGCATAGAGGTTTAATGAATTTTACAAATTTGAACTTTTTAGAGATCACAAAAAAGTATGAGTTTTTCACGCAAACGTTCACTCAACAAAAAAGATATTAGTTTTTAGACATTAAAACCAAAAACACCCACAAAACAACTAAAACAACAACAAAAGTAAGCACCAAAATACTTTCTGTTAGAATCATTTCATTTACAAATAATTCTATAGATATAAAAAAGCCGGCTACCGCCGGCGAATAATTATGTATTTAGAGTTCATTCAATCCCAAAACATCTGTCATGGTATAAAAGCCCGCTGGTTTGGCACTCAACCAAACAGCGGCCTTGACGGCGCCATTAGCAAACGTCATACGATCGGTCGCTTTGTGCGTTATCTCCACTCGTTCCCCAATATCAGCAAACATGGCTGTGTGCTCACCGACAATATCGCCAGCGCGAATTGTAGCAAAGCCGATCTCATCTTTAGTACGTTCACCTGTGATACCTTCTCGCGCATAGACAGCTACATCATTCAGCTTGTTGCCCATCGCACCAGCAATGGCTTCGCCCATCCCGATAGCGGTACCAGAAGGAGCATCAACTTTATGACGATGATGTGCTTCGACAATCTCAACATCACAGTAGTCGCCCATCACTTTGGCTGCTTTCTCAAGAAGCTTAAATACTAGGTTCACACCAACAGAGTAGTTAGGAGCCATGACAACAGGCACTTGCTTAGCGGCTTCGTCAATTAGTTCACGCTCTGCATCACTGAAACCAGTCGTCCCAATCACAATACTCTTTCCATGCTTCTTACACAGTTCAAGATTCGCCAACGTACTTACTGGGGCAGTAAAATCGATGATTACATCAAAATTATCGACGTCTTTAGCAAGATCATCCGTTAAGAACACATCGAATTTGCCTTCACCACAAAGTTCACCGATATCGACACCGACAAGTGAGGACTCAGGTCGTTCTGATCCCGCGCTCACTGTCGCCTCTGGGTTAAGGTGTGAAGCTTTAACCAAATTACGGCCCATTCGGCCTGCTGCTCCTGCGATTGCAATACGAACCATTGCGCTTTCTCTCCTTCTCTGGATAACGAGGTTTGCTCTCGTTCTCTCGTTTCGCTTAATCTGTTTAAACTAACAACATACCGTGGTTACCACAAGCAAGTTCATCAGGCTTAAGCGAACTCTTTTACGACACGCTCCAAGATAGGCACGTTCGCTTCAGGAAAGGCATAGTTACCCAATTCTCTTATCTCAACCCAGCGACCTTCTTGACCTTCTCGGCCGTAAGGCTCATTACTGAACTTAGATACCGTAATAAAATCAAACTTAAGTGATTTGTCTGGATAGTCATATTCCAAATGCTCGAAAAGGGCTTGCTCAGTAACTTCAATTCCTACTTCTTCTTCAAGTTCTCTTGCTAGAGCATGTTCAATACTTTCTCCTGACTCGACTTTCCCGCCGGGAAACTCCCAAAACCCGCCTTTATGCTTGTCGTCTGGACGCTTTGTAATAAAAATTTTTGATTTGTCTTGGTTAAAAATAATAGCCGCGACTATGTGAATTCTTTTCATAGGGGTTCCTAACTCTCAAGCCGTTACACTTCAACGGTCTTTGCATCTCTAAAACTATCCGATGCTATCAAAACTTATGAAATTCGACAGCCACAGAATTTGCTTAAAAAAAGAGCCGCCTAGGCGACTCTTTAAAAAATTATCTGACTAATACGTTAGTCGATCTTGCCGTGGCACTGTTTATACTTCTTACCACTACCACAAGGGCAAGGCTCATTGCGACCTACTTTACGTTCATCACGTACCATTGGCTGACTTGAACCTTCTTCAGATTCTTCACCTTCAGAAAGAGGGTTTTGTGCTGCTGCGTGTTGCGCTTGAGCACGACGAGCGGCCTCTTCAGCTTGCGCACGACGTTGCTCTTCCATACGTTCAACTTCTTCTTGTTGCTGGACTCGAACGCGAGATAGAACAGTAATCACATCAGTTTTCAGCGCTTCTAGTAGACCTTCAAACAGTTCAAACGATTCACGCTTGTATTCCTGTTTCGGGTTCTTCTGCGCATAGCCGCGTAAGTGAATACCCTGACGCAAGTGATCCATTGCTGCCAAGTGCTCTTTCCAAAGCGTATCCAACGTTTGAAGCATAACCGATTTCTCGAAGTTACGAAGTACTTGCGCACCCACCACTTCCTCTTTCTCTTTGTACACTTCAACGGCTAGATTGATGATCTTCTCGCGTAGCGCCTCTTCGTAAAGCTTATCGTCTTCTTCAAGCCATTGCTTCACTGGCGCATCAAGATCGAAGTCTGCTTTCAAGCGCTCTTGCAGACCTTCAACGTCCCACATATCTTCTAGGGATTGTGGCGGGATGTACTCATCAATAACCGCTGTTAGTACATCTTCACGGTTTTGCTCGATCATACCGCTGATGTCTTCAACGTTCATCAATTCGTCGCGCAGCTCGTAGACAACCTTACGCTGATCGTTCGCCACATCATCGTATTCTAGTAGCTGCTTACGGATATCAAAGTTACGACCTTCCACTTTACGCTGTGCTTTTTCAATTGAGCGAGAAAGCATTTTCGATTCAATTGCTTCACCTTCTTCCATACCACTTTGGATAAGGCTCGCCATACGATCAGAAGTGAAAATACGTAACAAAGAGTCTTCCATAGATAGGTAGAAGCGAGATGAACCCGCATCTCCTTGACGACCAGAACGACCACGTAGCTGGTTATCAATACGGCGAGATTCGTGGCGCTCAGTACCAATGATGTGTAGACCACCAGCATCTAGTACTTGATCATGTACCACTTTCCACTCTGCTTTAATCGCATCGATTTGTTCTTGAGTTGGGTTCTCCAAAGCTTCCACTTTTGATTGCCAACTACCGCCAAGCACAATGTCCGTACCACGACCGGCCATGTTGGTCGCGATAGTTACCGCACCAGGCATACCCGCTTCAGCAACAATTTCCGCTTCCTTTTCATGGAATTTCGCATTCAATACGTTGTGTTTGATCTTCGCTTTCTTCAATGCGTTAGAAAGAAGTTCTGATTTTTCAATCGATACTGTACCAACCAATGTTGGCTGACCTTTCGCAACGCGCTCTTTGATATCTTCAATGATTGCAGCAAACTTCTCAGCTTCGGTACGGTACACCACATCCGGCATATCGTTACGAATCATTGGTTTGTTGGTTGGGATAACCACCGTTTCCAAGCCATAAATAGATTGGAACTCAAACGCTTCAGTATCCGCAGTACCTGTCATACCAGACAGTTTTTCGTATAAGCGGAAGTAGTTCTGGAAGGTAATCGAAGCCAAAGTTTGGTTTTCGTTTTGAATCTTAACGCCTTCTTTCGCTTCTACTGCTTGGTGAAGACCTTCAGACCAACGACGACCTGGCATTGTACGACCAGTATGTTCATCAACAATTACTACTTCACCTTCGTCAGTAACGATGTAATCAACGTTGCGCTCAAACAACACATGAGCACGCAAAGCGGCATTCACGTGATGTAACATGCTGATGTTAGTCGGAGAGTAAAGTGTGTCACCCTCTTCCATAAGACCATTTTTCACCAACAGTTCTTCAACGTACTCTTGGCCCGTTTCTGTGAGGTATACTTGCTTTGATTTCTCATCAACAGTGTAGTGACCATCACCACGATATTCTTCAGAGTCTTCTTTGTCTTGCTTTTTAAGATGCGGGATCAAAAGGTTGATTCGGGTGTATAGCTCAGAGCTATCTTCAGCAGGACCAGAAATGATTAAAGGGGTACGAGCTTCATCAATTAGGATTGAGTCCACCTCATCGACAACTGCAAAGAAGCGTTCACGTTGTACGCGATCTTCGCTACGGAAAGCCATATTGTCACGAAGGTAGTCAAAACCAAATTCATTGTTCGTTCCGTACAAGATGTCAGCTTGGTACGCTTCTTTTTTCTCTTGAGGAGGCATGTTTGGCACGTTTACGCCAACAGTCATACCTAAAAATTCAAATAGAGGGCGGTTTGTCTCTGCATCACGTTTAGCTAGATAATCGTTCACTGTTACAATATGAACGCCTTTACCAGCTAGGGCATTTAGGTAAGCAGGAAGCGTTGCCGTCAGCGTTTTACCTTCACCCGTACGCATTTCAGCGATTTGACCCGCATTTAGAACCATACCACCGATAAGCTGGACGTCGAAGTGGCGCATACCGTAGACACGCTTAGATGCTTCACGAACCGTAGCAAAAGCTTCTGGAAGTAGTTTATCAAGAGTTTCACCCTTCTCTAGGCGCTCGCGGAATTCAACCGTCTTTGCTTTTAACTCTTCATCACTTAGAGCCTCGAATGTTGGCTCATAGTTATTAATTTCTTTTACAATTTTTCTAAGGCGGCGCAGTGTTCGGTCGTTGCGACTGCCAATCACTTTTGTCAGTAGCTTAGTTATCATTTTTCGTGAATCTCTCTTTATTCAGACCGTTCCCGATCTACTCATAATGCCTTCAGTCTCTGCCAGTTTGGAACTAAGAATACTGAGATAAATCATTTATCAAAGATATTGAGTTCAAACATCCATATTTCAAGGCTAAGTTTTGAAACAATGTGGCTTAGTGTAAGGATTTTTAATCGATACAACCATAAATAGACGTATTTGTTTGAAGCACTCTGAAGTTTTTACTTAAAGTGGTGACTGATTAGCCGATATTGCATACCGCAATATGTGTAATCCATCCAGAGCAAACTTTGCTTTTTACCTTGCTACATTGTAAAACTGAAGCTAAAGACGTTAATGTAAACTATACCTTGATAGAAAGCTGCTCTAGAATAGCTATATCTCAACAAAATTAGATTTTACCTATGCGTGATCACCGTCCAACCTCGACTGAAGATGTTATTGCTGAGTCACAGTTCAAGCAGATTCAAGAACATGCTGGAGAAATCTTACAGCTTAACCAAGCTTTGCAAGAGGTCTTACCCATGGGGACGGCCGATCATTGCCGAGTAGCGAATGTTCGTAACGGCCATCTATTGATCGATGTCTCTAGTGCCGCGATCAAAATGAAGATCGATTACGATCGCCTCATGATCCTAAATAAACTTCGTACTCAAGGCTTTGCCAAGCTGATGAGCGTTGAAGTGAGGATCAATCCTTCACTATATAGAAACCGCTTTCAACAAGACGACAGACCTAAGCGTCCACCACTAACAGAATCTGCAGCAAAGTCATTAATGACGATTGCCGACATGGCGCCACCTAAAATTCAGGAGCGTTTAAAACGATTAGCCGATATGGCAGAAAAGGAAGATCGTAAGTGAACGTTATTTCAATATGCTGAAAGCTTGAATGTTATTGATAAGTCGAAGATTAAAGCCAAATAGCAAAAAACCAGGCATAAGCCTGGTTTTTTATTAATTCTAATGCCAAGTATTTACGCAAGCACCATATTTGGTTCTGCGAATGCTACTGGTGAGCCGACTTCTTCTTCGAATGTAGTCCACTCCCACGCTTCCTGATCTGCAAGAACAGCACGTAACAGTTGGTTATTTAAACCGTGGCCAGATTTAAAGGCACGGAATTCACCAATGATTGGGTGGCCACACATGTAAAGGTCACCAATCGCATCCAACACTTTGTGAGTCACAAACTCATTTTCAAAGCGTAGACCTTCTTCATTAAGAATACGGTAGTCATCCAAAACGATAGCATTGTCAAAACTACCACCCAAAACTAGGTTTTGAGATTGTAGATATTCGATATCACGCATAAAGCCAAACGTACGTGCTCGAGAAATCTCACGAACAAAGCCTTTTGACGAGAAATCAAACAGCAAACGTTGCTCGTCTGATTCAATCGCTGGGTGATTAAACTCAATTTCGAAGTCCATACGGAAGCCGTTAAATGGTACAAATTCTGCCCATTTATCACCATCTTCAAAACGAACTGGCTTTTTGATGCGGATGAAGCGTTTTGGCGCATTTTGCGTTTCGATACCTGCTTGTTGTAGCAAGTATACAAATGGGCTTGCACTACCATCCATGATCGGAATTTCAGGTGCGTCTACTTCGACAACAATGTTATCGATGCCCATACCAGCAAGTGCCGCATTCAAGTGCTCAACAGTTGAAATACGCACACCTTCATCGTTTACCAATGCAGTACAAAGCATGGTGTCACGAACCGAAGCTGGATCAGCTGGAAAATCTACAGGTGGATTTACATCTGTACGACGGTAAATGATACCTGTATTTGCAGCAGCCGGGCGCAGAGTAAGTGTGACTTTACGACCAGAGTGGAGACCCACACCAGTTGTTTTCACTATTTCTTTCAGAGTACGTTGTCTGATCATCTGCTTGCCTCTCAAAAATTTGCTACAAAACACGGCCGTCTGTAACGTCGACCGTGAATGCTACCATAATTTTGAGCCATGTCAAATTTATGGGTTAAAGATTAATCAGCCTGACGACGCAAAAATGCCGGTATATCTAAATAACCACTTTCCTTTTCTTGCTTTGGAGCCGCAGAACTTTGGCTCGACGAAGCTGGAGAAGAAGGAGCAGTGTTTGTCGGCTGAGGAGTTACCTGTGGCTTCTCTTGCACTTGATTATTTTGCAAGGTCTGTGCCGGTTTTTCTTCAGCTTGCGTTGCCGCTGCTTGTTGCTGTGGTTGAGCTTGCGGCGTCGGTGCCACTTTAGCTTTACCACCCGCAACTAGCGTGATATCTGGCTTTTTCTCATTACCAATACCTGTCGCTACAACTGTTACGCGGATTTCGTCAGTCATATCAGGGTCTAGAGAAGTACCGATAACAACAGTCGCATTGTCAGAAGCGAATGCCTTCACTGTATTACCAACCGTCTCAAACTCGTCAAGACGCATATCCAGACCAGCAGTAATATTGACAAGAACACCACGAGCGCCCGCTAGATCGATGTCTTCCAGAAGTGGGCTAGAAATTGCCATTTCAGCCGCTTCTTCAGCTCGGTCTTCACCTTTGGCGATGCCGCTACCCATCATTGCGTGACCCATTTCAGACATTACAGTTCTTACGTCCGCAAAGTCGACGTTGATCATGCCAGGGCGAGTAATTAGCTCAGCAATACCTTGAACGGCATTCTTAAGAACATCGTTAGCGCTTGCAAAAGCTTCTAGTAGTGTTACACCACGACCAAGTACTTTAAGTAGCTTTTCGTTTGGAATCGTGATCAAAGAGTCAACATGCTTAGACAGCTCATCGATACCTTGCTCAGCAAATGCCAAACGCTTTTTACCTTCAAAACTAAACGGTTTAGTTACTACCGCTACTGTTAGAATGCCAAGCTCTTTAGCCACTTCAGCAATAACAGGCGCTGCACCAGTACCGGTACCGCCACCCATACCAGCTGCGATAAACACCATATCGGCGCCAGTCAGGGAATCTTTAATTCGATCTCTGTCTTCGAGAGCTGCGTCACGGCCAACCTGTGGATTAGCACCTGCACCCAGACCTTTAGTGATATCACCACCGATCTGAATAACATTGCCAACGCTTGTCTTACGAAGTGCTTGTGCATCAGTGTTGACGCTGATGAATTCCACACCTTCGATGGATTCACGCACCATGTGTTCAACGGCGTTACCACCGCCGCCACCAACCCCAACGACCTTGATTACTGCATCGTCAGACATTTCCATCATCGGTTCAAACATGTGTTGTCTCCGTTTATCCTGCAACTCAGGTTAAAACTCTTTTTGTATCCAGTTACGCAATTTATCGAAAAAGCCAGTTACAGATGAGCGTTTAGGTTCATTATAATCGCTATCGTCGCTAGACTGCATGTCTCTTGCGTAATGAAGTAATCCAACTGCCGTAGAATGGTACGGCTCTTTTACATAGTCAGTTAATCCGCTGACTTCGAGCGGTTTGCCGACCCTTACTTGATTGCGGAATACGCGTTCCGCACATTCTACCACTCCGTCCATTTGCGCAGCACCGCCGGTGAGTACAACTCCCGCAGCCAGATGGTGCTTGATACCCTCTTCGCGCAATTTTGCTTGTACAGAGTCGATAGTTTGGTTAACCAGTCCCATAAGCTCAGAGTAGCGTGGCTCAATCACTTCTGACAACGTTTGACGTTGCAGGCTACGTGATGGTCGTCCACCTACGCTTGGTACATTAACCGTGTCATCCTTACTGACCAGTTCACTCAAAGCACAGCCATATTTGACTTTTATTTCTTCAGCATCGCTCACTGGCGTACCAAAAGCAAAAGCAATATCACTGGTTACAGCATTTCCTGCGTACGAAAATACTTCTGTGTGACGTAACGCACCGCCAGTCCAGATGGCCACATCCATCGTGCCGGCGCCAATATCAACCACACAAACTCCAAGCTCTCTTTCATCCTCGGTGATTACTGCATTACTAGCAGCAAGCCCAGAAAATACGAGTTGTTCTACTTTAAGGCCGCAGCGTTCTACCGCCTTAATAATATTGCGTGCCATGTCATTATGGCATGAGATAAGGTGGACACTCACTTCCATTCTTACCCCAGATAAACCAAGCGGATTTTTGATTCCTTCTTGGTAATCAATGGTGAACTCCTGCGGGATCACATGAAGAATTCGCTGTTCATCACCGATTTTAATCGATTTTGCGGTATGGATAGCGCGATCCATGTCTTCTTGAGACACCTCTTCATCAGAAATCGTGCCCATACCTTTTTCAATTCGGCTTGCGATATGCTTACCAGACAACGAAATGAAGACTCGGCTGATCTGGCACTCTGCCATTAATTCAGCTTGATCAATTGCACGTTGTACTGATTTTACAACCGACTCCAAATCATTCACGCCACCTTTATCCATGCCGCGTGAGGGGCTACTACCTGCGCCAATAATATTAATTTGACCGTCTGGTAAAACCTCACCCACTAGAGCCGATACGGTTGCAGTGCCTATATCAAGACCAACAATAATGTTGTCATCAGCGGCCTTAGTCATCTGTACTCTCTTCTAACTCTTGTTCAGGAAACCAACCAACTGCGGCTCCTGTATCGTACCTAAGATCGATATAACTGATTCTTTGCGTGTCACTGCCAAGCTTGTTATAGAGCTTAAAAAAGCGCTCTATACGCTCAAGAAGAGACTCTTTACCGAGCTCTAATCGAATACCGTTATCAAGGATGATTTGCCAAGCTCGTCGCTCGTTTAATACCAGAGACGATATCGCTAAACCCAATTGCTGAAACTTAGGACTCAAATCACGGTAAGTCTGTAAGACTTCCGGCCCGCTATCTTTGGGTCCGTACAGCTTCACTTTTTCTTCTTGCAACAGAGCA
The DNA here is from genome assembly GCF_033339195.1 of Vibrio sp. 811. NCBI lineage: Bacteria > Pseudomonadati > Pseudomonadota > Gammaproteobacteria > Vibrionales > Vibrionaceae > Vibrio > Vibrio sp. 811. The sequence goes on from NZ_JAWOUB010000004.1 coordinate 117,220, forward strand.
ACATCTCCATCAAAAACGAACCCGTTTTTATCTAACAGTTCGTTGCCATTCCAAATGGCTTCTGGTTGATGCTCCGTCAAAAAAACTTTTACTGTATCCGGCCACTGCTTTCGGATTGCGGCATGCGCTACCCATGGCAGAGCTTCGACACTTTGCTGTAATACATCAATATCCTGGGACATAAATGTACCGATGTGATCAATTCGACTAAATGCAGCCTGCACATCGTCAGCTTGGACATACTCCAGTTTCCCCTGAAGTACTATTTTGGAGAGAGGTAACCTTTGGTCATCCCACATCCAACTGATCGCCGCGTACAAAACAGAACTAATTAAAGTCACAACCACAACGAAAAATAACGCACCCAAGATTTTTTCTTGGCGACCACGGTTGTTACCCGTGTTTGGTCGCTCGTCATTCAGTGCAATATTCAACAACGTCTTCGTTTCCTGACTTTTGTCGTGTACTTTTTACCCATATAATTACGCAGAGGTAAAAGTCTTGACTTTAACCTTGGGATTATACTGAGCTCTTGTAAACTATCAAACACTGATAGCAATAAATCACAATGATATTGACGCAAAATCGAGATCTGAGTCTTTATCTGTCCTTCGCATCAACAATATGTGTCAGCCAAGCATCTTGTTTATATTCAATTTAAGACCTGCCAGCTGTTTCGCCACTTTACCAATATCACCCGCACCTTGCGTTAAGATTAGGTCGCCGTCTTGTATAACGTTAGCTAAAACTGAAGGTAATTGCTCGATTTCTGGAACAAAAATCGGATCTACCTTGCCTCGGCTGCGAATTGTGCGACATAAAGCGCGCCCATCAGCACCTGCAATCGGCTTTTCACCCGCTGCGTAAACATCCAGCATGATCAATACATCCACCTGTTCAAGCACATTCGCGAAATCATCGTATAAATCACGAGTACGGCTATAACGGTGCGGTTGGAAAATCATCACCAAACGCTTGTCTTGCCAACCACTGCGTGCTGCATTAATGGTTACATCCACTTCTGTTGGATGATGGCCGTAATCATCAACAAGCATTGCATGGCCGTTGCCAGTATCAAACTCGCCAAGGTGATCAAAACGTCTTCCCGTACCTTGCGTACCAGCCATTGCCTTTAGGATCGCATCGTCTTCAATGTCATCTTCAGTAGCAACCGCAATCGCAGCAGACGCATTCAATGCATTGTGACGACCTGGAATATTCAGCGTGATATCTAAGTTAGCTCGCCCTTTACGTACTACCGTAAATTTGCCTTGCTGCCCCTCTTGACGATAATCTTCAATACGTACGTCGGCATCTTCAGAAAAACCGTAAGTTATCACTTGACGACTAATACGTGGGATTAACTCTCGAACCACAGGATCATCAATGCAAACAATTGCTTGGCCGTAAAACGGTAGATTATGAAGGAAATCGATGAAGGTTTGCTTTAAGGTTTCAAAGTCACCACCATAGGTATCCATATGATCGGCTTCGATATTGGTAACAATGCTCACCATTGGTTGCAAGTGCAGGAATGACGCGTCACTTTCATCTGCCTCTGCAATTAGAATACGACTCGAGCCTAGACGCGCATTTGTACCTGCGCTTTTCACCAAACCGCCATTCACAAACGTTGGATCAAGACCGGCTTCAGAATAGATTTGAGTGACAAGAGCGGTCGTCGTGGTTTTACCGTGTGTACCCGCAACGGCAATACCGTGACGGAATCGCATCAATTCAGCCAACATCTCTGCGCGGCGTACAATAGGGATGCGTAATTCACGTGCCGCCATCACTTCTGGGTTTTCTTCGTTGATCGCCGTTGACACAACAACCACACTTGCTTTTTCTACATTACTGGCTTGATGACCAATAAATACCGTCGCACCTTTTGATACCAAACGCTCTGTCACAGCGTTCTCTGATAGATCAGAACCTGTGATTTGGTAGCCTTCGTTCAACAGCACTTCTGCAATGCCGCTCATGCCCGCACCACCAATACCGATGAAGTGGATGGATTTCACGCGGCGCATCTCTGGCACCATTGCGCGAATCTGAGCTAAGTCTTGTGTATGTTGGATTGTCATCAATTCTATTCTCAATAATTCGGTTAACGCTTTTCGGTCAAAGCGACAATGGCTTGTGCGACAACTCGGTCAGCATTCAATTTTGCAGCGCCACGCGCTTGCTCAGCCATTGTAAGTAAAGCTTGGCGATCCAATTGTTGGATCTGCAGAGTCAGAGACTCAACGGTTAAATCTGGTTGTTCAATCATTTTCGCCGCGCCGCAATCCACCAAGTGGTCTGCATTAAGTGCTTGCTGGCGGTCTTTGTGCATGAATGGAACAAAAATAGCGCCTACACCTGCCGCCGAGACTTCAGATACGGTTAACGCTCCAGAGCGACAAACTAAAAGGTCAGCCCATGCGTAAGCTTCTGCAACGTCATCAATGAATTCCATTACTTCTGCATTTACCACACCATTAGCTTGGTATGCTGTATTCACTTCTTCGGCGGCACCTTTACCCGCTTGATGACGAATACAGTAATCTTCGCCCAATTTCGACATCACTTCTGGCAGAGTTTGGTTAAGAATACGTGCGCCTTGGCTGCCACCCATCACCAAAATGCGAATTGGACCTTGGCGCTCTTGCATGCGCTCAGTTGGCGCTGCTAATTGAGTCACGTCTTCACGAACTGGGTTCCCAACCACTTCGGCATTTGGAAAAGCGCCTGGGAAAGCCTGAAAAACCTTCTTAGCGATTTTCGATAACCATTGGTTCGTTAAACCTGCTACTGCATTTTGTTCATGCAGAACAACAGGAATACCACTCATCCAAGCGGCAATACCACCCGGGCCGCTAACATAACCGCCCATACCAAGCACTGCGTCTGGCTGCCAGCGTTTCATGTGAGCACGAGCCTGCATGATGGCATTGATAATTTGAAATGGTGCTGCAAGAAGACGTTTAACGCCTTGACCTCGTAACCCTTTCACTTTGATAAAGTCGATTTCAATGCCATGTTTTGGCACCAAATCCGCTTCCATTCGATCCGCCGTACCTAACCAACGGATCTCCCAACCTTGCTCTTGAAGCTGTTTTGCTACCGCCAAACCTGGGAATACGTGACCGCCAGTACCACCAGCCATCACCATCAAACGTTTATTTTGTTTCATTAGCTTGTTGTTCTGATTGTTGTTGCTCGCGTTTCAAGCGGCATTCGTAATCGATACGCAGTAATATGGACACTGCGACGGACATAATTATTAGACTAGAACCACCATAACTGATGAGTGGAAGTGTTAAACCTTTTGTTGGAACAATACCGGCGGCAGCTCCAACATTAACCAAGGTTTGAAACGCAAACCAAATACCAATTCCGAAAGCCAGATAACCTCCGAACATTTCGCCTTCTTCAAATGCACGCTTGCCGATGTAAACCGCTTTTAGCACCAAGCTAAAAATCAGCATTAAGACCAGCACTACGCCTACGAAACCAAGCTCTTCAGCAAGTACGGCAAACACAAAGTCGGTATGCGCTTCCGGTAGATATTCCAGTTTTTGAATTGAATTACCGAGACCTTGTCCGAACCATTCACCACGACCAAACGCCATCAAAGACTGAGTCAACTGATAGCCACTACCAAACGGGTCTTCCCACGGGTCAAGGAAGGAGGTTACACGTCGCATACGGTATGGCTCGACGAGAATCAAACCAACGACAGCACCGATACCTGCCACCATCAAGGCGAGAAACTGGGTTAGTTTTGCACCTGCGATAAAAAGCATGCCAAACAGCGTGACCAGCATCACGACGACCGTCCCCAAGTCTGGCTGACCAAGTAGTAATACTGCGAAGAAGGCAAACACCATGATTGGCTTCATAAAGCCACCAAAGAAGGTTTGTCGTACTTCGTCTTGCTTTCGAACTAAGTAACCAGACATGAAGATAAACAGCGATAGCTTCGCGACTTCCGCTGGCTGAAGGTTAAACAGCCCAAGGGGAATCCAACGAGACGCACCATTAACCGACTTACCCGCCAAGAGCACGATGATCAACAGTGCGAAAGAAGCCCAAAGTAAGTAATGGCTCTTCTTAAACCACTCTTGCAAAGGCACTTGCAAAATAACAGCGGAGGTCCCTAACGCCAGCACGAGAAACGTCGCATGACGAAACATAAAGTGGAACGGCTGTTCCGTTAATCGAGAGCTGATTGGAAATGATGCAGAGGTTACCATGACCAAACCAGTCAACATCAAACCCAGTGCAATCCACACTAACTGACGATCAAACATCGCCTCTGGGGCTGGATGCTTGAGCCAATTGCCAATACTGCGTTTAACGTTACCTAAACCCACGAAGTGTGTAACCTTTAATTATGCATATTTCTGAGCAAGAGCAGCGAAAGCATCACCTCTTGCCATAAAGTTGTCGAATTGATCAAAGCTAGCACATGCAGGAGACAGCATCACCATATCACCTGGTTTTAACTGCGAAGATACTTGTTGAATCACATCTTCCATAGTGTCGAAACGTATTGCAGATTCATGCAGTGGCATAAATTCATCGCCATCAGCGCCAAAGCAACACAGTTGCAAGTTAAGCGTCGCGAAGATCGGTTTTAATGGCGAGAAGTCAGCACCTTTGCCAACACCACCAACGAGTAAGTAGAGCTTGCCTGTCGATTCCAAACCAGATAGCGCAGCCATAGTGCTGGCAATATTAGTTGCTTTAGAGTCATTCACCCATTTGACGCCTTGATTATCCGCAACCACCTGGCATCGGTGTGTCAGTCCCGTGTAATTTTTAAGTGCATTCAATGCTTTGTGATAGTTTACGTCCGCAGCTTTTAATAGCGCTAAAGCAACCAGAGCGTTAGATAAGTTGTGCTTACCAACCAACTTAAGCTCATCACTTGCGACAACTCGTTGACCGTGATCGAGCAGCCAAGTACGGTTGCCATCCACCTCGAGACCAAAGTCCTGATTGTCGCTGCCAAATGTCACCAATGGCATCTCTGCGTCTGGGAAGGTTTCTTGATCATCACGGTTCACGACTGCAAGAGCAGCATGGTTAAAAATACGCAACTTAGCTTGTCGATAGTCAGACATGCCTTGATAACGATCCATATGATCTTCAGAAAGATTCAGAAACGCAGCGGCTTTGAGCTTTAAGCTTGACGTCGTTTCTAACTGGAAGCTCGAGAGTTCGAGTACATATAGGTCTGCGTCTTGTTCTAACAAATCCAGTGCAGGCACACCGATGTTACCACCAACGCCAACATCCAAACCTGCAGCCTCAGCCATCACACCTGTGAGGTCGGTTACTGTGCTCTTACCGTTTGAGCCCGTAATCGCAATCACCGGTTTCTGCACCGCCCAAGCGAATAACTCGATATCACCTACTACGGCCGTACCTTTTGCTAATACGGCTTGGATCTCTGGTGTCGCTAGCGCAATACCAGGGTTGGTCACGATAAGATCCGCGTCAGAAAGCCAGTCTGTATTCCAACCACCACTATGCAGTTGAACACTTTCCGGCAAGCGCTCTGCACCTGGAGGGTTTACACGAGTATCAATGACTTTGACCACAAGTTGTGGCTGATTTTTTCTTAGGTGTTTAACGACAGAGAGCCCGGTAATACCGAGCCCTACGACGACAACACTATGTATGTTTTGCCAACGTTCCATATTTGATCACACTGTAAATCTTGTTCTTGGAAAGCGCGATTAACGCACTTTCAATGTCGCAAGACCAATCAGAACAAGAACCATAGAAATAATCCAGAAGCGCACGATTACGCGAGGTTCTGGCCAACCTTTCAATTCGTAGTGGTGGTGAATTGGTGCCATACGGAAAATGCGCTGACCACGTAATTTGTAAGAACCTACCTGCAGGATGACTGATAGCGTTTCCATTACAAATACGCCACCCATGATCACCAACACCAACTCTTGACGAACTAGAACAGCAATGGTGCCCAATGCACCGCCAAGCGCTAGTGAGCCCACATCGCCCATGAACACTTGTGCTGGGTACGTGTTAAACCACAAGAAACCAAGGCCTGCACCGACGATTGCTGTACATACGACAACTAACTCAGAAGCATGTGGTAAGTATGGTATATGAAGGTATTCAGAGAAGTTAACGTTACCGGTCGCCCATGCAATAACCGCGAAGCCTGCTGCAACAAGAACCGTTGGCATGATTGCCAAACCGTCTAGACCATCAGTCAGGTTGACCGCGTTACTTGTACCTACAATGACAAAGTAAGTCAGAATGATATACATCAAACCAAGCTGCGGCATGATGTCTTTAAAGAATGGCACCACTAGCTGAGTTGCTGCTGTGTCTTTACCGTAAGCATACAATGCGAAAGCGACGACAAACGCGATCAACGACTGCCAGAAGTACTTCCAACGCGCGATCAAGCCATCGGTATTTTTGCGTACCACTTTACGATAATCATCAACAAATCCGACCGCACCGTAGCCAAGTAAGACTGTCAGTACCGCCCATACGTAAGGGTTGGATAAGTCTGTCCATAGCAAAATCGTGATTGAGATGGCCGCTAAGATCATGATACCGCCCATTGTTGGGGTACCACGCTTACTAAAGTGAGATTCAGGACCTTCGTTACGCACTACCTGACCAATTTGCAGCATTTGCAAACGCTTGATCATGATTGGTCCCATCCATAATGACAGACCTAGAGCGGTTAATACGCTTAGGATTGCTCGAAAAGACAAGTATTCAAACAATCGGAAAAAAGACAGGTATGGCTGTAGCAGCTCGGCAAGCCAAATAATCATTAATAATACTCCTTCAAAGCAGCAGCGACTTCAAACATACGTGCACCGTTCGCTCCTTTCACCAATATCGTATGGTTTTCAGGAACGGCTTGGTCTAGATGCTGCTTGATGTATTCAATCATCTCTTGGTGCGTCTCAAAATGAATGCCTTGGCAAAGATCACTGATCACCTTGGCGTCTGCACCATATGTGAGAACATGTTCAAATTTTTGTGGGGCAGCATGTTCCCCGACTTGACGATGAAGTGCAAGACTTTCCTCGCCCAATTCCGCCATATTACCTAAAATCAGCCAGCGTTGACCTGGGAAAGCGGCCAATAAATCAACTGCCGCTTTCATGGCTGGCACGCTCGCGTTGTAGCTGTCGTCAATCAATTTTATCTTTTCGCTCAGCGCTTCAACCTCGACGCGACCTTTCACTTTGTTCAAATGTTTAAGGCCAGCTCGAACCTCTTCTAATGTGGCGCCCATTTGTAACGCAATAATAGAAGCAGCGATGGCATTCGCAACGTTGTGTTGACCTATAATACCCAGAGACAGTTCAATTTCTTGTGAGCTTGCTGCGATATGTAAGTCAAAGCTTGCTTCACCTGCGGCGTTCAATACGATGTTAGAAGCGAAGAAGTCTGCATCAGTATTACTTTGTGAAAAAGTAATGACTTTCTTATCTGCTAACACTTCATCCCACTTGGCTTCACCATTGCTGTCTAGGTTAACAATCGCAATACCACCAGCTGAAAGGCCTTGGTAGATTTCACCTTTGGCTTGTTTCACGCCATCGATAGAACCAAAGCCTTCAAGGTGAGCGGCTGCTACATTGTTCACTAACGCGATATCTGGTTTTACTAACTGAGTCGTGTAAGCAATTTCACCTATATGGTTAGCACCAAGCTCAATCACGGCATAATCATCATCCTGCTGTGAGCGTAATAATGTCAACGGAACACCAATATCATTATTGAAGTTACCCGCCGTGAATAGCACTTTGCCTTTCAATTGCAGGATACTCGCAACCATTTCTTTTACGGTCGTTTTACCGCAACTTCCGGTGATCGCAACGGTAGGTGTTTGGCATGCTTGATGCACCCAAGAAGCAAATTCACCCAATGCAAGTTTGGTATCCGACACCACAATTTGCGGCACATTCACATCTAAGCGTTTTTCCACGAGTAAAGCACCGGCACCTGCATCTACCGCTTGTTGGCAAAAGTTGTGCGCATCAAAGCGCTCCCCTACTAACGCCACAAATAGAGCCCCACGCTCAATCGCTCGTGTATCAGTAGAAACCGCGTCGATAAGTAGATCGTCGCCGAATCGCTCGCCACGTGTGATGTCTGCAATTTGAGATAACGTTACTTTGATCATGAGGTCAATCCTAAAAGTTGCATTGCGGACTCGCGGTCGGAGTAATGAATCGTTTCGCCATTACGAATCTGATAATCTTCATGACCCTTCCCAGCTAACAAGATAATGTCGTTTGGCGAAGCATTTTCAATGGCATAAGACAGTGCTTTGAAGCGGTCATGCTGAACAATCGCTTCAGCAGGTTTTGACAGCCCAGCTAACATGTCTTTCACAATCTGAACCGGGTCTTCGCTGCGTGGGTTATCGTCAGTCAACACCACTCTGTCGCCTAGACGCTCTGCAATTTCCGCCATCATTGGGCGCTTACCTGCATCGCGATCGCCACCGCAGCCAAAAATAGCCCACAGCTGGCCTTCACAATGAACTCGTAAAGCTTGCAGCGCTTTTTCTAAAGCATCAGGAGTATGGGCATAATCAACCACGACTTTGGCACGATCCTCAGTTTGGAATAACTCCATTCGGCCGAGTACAGGTTGCAGTTGACCTGCGGTTTCGAGTAACGCTTGTTTCTCTTTACCTAAGCTTAATAAGGTCGCAAAAGCGAGCATTAAGTTGGTTGCATTAAACTCACCAATCAATGGCGCGTGCAATTCACCTGAGCCAAATTTACCATCGAACTTAATAGTAATCCCTGACTCCGCGTAACTGACTTCCGTCGCCCAAATTGCGCTTTCAAATTCAGTGTTCGGTTTGAGCGAAACAGCGACCGCATTACTTAACTGCGACGCCCATTGATGACCTACTTCATCATCAACATTGATAATGGCACGTTCACATTGGTGTTGCGTGAACAACCCAAGCTTTGCATTGGCATACTCTTCCATCGTGCCATGGTAATCAAGATGGTCACGACTTAAGTTAGTAAACACGCCCGCCGCAAATGATAATGCTTTGACACGACCTTGCGTCAGGCCATGGGAAGATACTTCTAGCGCGGTGTATGTGGCTTGTTGATTTGCGAGAGAGGAGAGCGTTTTCTGAATTTCAACGGCATTCCCCGTTGTATTCGCAGCTTGTTGCAAGTTATTGAGGAAGCCATTTCCTGTTGTTCCCATTACCGCCGCTTTATGGTCAAGCAGTTCTAGCCATTGCGCTATTAACTGGGTAATGGTGGTTTTGCCGTTGGTGCCGGTGACACCAATCAAATCCATATCAGGGTAAGCATAAAGCTTTCCAGCAATTGCGGATAAACGTTGGTCCAACCTATCAATGTAAATGACGGGAACATCATCAATGATTTCCACCGTACCATGTGTTTTGACATCGCAGGCTTGCGCCAGGGCTGCATTTGCACCTTGCTCAATTGCAGAGGCAATGAATTTACGCCCATCCACAACATGGCCAATCACTGCTACAAACGTGGTTCCAGGTTGAACTCTTCGGCTGTCGAGCTCCAATTCAGAAACAAGAACGGACGATAAGCTAGGGCAATCCACCCAAGGGGAAAGCAGCACGTCCATACTGATGGCTTTAGTCATATTTGTTCTCCGAGCTTTGGCTCAGGTTTTCTTAATTTTGTTTGCTCAGTAAACCACAGGGCTTACTGTTGGAATTTGTTTTCGTCAGGTGCAACATTGAGTATTTGTAGCGCGCCTTTCATGATTTCAGAGAAGACAGGAGACGCTACCGAGCCACCATAGTAGTCATCGCCTTGAGGCTCGTTTACGATCACTACTAAAGCAATTCGCGGATCGCTAACCGGAGCAAGCCCAGCCGTGTAGGTGATGTACTCGTCGCTGTACCCACCGGCAGAAGCTTTACGTGATGTACCCGTTTTCGCTCCTACTCGATAACCAGGAACTGCCGCTCTGCGAGCCGAGCCCCCTTTTTGAGTTACGGTTTCCAACATGTCTAATACTTGACGCGCATACTTCGCACTCACCACTTGACGTGACATGTCATGATCATTGCTTTCGATAATATGAATAGGCTCGTATTTGCCAAGGTTTCCAAGCGTCGCATAAGCATGGGCTAGCTGGATTGGTGTAATTGATAGACCATAACCAAACGCAATCGTGGCGCGCTCAATTGGCGACCAACGAGTTCGTGTAGGAAAAATACCCGTCACTTCCCCAACTAGGTTTAGGCCAGAAAGCTCACCAAAACCCACTGAACTGTACAGCCCAAGAAGCGCCTCTACCGGCATTTGCATTGCTAGCTTCGTCACACCGATATTACTCGACTTTTTAAGGATCGTGGTCAAGCTCGCTTTGCCTACGCGAGAGACATCTCTGACTCGACTACCACCTAAACGTAGGACACCATTACCGGTATCTACGATGGTATCTTTATCGGCTATCCCATTTTCTAAGGCGGCTAAAATAACGAAAGGCTTAATGGTCGAACCAGGCTCCATTGAGTCCGTGATCACTCGGTTACGCATTTGATAGCTTTGCCAATCGCTACGATTGTTAGGGTTGTAAGAAGGAGCATTAACCATGGCCAATACGGCGCCCGTTTTTACATCCAACATGACAACGGAACCTGAAGTGGCGCGGTGGTCCGCAACGGCTTGCTTAATCGCACGATACGCAATCGCCTGTAGGCGCTGATCGATGGTTAACTGAAGTGATTTACCTTCTTGCTTGTCTTGCCAAGCAATGTTTTCCACAACACGACCATAACGGTCTTTACGAATAGTTTTCTTACCCGCCGCGCCAGTGAGCCACTCATCGTAGCTACGCTCCACACCTTCTAGGCCATGCCCGTCAATGCCTGTTACACCGACTAAGTGAGCACTAACCTCACCTGCAGGATAATAACGACGAGATTCCGACTTAAGGCCAACACCTGGCAGCTTTAGCTCACGAATATAGTTCGCCATGGCCGGACTGACCTGGCGCTGCAAGTAGATAAAGCGGCGTTTTTCATTGCGCTTGATTTTGTCTATTAACCCTTGTCGGTCAATACCAAGAACATCCGCTAATGCATGCCAACTTTTGGTCTGGCTTAACGCGTTTTCTTTAAATATCGTGGCAGGATCTGCCCAAACCGCCTCAACCGGTACACTGACAGCAAGCGGCTCACCATTTCGATCCGAAATAATACCGCGAGCAGAAGGAATGGATTTAACACGAACCGAACGTAGGTCACCTTGTTTAATCAGGTTATCTGGCTCAATGATTTGGATGTAGGCTACGCGTGCCACCAAAAGGGCAAATGCACAAAAAACAAAAAACAGTAATAGATGGAAGCGCCAACGAATCAAGAAAGATTCTTCGACCGCCACTTTCACTGCTTTGTTATCGGTTTTCTTATCCCCCGTAGCCGCTTTCTCTTTTGCTACAGGTTTACGCTTATTGGCTTGTTTCGTGTTGGATTTTTTTCTAATCATTTGAGCGTGACAACCACTTCTTTATCGCCATCAGGTCGTTTCATTTCAAGTTCTTTTTTGGCAAGGTCTTGAACACGACTGTGTTCCGCGAGGGCAGTTTCTTCCAACATTAAGTTACGCCATTCGCTATCTAATCGTTCTCGTTCAACCAACGTATGGTCTTTCTCGGTAATCGCTTGACGCGCATGGTGGGTAGCAAATACCACTCCCATTGCCGATGCCACGATCAATAGCAACAACAGTAATGGCCAGCGACCAACAGTGAGGAGATCTGTTGCAATCAACTTAGCAAGATTAGGAGTGGATTTCGTCATAATAATTAAAGCTTTTCCGCAATTCTTAACACAGAGCTGCGCGAGCGAGGGTTCATTTCAATTTCTTGTTTGCTTGGCTTAATCGCTTTGCTCACCGCTTTCATATTCGCACTACCAAGAGCACGAATTTGCTCTTCCGTCATTGGAATACCGTGTGGCACTTCAGGCCCTTTGCTCTCTTTACGGATAAAACGTTTGACCATACGGTCTTCCAGAGAGTGGAAGCTAATCACAGATAAACGGCCTTCAGGAGCCAGAATGCTCGCCGCGCCTTTAAGTGCCGTATCAATTTCTTCTAACTCACTGTTGATGTAAATACGAAAAGCCTGGAAAGCACGAGTCGCAGGGTGTTTTTTCTCTTTAAAACTTTTCGGTGCGGCATCTGAAATCAATTTTGCCAGCTGACCAGTGCGAACCATTGGCTCATTTTCTTCGTCTTCACGGTAGGCAACAATCGCTTTTGCAATACGGCGCGCATGTTTATCTTCCCCAAACTCGCGAATGACCCAAGTGATATCATCGAGGTCTGCTTCCATCAACCATTGAGATACTGGAACACCTGATGTCGGGTCCATACGCATATCTAGCGGACCGTCTTTCATAAAGCTAAAGCCACGCTCTGCGTCGTCTAACTGAGGAGAAGAAACGCCTAAATCCAGCAGAACACCATCCACTTTTCCAACTAGCCCATACTCTTCAGCATACTCAGCAATACCAGAAAATGGGCCATGAATAATGGTGAAGCGAGGGTCATTGATTTTGCCTGCCTCAGCGATCGCTTGAGGGTCACGGTCGATACTGTACAGTCGGCCATTTTCACCGAGTTTAGATAGAATTGTCCGGCTGTGACCGCCACGGCCAAATGTTCCATCAATATAGACGCCGTCTGGTTTGATAGCTAAGCCATCAATGGATTCATTTAATAACACGGAAATATGTTGGAAGGTTTCGGTCATAGCTTTCTCGTTGAATGATCTTGAAGCGATTCTTTAGTGTACTGATTTCCTACATCATCGCCACCACAAGTCTAAAGTTAGACGTGATTTACGCCAAGTTTATTGGTAATGACATAGTTTGCGTCAATTAAATGCAAAAAACCCATCACTACCGAAGTAGAGATGGGTCTCGAATAGGTGGAGCCGACACATAAGCCGGGTTCTGTTCCGCTTGCGCGGCGGTAGCCATTCGTCTAGGCCAGCAATCACTCACTGGCTCGAGCAACCTACCCGCCTCCTTACGCGAGCAACGCAATGTGGAGGCCTATTTGGTCTTGCTTCAGGTGGAGTTTACCCTGCTACGAACTATTGCTAGTCGTCCGGTGCGCTCTTACCGCACCCTTTCACCCTTACCTGTACCCTTACGGGCCATCGGCGGTCTTCTCTCTGCTGCACTTGTCGTAGGCTTGCGCCCCCCAGGCGTTACCTGGCACCTTGCTCTATGAAGCCCGGACTTTCCTCCCCTTTGTCAGTCTCCCGAAGGACGTCAACGTCAGTCTCCCAAAGGGACTTCGACGTCAGTCTCCCGAAGGACATCAACAAAGCAGCGACTACCCAGTCAGCTCCGAGGGCGGATTGTATAGAGTTCTCACTTCAGAGTCTAGTTAGATCACAGATATGATGAAATGAATGCACCAAGTGATGACTTTTTAGTCAAAGCGCCAAAAATAGATAATAAAAAGGCCGATGCCTACACATCAGCCCTCATTGACCATTTATCTCGCTAGCGGCACTTAGTCTAAGTTTTCTAAGCCCCATTTATATAGCGCATTCTTCTTCAAATTATGTATTTCTGCCACCAAAGCAGCTGCTTTTTTCAAAGGCAGCTCTTTGGTCAAAATCCCTAACGTGCGTAAAGCATCTTCAGGTAGTGAGTCGTCTGTTGTTTCACGATGGCCATGTACCAACAATACCATTTCACCACGCTGTTGGTTATCGTCACTTTTCACCCATTCAATCAGCTCACCTAACGGCATGCCTTGAATGGTTTCAAAGGTTTTTGTTAGCTCTCTTGCCAACACAACTTCTCTATCTGGGCCAAGAACGTCTAACATGTCTTGTAGAGAGTCTAAAATACGGTGCGGTGACTCGTAAAAAATACACGTACGCTCTACCGAAGCAATCTCTAGGAATTTATCCTTACGACCTTTGCTTTTCGGTGGTAAAAAACCTTCGAAGCTAAAGCGATCCGATGGCAAGCCAGAGGCACTTAACGCCGTAATGACCGCACAAGCACCTGGAAGAGGCACAACTCTAACGCCCGCTTGACGACATTTTGTCACCAAATGGTATCCTGGGTCGCTGATAAGTGGCGTACCAGCGTCAGAAACTAATGCGATAGACTGACCGGAAAGCAGCTTTTCTACCAAAACTTGTGCTTTTTGCTGCTCATTGTGGTCATGTAGAGCAAAAGTTTTGGTTTGAATATTGAAGTGAGACAGTAATTTGCCCGTATGTCGAGTATCCTCAGCAGCAATGATGTCCACAGTCGACAGAATTTCGATAGCACGTTGGGTGATATCCGCTAAATTTCCGATTGGAGTCGGTACGATATAGAGAGTTGGCCCCTCATTCGGCAACTTATTTTTATCTGTCATTTGTTTACCATCACTTCAACGATTAATATAGAGAAAATTTTGTACAAAATTATAGAGAACTCACGGCAATGATTAACCATAAGAGACTCAGTGTACCACGCATACTTACTCCTGTTGCACTAGCAATTACGCTCGCCGCCTGTTCTTCAGGTCCAAGACAGCCTGATGGCGTTGATGTAACACTTGAGCCTACTCAGTCTGTTCAGAACTATATGATCCAAGCTGATAGCACGGAAGGCAGTTTACAAAATGACTGGTTGATCATGGCAACCAAAGCCGCGATTCAAGCAAACCAGTTTGATCAAGCAGAAATGTTGATCAAGCGCCTAGCTCGTCAACAGTTAACCGAAGTTCAGCAAGCAGAGTGGCAACTAGCGCGTGCGACCATACAGCAAAAACAGGGGAATTACTCTCAGTTGCTGCAATTGTTGAATTTTAAACCTTGGTGGAAGTTGCCAAATGAGCAATGGAAAGACTATTACTTGATGCGTGCCGACGCTTATCAAGGTCTTAACCAAGCGTTTGAGGCAAACCGCCAACTGGTTGCATTTGGCCAATATGCATCGTCCGCGGAGCAGAGAGAGATTTCTAGCCGTATTTGGATGAACTTTGGCAGCTACTCCGAGTACGAACTGACCTCATTAGAAACAGAGCCAAATGAAGATGTTTTGGATGGTTGGCTACAACTCGCTATTTATGCGAAAACGCTGTCGGGCAACTTATCCCAACTAAAAAATACCCTAGAACGCTGGTTAAACGAGAACCCATCGCACCCAGCCGCTATCTACACACCAGAAGAGATTCAAAACATTCTCTCTCTAGACATCGTTAAACCAAACAACACCGCTTTGTTACTGCCACTTACTGGTAAGTTCTCGCCACAAGCGCAATTAATTCGTGATGGTTTTGTGTTTGCGATGATGAATGATCGTAACCGTGATCCAAGCGCTACCCTCACGGTAATCGACACTAATGCGTATAACGCCGACCAAATTAAACAACGTTTGATCAATGAAAACATCGACTTTGTTGTTGGTCCCCTAGAAAAAGAAAACGTTGAGCTATTGCACACAACCATGGATGGCTCAGAAAATGGTCCTACGATTCCAGCCCTTGCGCTAAATATTCCCGAAGATGTGCAACCAGATAGCAATATTTGCTACTTGGCATTATCACCAGAACAAGAAGCCGCACAGGCAGCGAAACACTTGTTCAGCGAAGGCTATAACTTCCCTCTGATTCTGGCACCAAAGGGCAGCTTTGGTGAGCGCGTAACTGAAGCGTTCAACAAAGAATGGCGCAAGTACAGCTCTAATAAAGTCGCAGCAAGTTATTTTGGCGACAAGCGCCAACTTCAAAAAGACATCAATGAAGTATTTGGTCTGCAAGAAAGCAAACAACGTATTGCTCAGATGCAATCACTAATGCGTATCAAGCTTGAAACACAGCCACGTAGCCGTCGTGATGTCGATGCGGTTTATATTGTTGCTAGAAGCACGGAACTGACTTTGATCAAGCCGTTTATTGAGGTAGCGATTAACCCAGACGCCAAAGCGCCACAAATTTTCTCTAGCTCGCGTAGCAACAGTGGCGGCGCGACTTACGAAGATCTAACAGGCATCATCTACAGCGATATTCCATTACTGATTGACCCAGACCCTAGCGTGACCGCTGAAATGAACGAGCTGTGGTCAGAGCAATCTAACATGGAAAAACGTTTGAAAGCACTGGGTATGGATGCGTATAAATTGATTGGGGAGCTGCCACAAATGAAGGTCGTTCCGGGCTACTCAGTTGGCGGCCAAACCGGTATTTTAAGTATCGACAATAATTGTGTTGTACAGCGTGAGCTAAGCTGGGCTGAGCGTGGGGCTCTTTAGCAAGCGCCAAATCGGAAATCAATATGAAGCTCTGGCGAAGCAATATTTACAACGCCAGGGCTTAAACTTTATTGAACAAAATTTTCTGACTAAGGTCGGTGAGATTGATTTAATCTTCCAACAAGGTGAAACTATTGTGTTTGTTGAAGTCAAATACCGTAAGAACAATCACTTTGGCTCGGCAGCAGAAATGGTGACGCACGCTAAAATGCGCAAGCTAGTCAAAACAGCACAAGTTTGGCTTAGCCAACAAAAGCGCTTAAAACACAATATCGATTATCGATTTGATGTCATCGCCATTCATGATAATGGGCGAGATATCAACTGGATAGAAAACGCAATCTCTGAAGGATAAGCGATGCTAGACAGCATTAAAGACAGCTTTACAGAAAGTATTCAAATTCAAATCGCAGCAGCAGAGGCGCTGCCTGATGCCATTACTCATGCAGCTCAAGCGATGGTGTCGAGCCTGCTTAATGGCAATAAAATTTTATGTTGTGGTAATGGCGGCAGTGCTTCAAACGCTCAACAATTTGTTTCTTGTCTTTTAAACCGTTTTGAAACTGAGCGCCCTAGCCTACCAGCAATGGCCTTAACCGCCGATAATACCACCCTAACCGCAGTGGCCAACGATTACCACTACCAGGAAATCTTCTCAAAACAGGTACGAGCGTTTGGTCAACCAGGCGACATTTTGCTTGCCATGTCGACTAGCGGTAACAGTAAAAATATTATCAAAGCGATGGAAGCAGCCGTAACTCGAGACATGACGATTATCGCGCTAACAGGAAAAGATGGCGGAGAGATGGCAGGACTGCTCGGTGAGAACGACGTCGAAATTCGTATTCCATCACACCGCACTGCACGTATTCACGAAGTACATATGGTAACACTCCATTGCCTTTGTGATCTTATTGACCAAGTGCTTTTCCCTGCTCACGAAGAGTAACCAAGACTGAGAGTCAGAATTATGATACGTAGCCTTGTTATCTTATTAACAGCATTGAGTTTAAGTGGTTGCGCAGGTTTGTTTATCGCAGGTGCAGCAACCACAGCGAATATTGTCACGGACACACGCACGACAAAACAAATCTGGCAGGACAATAACATCGAATTCGAAGTTGCGGCGATCGGCAATAAAGCACCGTTTAAAGGTGAAGTTCGTGTCGTTGCCAGTTCATATAATGGGACTGTAGTCCTTATGGGACAAGCTCCGACACAAGACCTTATCCTTGCTTTAGAGCGAAGGGCTCGAGAAGTTAGTGGTGTAAAAGTCATACACAATCAAATCAAACAAAAAGAGCCACTCACTGTTACCCAGATTAGCAATGACAGCTGGATCACAACCAAAGTAAAGTCAGCTTTGCTTACTGATTCTGAGCTTAATGGTGTTAAGGTTAAAGTGATCACCGAAGATGGCGACGTTTTTCTGTTTGGTTATGTCACGCCAGAGCAAGGCGATCGAGCGACAGAAATCGCACGTAATATCTCAGGCGTAAAACAAGTCATTAAAGGGTTCCAATACGGCGAAATGGAGCCTGTTGAAGTGGACTTACCGAGTGACGGTGTACAAACAATAGAAAGTGAGGCAAGCACAGAAAATGAAGAGAACGTCGAAGTCTTTACGATTAGTGAGTAATTTCCAAAGCTTGGCTTGAAATCACCTTCAACAAAAGTTAAAAAGAAAAAAGCAGCGTTACGCTGCTTTTTTATTATTTAATCACTCTTAAGCTTGGTTTGCCTTTTGGTCGAGGAGCATCGTCCTCTTCGGCATCTGAATCAGAAACTAACTCAGAAGGCTCATCGCTAACCGTTGTGAACGATGGGGATGATTCTTCCTCGGTCATCGCTTCTTCTTCGATGTGAGTGTACGCTTCTTCTGGTTCAAACATAGTACCAGCACCATTCTCACGTGCATAAATAGCTTGAACAGCATACACAGGCACAATCACTGAGTGCGGACGACCGCTAAAGCGAGCATGGAAGGTAATCGCATCATTACCTAACTCAAGATTACCCACTGCACGTGGCGCAATATTCAAAATAATTTGACCATCTTGAATAAATTCAACCGGGACACGCACCCCTGGCATTGTTGCATCCACAACCAAGTGAGGAGTCAAGTCATTGTCTACTAACCAGTCGTAAAATGCGCGAAGCATATACGGGCGGCGAGCAGTCATTTTTGCAATATCCATAACGTGTTTTAAATCGCTTAACGAACTAGGCGCATTTCACGTTCAGCTTCAGTCAAAGAAGCAAGGAACGAATCACGTTCAAATACGCGGTTCATGTATACCTTGATTTCTTTTGAACCAGGGCCAACAAGATCGATACCAAGTTGAGGCAAACGCCACAATAGTGGAGCTAGGTAACAATCGATCAAGCTGAATTCTTCGCTCATGAAGTACTCATATTCAGCAAAAATTGGCGCTAACGTCAGAAGATCATTACGCAGCTTTGTGCGTGCTTTTTCTGATTCTTCCGCATTACCTTTCATCACTTTTTCAGCGAGTGAATACCAGTTGCGTTCGATACGGTACATCATCAAGCGGCTGTTGCCACGAGCAACAGGGTAAACCGGCATTAGAGGTGGATGAGGGAAGCGCTCGTCCAAGTACTCCATGATGATTTTTGAATCGTAAAGAGCTAGCTCACGGTCAACAAGAGTTGGCACTGATTTATATGGGTTTAGCTCAACAAGCTCAGCAGGAAGGTTTGCTTCGTCAACAAGCTCAACTTCAACACTTACGCCTTTTTCAGCTAGTACAATGCGAACCTGATGGCTATACAAATCTGATGCACTTGAGAAAAGAGTCATCACAGAACGTTTATTGGCAGCTACAGCCATGGAGCCCTCCAGTACACTTACAAATAAAAACAATGGAGGCTAAGCCTCCATTGTACATCAATTAAAATTGGGAATTAGCACGGTATTTTAGCACAATTAATGCACATCGCGCCAATACTCTTTCTTGAGCATCACGACAACGATGGTTAGAAGCACTAAGAAGCCCATTACCCACCAGCCTAGAGCGTGACGCTCAAGCTGCACTGGGTCACCTGAATAAACTAAGAAGTTAACGAGATCGCCAACCGCTTTGTCATATTCGCCTTCACTCAGCTCACCCGTGCCATCGGTTTCAGTACCAACAACAACTTGTACTTCTTCGCCATCTACGATTTTCGTATCGTAAATAGGCGTCGGGATGCCCTGTAGCTCTTCAAGCACATGCGGCATACCAACACTCGGGAAGACGATGTTGTTCACGCCGAATGGACGAGATGGATCAACATAGAAAGAGCGTAAGTAAGTGTATAACCAATCAGCACCACGAACTCGTGCAACCAACGTAAGATCTGGTGGTGGAGCACCAAACCAGTTTGCCGCTTGCTTCGGTGGCATAGCATTGACCATTAGATCACCGATTTTCGCTTCAGGATTGAAAATCAGGTTTTCTTTCATTAAGTCTGTTGGAATTTCCAAGTCTGTTGCTACACGCTCGTAACGCTGGTATTGCGTAGAGTGACAAGCAAAACAGTAGTTCATGAACAACTTCGCGCCGTTTTGTAGCGAAGCTTTATCCGTAAGGTCAACATTCGCTTTATCCAGCGGAACATTGGCCCCAGCTGCCATCGCTAGTGATGGCAACATAGCAAATAGAATTACAATCCACTTCTTCATTTGAATGTCACCCTCTCTGGTAATGGTTTGGTTGCTTCATTTTTGCTGTAGAAGAACAGCAACACAAAGAACATGAAGTAACACAAGCTAAAGATCTGAGATAGTAGTGTGTACGTTGGTGTAGCAGGTAACGCACCTAAAATACCTAGAGCGATAAAGGCGATAGTGAACTGTACAATATTCAACAGATGAAGTTTGCTACGGTAACGGTATGAACGAACTTTACAACGATCCAACCAAGGTAGAACAAACAGCACTGCAATTGACGCGCCCATTAGGATAACACCTAATAGTTTGTCTGG
The DNA here is from genome assembly GCF_033339195.1 of Vibrio sp. 811. Taxonomy (NCBI): domain Bacteria; kingdom Pseudomonadati; phylum Pseudomonadota; class Gammaproteobacteria; order Vibrionales; family Vibrionaceae; genus Vibrio; species Vibrio sp. 811. The sequence continues at coordinate 137,507 of NZ_JAWOUB010000004.1, forward strand.
AACCGCACGTAAGATTGCGTAGAACGGCGTGAAGTACCATACCGGAGCAATATGCTCTGGTGTCTTCAGTGGGTTTGCAGCTTCAAAGTTAGGCGGCTCAAGGAAGTACCCACCCATTTCTGGGTTAAAGAACAGCACGTAACAGAAGAAGAACAAGAAACCAGCGACACCGACCAAGTCCTTAACCGTGCCGTACGGATGGAAAGGAATAGAATCAATGATGTCATATTTCTTCGTGTAGTAATCATGGAACTTGAATTGCGTTTTGTAATCATCGCCCATTGAGCCTTTTGGCAGCTTAGTTTCGATACCATCCGGGTTGTTTGAGCCTACTTCGTGCAGCGCCAATACGTGCAGAACAACAAGAAGAAGCAAAACGATAGGCAGTGCAATAACGTGTAGTGCGAAGAAACGGTTTAGCGTTGCACCAGAGATGATGTAGTCACCACGAATCCAAAGCGTTAGGTCATCACCGATAACAGGAATAGCACCAAACAGGGAAATGATTACCTGCGCACCCCAGTATGACATCTGACCCCATGGAAGTAGGTAACCCATGAACGCTTCAGCCATGAGAACAAGGAAGATCAACATACCGAAGATCCACAATAGTTCACGAGGTTTTTGGTATGAACCGTAGATCAAACCACGGAACATGTGAAGATACACAACAACGAAAAACGCTGACGCGCCAGTGGAATGCACGTAACGCAGAAGCCAACCGTACTCTACATCACGCATAATGTATTCGATAGACGCAAATGCACCGTCACCTGAAGGAACATAGTTCATCGTTAGCCAAATACCCGTTAGGATTTGGTTAACAAGAACCAGCATCGCCAGAGAACCGAAAAGGTACCAAAAGTTGAAGTTCTTAGGCATTGGGTATTCAGACAAATGCTTTTTATAAGCATTCATTGCAGGAATACGCTTTTCAACCCAATCTAACATTGCTTGCATTATGCATCTCCCTCATCAACACCCACAATGAGCTTGGTATCGCTCAAATACATGTGCTTAGGAACGACAAGGTTCAACGGAGCAGGTACTCCTTGGAACACTCGACCAGCCATGTCGAACTTAGAACCATGACAAGGACAGAAGAAGCCAGATCTTACTCCCTGCACCTGCTCTGAGAAAGAGTCAGGTAGATAGGTTGGTGAACAACCTAAGTGGGTACAGAAACCAACTGCGACGAAAAACTCTTCCTTAATCGAACGAAACTCATTCTGAGCGTACTCAGGCTGCTGCTCCATTTCAGATTGTGGATCGCGAAGCTTATCACCGATCGATTTTAAGTTATCCAGAACGCTTTGAGTGCGGCGAACAATCCATACAGGTTTTCCCTGCCACTCAACACGAACCAGCTGACCTGGTTCAATTTTACTTATATCCACTTCCACCGGTGCGCCCGCCGCTTTGGCTTTAGCACTCGGATTCCATGATTTGATAAAAGGCACGGCGACGGCGACTGCCCCTAACCCACCAACAACTGCCGTTGTAGCGGTTAGAAAACGCCTGCGACCGTTATTTAAAGGCGCGTTGCTCATCCAAACATTCTCCCATTTGCTCCCTTTGGATCGTTATTATTCCGCTTATAAGAGCATGGCTAACAAATAATGAATTTAGTTCTATTTATTGGAGGGAAATGATAAAGAAAACCCTACTTTTTGACAAGATAAAGCTACCTTTTTGTAACATTTGTGAGGCAAATCGCTCGCGTCGTCACAAAAGCGGCAGAATTATAAAAAATTGATGTGATTTGTAACAAGAAAGCACCACATAGAAGCCCCGCTGAAAGCGGATAAAACCTTTTATCTTGGTAGTTTTCAGTTAATTACACAGAGAAATATTTCGTATTACGCGTTCAGCTTGCTGTGTTTATATTTTCAATTTTGTAGCACGCAGAATACTCAAAAAGGAGCGTAAGTCATTTTAAAACATGTTACAGGGAGAATAAGATACAAAGACATTCTTGCTGATGAATACATCTATGCTGCATCGCAAGAGAAAGCGTGGTGAGTCGCGATTAAATAAGGCACACATATAAAACGGCACTGGCAACCTTTCGACGAAGAGGACGAATAAGAAGGCCTACTCGGAATGTGATGATAAATGAAGACTGTTCGTTGCTTGAAGACAAGTATGATGTCTTTAAATACAAAAAAGCCCGGCATAGAGCCGAGCTTTTGGTACACAGTTTCCAGAGTAACTCTGAAAAGCATAATTCCCGATAAGAGGAAATTAACGCTTAGAGAACTGTGGACGACGACGTGCTTTACGTAGACCAACTTTCTTACGTTCAACGCAACGAGCGTCACGAGTAACGTAGCCAGCTGCACGTAGAGCAGGACGTAGAGACTCATCGTATTCCATAAGCGCGCGAGTGATACCGTGACGGATAGCACCAGCTTGACCAGAAATACCGCCGCCTTTAACTGTTACGTAAAGGTCTAGCTTTTCAGTTAGTTCAACTAGCTCTAGAGGTTGTTGTACAACCATACGTGCTGTTGGACGACCGAAGTATTCGTCAAGGTTACGCTTGTTTACTACAATGTTACCGCTGCCTGGTTTAATGAAAACACGTGCAGCTGAGCTTTTGCGACGGCCAGTGCCGTAGTATTGATTCTCTGCCATTTTCGAAATCCCCAATTAGATGTCTAGTACTTGTGGTTGTTGAGCAACATGGTTGTGCTCAGCGCCCGCGTAAACTTTTAGCTTACGGTACATAGCACGGCCTAGAGGACCACGTGGAAGCATGCCTTTAACTGCAAGCTCAAGAGCCATCTCAGGTTTACGATCGATCAACTTTTCAAAAGTGATAGATTTTAGACCACCTGGGAATTCAGAGTGACGGTAGTACACTTTGTTCTTAGCTTTGTTACCAGTTACAGCAACTTTCTCAGCGTTGATAACGATGATGTAATCACCAGTGTCAACGTGAGGAGTGTATTCAGCTTTATGTTTGCCACGTAGGCGAGATGCAATTTCACTTGCTAGACGGCCAAGAGTTTTACCTTCAGCGTCTACAACGTACCAGTCGCGTTTTACAGTTTCTGGTTTAGCAACGAAAGTTTTCATGCTAACAATAACCCGTTAATTAAATTTTAAACTTTAAAGGAACACCCAATAGTGCTCCCACACTGTCTAAGAGCCCAGTCATCACCCCTTCGAGTCGTTGGTACTCTCGACCTTCAATTTCGAAATAACTTCGATAATCAGGTCTGCAGTAACGGTGGGTCGCAGGATTATAGAGAAGAGCGAAGAAAAAATCACCTTTTTTTGCGCCAAATCACTAATTTTTTCTTCACTTTTTTAAGAATCCTTTGGATCTAGGCCAAATGTTCACGCGCGAGATACTCATGACTTTGCATCTCAGTAAGCCGAGACAAACAGCGCTTAAATTCGAACTCTAACTGCCCATCAGTATATAAGTCGGACATTGGCACTTCAGCAGAAATAATCAACTTAACATTGCGCTCGTAAAACTCATCGACTAGCGCGATAAAGCGTCTCGCCGCATCATCTATTTTTCGGTTCATTTGTTGAACATCTGCCAGTAATACAGTGTGGTAAATACGAGACAATTCAATGTAGTCATTTTGACTGCGAGCAGTTTGACACAACTGAGCAAACGACGCATGCAGCACCCCGTCGCTTGCTTCAATCACCGCTAGTTGACGGTGGTTAACTTCGATTTGATGAGCAACAAACTGACGCTCTCCAGTCAGCTGCTGATAATATTTGTTAAGGTTTATGCTAGCCTGCTCATCAAGCGGGTAATGGTATATTTCAGCCTGTTCTAACGTTCTTAAGCGATAATCAACGCCACTATCGACATTCAACACTTCACAACGTGCCAAAATCATATCGATCGCGGGCAAAAAGCGCGCTCTTTGCAAACCGTTACGATATAAGTTCTGCGGCTCAATGTTTGAAGTCGCGACTAGGATCATCTGCCGCTTGAACATTTCTTGAAGTAGCGTTGCAAGGATCATCGCATCAGTAATGTCGGAAACAAAAAATTCATCAAAGCAAACCACATCGGCTTCTTCTTTAAATTTATCCGCCACTTTTGATAGCGGATTTTCGACATCACCTAACAGCTTCAACTCATCATGTACTCGATACATAAATCGATGGAAGTGGACGCGCATTTTTCTTTGGGTCGGTAAAGCATCAAAAAATGCATCCATAAGGTAGGTTTTACCGCGACCTACCCCACCCCAAAAGTAAAGACCTTTTGGTGGTTCAGGCTTGTCGATTTTTTTCCCCATTAGCTTTTGCCATTTGGAAAGCTGAGGAACAGGCGCTGACTGAAATTCAACGATAGCATGGTAAAGCTTGTCTAATGCAACGACCGCTTGATACTGAGCTTCATCACGCTGAAACCCGTGTTCTGCTATGTCTTTTTGATATTGTTGTAGTGGTGTCATCGTATTAAGTCGTATAGAGGTATAGAGAAAAGGGTTACCTCGGGGTCAACTTTGAGAATAGAGAGAAGTAGTTATCAGTCCCCGAAGACATACTGCTATTTTTCTTTATCGGCTGTTCAAGCCATAGTAACATGGACGAGCACCGCGTGTAACTAAGTAGTAAAAGACTTGTTAAAACAACTATAAGGAGCAGTTATGCCTTGGATTTATGCCATTGTGGGTTTGCTGGTCGGTACAATCGTAGGCGTAGTCATTAGTAGACTAACCACCCCTGAATACAAGAAACAAAAGTCTGTGCAGAAAGAACTTGAAGCGGCCAAGTTTGAATTAGAGCAACAACGTCAAGAGCTCGTCGATCACTTTGCACAAACCGCAGAAATGTTGGACACCCTAGGTAAAGATTACACCAAGCTATACCAACATATGGCCAAGACCTCTTCTGAGCTTTTGCCAAACTTACCAGAACAAGACAACCCGTTTGATAAGAAAACGGCAATGTCGTCTGAAACCATTGCAGAAGATCAACCAGAGTTTAACGAACAACCAAAAGACTACGCTAATGGCGCCACCGGTCTTTTGAAGGATCAAGAGAAAGAAATCATTAATGCTCCCGAAGCGGTAACCGCAAAAGCATCATAATCCTCTCTTACTTCTATCTAGGGCCGATACATTTGTATCGGCCCTTTTTTGAACTTTTTCCCCTCACCTTCGCTCTAACTTGGGTGTGCACTGCCTCCCCTTTTGATTGTCCGAACTAGACCCTATATTAGTTATTAACAAAGTGAACTAACCGTTCGGATATTTCTTTTTGGCAGACATGTTTCAAGAGGAGTTATTGGATGAAAAAACCACTGCTTGCGCTCACCGTTCTATCTCTGAGTTTGGGTTCGATTATTGCCCCAGTTCAAGCCACTGCCGCATTACCTTTGAATGTGGATGGCCAACAGTTACCTAGCTTGGCACCAATGCTTGAGAAGGTGACCCCAGCTGTTGTGAGTATTGCTGTAGAAGGTAAACAAGTACAAACCAGCCGCATTCCCGAGCAATTTCAATTTTTCTTTGGCCCAGATTTTCCTATGGAACAAAGGCGAGAGCGCCCGTTCAGAGGTTTAGGGTCTGGTGTCATTATTGATGCGAAGAAAGGCCATATTGTCACTAACTACCATGTGATCAAGGGCGCAGATGAGATTCGAGTTCGCCTCTTTGACGGGCGCGAGTATGACGCTACGCTCGTTGGCGGTGATGAAATGGCCGATGTTGCGTTACTTAAATTAGAGAAAGCGAAAAACTTAACGCAGATTAAAGTCGCGGATTCCGACAAACTGCGTGTCGGTGACTTTACGGTTGCGATTGGTAACCCATTTGGGCTCGGTCAAACCGTAACTTCGGGTATTGTTTCAGCCCTTGGCCGCAGTGGCTTAAACGTTGAAAACTTCGAAAACTTCATCCAAACCGATGCCGCAATTAACAGCGGTAACTCTGGTGGTGCATTGGTCAACCTTAATGGTGAGCTGATCGGTATTAATACTGCGATTTTAGGCCCTAACGGCGGTAATGTGGGTATTGGCTTTGCGATTCCATCAAACATGATGAAAAACCTCACTGATCAAATTCTAGAGTTTGGTGAAGTCAAACGCGGCATGTTGGGTGTGCAAGGTGGCGAAGTAACCTCTGAGCTAGCTGATGCATTGGGTTACGAGTCGAGTAAAGGGGCCTTTATTGGTCAAGTCGTACCGGACAGCGCAGCCGATAAAGCAGGGTTAAAAGCCGGTGACGTAATTGTATCGGTGAACGGCAAAGCGATTAATACTTTCTCAGAGCTCCGCGCAAAAGTGGCAACACTGGGCGCAGGTAAAGAAATCACATTAGGTGTGGTTCGAGATGGTAAGAATAAAACCTTTGATGTAACGCTTGGCGAATCTACGAATATGAAAGCTAAAGCGGAGACATTACATGAGGGACTCAAAGGTGCGGAGTTAAGCAATACAACACCAAGTGATGTAATTCAAGGTGTTAAAGTATCGAACGTTGCAGATAACTCTCCAGCAGCTCAATATCAATTACAACAAGGTGACATTATTATCGGTGTGAACCGTCAACGAGTGAAAAACCTTGCCGAGCTTCGTACAATCGTAGAGAAACACAAAGGTGTACTGGCTCTTAATATTCAACGTGGTGAACGTACTATTTATCTTGTCATTCGTTAACCACTTTCAAAGTGATAGAAAATAAGGTTTTCGATGCATAATGCTGAGTGATAAGGCTCGATCACTTTTCCTTATCGCTCAATAACTAATGAAAAGGGCAGCGCGATGACGTGCTGCCCTTTTGTTATTTTTCAATGTAATGCTATTCTTCATCTTCGATGCCATTTTGGCGCTCACGCATGGAGAGGATATGCTCAGCTTTTTATTACGTTCTGTCTTTTTAGGCTTGGCTACTGCCGCAGTGGTATTACTGGCGGTTCCATCTTTGCGCAACAACGTAATTCCTGCCGCGCTTGATCCTCAACCTGTTAATATCGCATCAGTCGAGTTGACGTTTAATCAAGCGGTCCGAAGAGCAGCGCCTGCAGTGGTAAACATCTACAGTCGTAAGTATGTTGAGAATGATCGCAGTAAACTCTCGACTCAAGGCCTGGGGTCAGGTGTCATTGTTAGTGAGAAAGGCTACATCATTACTAACTATCATGTGGTTGCTCAAGCTGATCAAATTGTTGTGGCATTACAAGACGGCAGAGCCGCAGCGGCTCAGCTCGTAGGGACAGATAAACGTACTGATATAGCCGTGCTGCGTGTCGAAGGTTCGAATTTGCCCGTAATCCCTCTGAACTCTAATTACAAACCACAAGTGGGCGATGTAGTACTAGCCATCGGTAACCCATACAACCTTGGACAAACCACAACGTTCGGCATTATTTCTGCCACAGGTCGTTCATCTATTAGCGATGGTCGTCAAGCATTCATTCAAACCGATGCCGCCATCAATGAAGGTAACTCTGGTGGAGCCCTAGTGAACACACAAGGCGAGCTCGTCGGCATTAACACCGCCTCTTTTCAGCAAGCGACAGACTTAGAAACTTACGGTATTTCTTTTGCGATCCCTGCGCCGCTAGCCAGTAAGATCATGCAGAAAATCATCGCTGATGGCCGCGTGATTCGTGGTTATATTGGAATCGACGGCCAAGACATTAATGCGGTCACTGCTCGCCTACTTGGAAATGAACACATAGGTGGTATTGTCGTACTTGGTATTGATCCAAATGGCCCAGCCAATGCGGCTGGCTTTCAAAAACAAGATATCATTATCAGTATTGATGGCAATAAGGTTCAGGGGCGTCAGAGCGTTATGGATATCGTCACCGATTTACGTCCTGGCACCACCGTGGACGTCGGTATCATTCGCAAAGGAAAAGAGATGACCTTGAAAGTCACCATTGCTGAAGACAAGCAAGAAGCATAAAAAATCCCAGCCATTGGCTGGGATTTTTATTTGTGCGTTACTCGCTATCGCTCGGTGTTTCCGTCGTATCGGAATCATCCAGCTCAACTTCAATGCGAGTGACTCGCTGCAAACCTCTCGGTAATAACCCACCTCGGCGACCACGTTCGCCACGGAAGTTATCAAGGTCAGACGGTTTAAGACCCAACTTTCGCTTACCCGCGTACAGCGTTAACGATGCACCTTTTGGTAAAGACATTAAGTGAGATAGTACTTCTTCTCGCTCTTTTGCTTTAGCAGCAGGAATGTTGATGATCTTATTCCCTTTACCTTTCGCCAGTTGTGGCAAGTCTTTGATTGGGAACAGCAGCATGCGACCTTGGTTAGTGATTGCTAAGATTTCATCAGAGTCTAAATCTTCAATCTCTTTTGGCGTCATGATCTCAGAGTTGGCAGGTAAAGTGACGAGCGCTTTACCACTGCGGTTTTTAGACAGCAAGTCCGCGCCTTTACATACAAAGCCGTAACCTGCATCTGAACCCACCAGCCACAGCTGATCTTCTTCACTCATGATGACTTGGCGAATACTGCTACCAGCCGTAATATTCAAGCGACCGGTAATCGGCTCACCTTGACTACGAGCAGAAGGCAGTGAGTGCGATTCCAGAGAGTAACTTCGACCGTCACTACCTAGGAATACCGCAGGCTGATTACTCTTACCTCGAGCATGCGCTAAATACTTATCACCCGACTTATAGTTTAAGCCTTCGGCATCCACGTCATGGCCTTTCGCGTGACGAATCCAACCTTTCTCAGAAAGCACAACCGTGATTGGCTCACTTGGTACGAGGTCACGTTCAGTCAGCGCTTTTGCTTCTGCACGCTCAACCATTGGAGAGCGACGATCATCACCGTATTTCTCTGCGTCTGCTTTGATTTCTTTTTTCAGTAGTGTGTTCAGACGACGCTCAGAACCGAGTAGCTGTTCTAGCTTCTCACGCTCTTTCTCTAGCTCGTCTTGCTCACCACGGATCTTCATCTCTTCTAGTTTTGCTAGATGACGAAGTTTGGTATCTAAAATTGCATCCGCTTGGATATCGGTAATACCAAAGCGTTCCATCAGCACCGCTTTTGGATCGTCTTCAGTACGGATGATCTCAATCACTTCATCTAGGTTGAGGTAAGCAACCAACAAACCTTCCAAGATGTGTAGACGAGCCATTACTTTGTCTAGGCGATGTTGTAGACGACGACGCACAGTCGTACGACGGAACTCGATCCACTCAGACAGAATTTGCACCAGACCTTTAACTTGAGGACGGTTATCCAAACCAATCATGTTCAAGTTAACGCGGTAACTGCGCTCAAGATCCGTTGATGCGAACAAATGGTTCATCAACAAGTCACAATCGACGCGGTTTGACTTAGGCACGACAACAATACGCGTTGGGTTCTCGTGATCCGATTCGTCACGAAGATCGTCAACCATTGGCAGCTTCTTCGCACGCATCTGGTTAGCGATTTGCTCAAGCAGTTTGGCACCCGATACTTGGTGAGGCAAAGAAGTGATAACAATATCAGAACCTTCTTTATGCCAAACCGCGCGCATTTTGATGCTACCACGACCGTTGCGGTAAATCTTCTCGATATCCGCTTGCGGCGAGATAATTTCTGCTTCTGTTGGGTAATCCGGACCTTTGACATACTGCATCACGTCCGGCAGTTCTGCTTTCGGGTTGTCGATCAAATGAATAGTCGCATCTGCGATTTCACGAACGTTGTGCGGTGGGATGTCTGTTGCCATACCAACGGCAATGCCGGTTACACCGTTAAGCAGGATGTGAGGCAGACGTGCTGGCAACATTTGTGGCTCTTTCATTGTGCCATCAAAGTTAGGTTGCCATTCAACCGTGCCCTGGCCAAGTTCGCCAAGCAATACTTCAGCAAACTTAGACAGTTTTGCTTCGGTATAACGCATTGCCGCAAATGATTTCGGATCATCTGGCGCACCCCAGTTACCTTGACCATCCACTAATGGATAGCGGTAAGAGAATGGCTGAGCCATCAATACCATCGCTTCGTAACACGCTAAATCACCGTGCGGATGATATTTACCTAGCACGTCACCAACGGTACGTGCAGATTTTTTGTATTTTGCTGATGCAGAGAGACCAAGCTCTGACATCGCATAAATGATGCGTCGTTGAACCGGCTTTAAGCCATCACCAATGTATGGCAAGGCGCGGTCCATGATTACGTACATCGAGTAGTTCAAATAAGCGTCTTCAGTGAACTTGCGCATTGGCAATTGTTCGACGCCATCGTAGGTAATTTCTGTAGACATCCGTTACACCTCTGCCAAGTCGCCGTTGTTTTGTAGCCAAGAACGACGGTCATCTGCACGCTTTTTACCTAGCAGCATGTCCATCATTTCCATGGTCGCCGTAGAGTCGTCAATGGTTAACTGCACTAAGCGACGCGTGTTCGGATCCATGGTGGTTTCACGCAACTGAAGTGGGTTCATCTCACCCAGACCTTTGAATCGTTGCACGTTGATTTTGGCTTTCTTCTTCGACAAGCGCTCTAAAATGCCATCTTTTTCATCGTCATCGAGGGCGTAGAACACTTCTTTCCCGCAGTCGATTCGATACAGAGGCGGCATTGCCACATAGATATGACCCGCTTCCACTAGTGCGCGGAAGTGACGAGTAAATAGAGCACAAAGCAGCGTTGCGATGTGAAGACCATCCGAGTCCGCATCGGCAAGGATACAGATCTTACCGTAACGAAGACTCTCGAGGTTGTCGCTATCTGGGTCAATACCCAAAGCAACAGAGATATCGTGTACTTCTTGAGACGCAAGAACTTGATCGGCAGAGACTTCCCACGTGTTCAAGATCTTACCACGCAGTGGCATCACAGCTTGGAATTCACGGTCACGTGCCTGTTTTGCCGAGCCACCCGCAGAGTCACCCTCCACAAAGAAGATTTCAGTGCGACTTAAGTCCTGTGCTGAACAGTCGGTCAACTTGCCTGGCAGTGCCGGACCGGACGCCACTTTCTTACGTACGACTTTTTTCGCCGCTCGCATACGACGGTGCGCGTTAGCGATACAGACTTCTGCCAATTGCTCTGCGAGCTGAGGCTTTTCGTTCAACCAAAGACTGAACGCATCTTTTACAACGCCAGAGACAAATGCCGCGGTTTGACGAGAAGAGAGACGTTCCTTGGTCTGGCCTGCAAATTGTGGATCTTGAATTTTAACCGACAGCACGTAAGAACAGCGGTCGAAAACGTCATCACCCGTTAGCTTCACACCACGAGGTAATAGATTACGGAACTCACAGAATTCGCGCATCGCTTCCAACAAGCCTTGGCGTAAACCATTAACGTGCGTACCACCTTGAGCGGTTGGGATCAGGTTAACGTAGCTTTCGGTGATCATCTCACCGCCTTCTGGCTGCCAAATTACCGCCCAGTTTGCCGCTTCAGTATCCGCCAAGAACTCACCAGTAAATGGTTCTTCAGGAATAACTGGATAGCCTTTTACACCTTCCGCAAGATAGTCTTTCAAACCATCTTCGTAGTACCACTTATAGTCTTTGCCATTAACTTTGTCGGTTAATGTGATTTCTAAGCCCGGACACAAAACCGCTTTTGCGCGCAGGTTGTTGACTAAGCGCGTCACAGAGAAGTTAGCCGAATCGAAGTACTTCGCATCAGGCCAGAAATGTACGCTGGTACCGCGATTGCGACGACCACATGTGCCAGTTACGGTCAGATCAGACACTTTCTCGCCGTGTTCAAATGCAATTTCATACACTTGACCATCACGACGAACTGTTACTTCAACGCGTTTTGACAACGCGTTTACTACAGATATACCTACCCCGTGCAAACCACCAGAGAATTGGTAGTTTTTGTTAGAGAACTTACCACCCGCATGTAGCTTACATAGAATTAGCTCTACGCCTGATACTTTCTCTTCTGGGTGGATATCAACAGGCATGCCTCGACCATCATCGATCACTTCGAGTGATTGGTCAGCATGTAGGATGACTTGTACTTTTGAGGCATGTCCGGCTAGCGCTTCATCGACACTGTTGTCGATAACTTCTTGGCCCAAATGGTTTGGGCGCGCTGTATCCGTATACATCCCTGGTCGGCGACGTACTGGCTCTAAGCCATTCAGTACTTCAATGGCACCAGCATTATATTGTTCAGTCATAATACGGAATTATTCTCAAAGTTTACTTGTTGCCTGAGTATCACCAATGGGCGTACCCATACTCAGGAAACGAAAAAGCCACCCTGTTCACATCACTAAGAGTTTGTAAACATGATGCATAACAAAGTAGCCAGGGTCCTCGACCCTTAAGATCTTTTGGCAAAACATAGTCGGAAAGCATACCGCCCATGTCAAGAAACGGTTGGATATATCAATAAAAACTATGAGCCTTTTCCAATCGCTTTCGAATTACAGTTCTAGAAATTCGATAATCTGTGCAGGATAACGCTCAAAGCCTACAAAACTGTGATCACCGCCTTGTTCTACTGTTTGCTTAGCGTCTGCAAACTTATCTACCGCTTGTCGATAGTCTAAAACCTCATCTTCTGTTTGTTGCAATAACCAAAAAGAATGTGGCGACGCGATGCTTTGTACATCAAGAGCTTTTAACTCGTCAATATGACAAGCTTCAAGTGTATAGGTTTCATGCGTATATGGGTTAGTTTGCTTACCCAAATAATCTACTAGCAACTCATAAGGCTTGACTGCGGGGTTGACCACTACCGCTTTAAACCCAAACTTGTCATTTAGCCACGTTGACATAAAACCGCCTAATGAGCTGCCCACTAGACCAATTTTATAGTCGTCTTTATATTGCTCGATAATATCCAACAACATTTTCGCCGCTTGCTGAGGATAACAAGGTAACTGGGGAACAATCACCTTAATATCAGGCCTATGTTGCTCGCAGTAGGCTCTCATCACATTCGCTTTCATGGAGAGTGGAGAGCTATTAAAGCCATGGATATAGAGAAGAAGTGAAGGTTTACTCATAGATATCTCGCACAAAAAAGCGAGCCCGAACAGAGAGCTCGGGCGCGTTAGTAGCCGTTAGAAGAGAAGTCTGGTTGGAACTGGCCATCAGGAAGCCGACCTACTTGGGTCGTAATATCGCCACAAGCGTGTAGTTGCAGCTCCCGCCAACCAGGCGAAGTGGTATCAAGGGCAAAATCATCCGAGTTAGGCTTAAACTGAACACAAGTTGAGGGTGTTGCCATCACTCGAATGCCCTTGTGAAGCACATTCATATCTTGATGAACATGACCACAGAGAATGCCTTTCACGTTATCAAAACGCTCGACAACCTGCCAAAACGCTTCGGCATCTTTTAAAGTATGTTGATCAAGCCACGCGCTTCCGACCAGTAACGGGTGATGATGCAACAAAACAAGTGTGTGTCTTTCTGGGTGTTCGGCTAGCTTTTCTTCGAGTAGCGTTAATTGCTGATCACTCAAGCGCCCATGAGGAACGCCAACAACTTGCGAGTCTAAAAGAATTAACTGCCAATGCTCGCCAAGCAACACATGCTCTGCGGCTTTGATTTGTGGCGAAGGCAAAACACTGCCCATATTAGGCTTGTAATCATGATTACCAGGTAGCCAAAAGCAGTCTTTCTCTAGCGGTTCAATGCCGTTGGCAAAGCGCTGATAAGATTCTGCACTATGGTCTTGGGAAATATCGCCCGTCGCCAAAATGTAATCAAACGCCACGTTGCGGCGTAAAACATCAGCAACAACAGCATTAAAGCTATCGACTGTTTTTACGCTTAGCAAACTTCCCTCATCGGCAGCAAACAGATGAGTATCCGTAATTTGTAAAAGTTTGATGCTGTCACTAGATGATTGCAAAATGAAAACCTGATTCGTCCACTATATCGTTATTTGTTATTTTCCTTTAGTGACGTGACGATCAATTGAAGGCAAGTGGTGTTCTACTGATACCACTTCGTAAACAAAACGTCAGCCATTCACCGAGGAATGTGTTTAATTGATGCTTTTCATCTTTCTGCATCAGTTGGTCATTGGGATAATCATACTTAGCTTTTATGCGAGAGAACTCTCCGCTTGAGCATACTTCGGCTACTCTCGCATCATGATAAAGCCTGACAGACATCGTCGGTAAAGGAAACACTGGCGTTTCATCACTCTGACATATCTCAACAACTGTGGTGTATTTTGTGATTTCATTCACGGTCAATTGGTAAACCATGTTCGCCGCTTGGTAGCAACGTACATCCCCAACTTCGGCAGAAGCAGGCAATAAGGCGTTCAACTTAGCGTAGTTGGTCTCATACGTTCTCATAAGACCAGCTAAATCAACATGATATTGTTGTTTTTCAGCCAATTGTGCCATTACTCACTCTCCACCGTTTGGGATTGTCCCCATTCTGACTTTAACTCTTGATGGTGTAATTGCAGCCATTGCAACGCAATAATCGACGCACCATTTTCAAATTTTCCGTCCTTCACCCATTGATACGCCGTTTCACGACTCATGACATGAACTTGGATGTCTTCATTCTCATAGTCTAAACCATGAATGCCGTGCGCTTTAGACGCATCCACTTCACCAACAAAGACGTCTAGCTTTTCCGAGCAACCACCAGCCGAAGGATAATAAGAAGTGACAGGTATAACGCGCCCCACCTGAATCCCCGCTTCTTCGACAGCCTCTCGACGAATTACGGCTTCAGCAGATTCATCGCGGTCAATCATACCGGCGACAATTTCTAGCTGCCAAGGGTGCTCATGTTCCAACGCGCCAATACGAATCTGTTCAATGATTACGACCTGGTCCGTATTGGGATCATAAGGAAGCATCGCTGCTGCGTGACCACGCTCGAACATTTCTCGTTCGACAACTCCACTCCAACCACCAGCAAATAGCCTATGCTGAAAGCGGTATTTCACCATTTTGAAAAAACCTTCAAATAAGGTTTCTTTCGAGATGACTTTTACATCTCGCGAAGTAAAATCTTGTTGTTGTTTGTCACGCTGTTGCATTCAACACCTCTCTGAGTGAATCCTGTAGTTTACTCATTGTTATTCGCTTGCTCAAAGGACTTGGCTCAACTTTTTGTATAATAGTTACAAATTAATTTAAGTCTTCGCTAAAAATTTATTGCACAAGTGGATAATTACGTGTAAAAAAGTGCAAACTTTAGAGTAAATATCGTGCAAATTGAGTTAAACTACTGAGAATTAACCAATCTATGGACCGCGGGAATAGAAAATGAAAAAATTGCTTCCACTATTTATCAGTGCAGCGCTAGGTAGCATGAGTACGTCTGCGTTCGCAGACTCTTTGGCTGAAATCTACGACTTGGCAAAACAAAATGATCCACAATTGCTCAGTGTAGCAGCACAACGTGACCAAGCTTTCGAAGCAATCACCTCAAGCCGTAGTGCTCTATTACCACAAATTAACCTTACTGCGGGTTACAATTTAACTCGTGGTGATACTGAATACGATTCAAATCTAATTAGCGACGTATCAAACGATGGCAACGCACTAACCGCTGGCGTTAGCTTTTCACAAGCACTTTACAACCGCGCATCTTGGATCTCTCTAGATACTGCTGAGAAAAGTGCTCGCCAAGCAGACGCAACTTACGCAGCGACGCAACAGGCACTGATTCTTCGCGTGTCACAAGCGTATTTTGAAGTTCTACGCGCACAAGATAATCTTGTTTTCGTACGTGCAGAAAAAGCCGCGGTTGGCCGTCAACTTGAGCAAACTAAACAGCGTTTTGAAGTAGGTTTGTCTGCAATCACTGACGTGCATGACGCACAAGCTCAGTACGACCAAGTGCTAGCGGACGAAGTGTTGGCAGAAAACGCGCTAACTAATAGCTACGAGTCACTGCGTGAAATTACAGGCCAAGAGCACAAAGATCTCAACATTTTGGACACTGGCCGCTTCACTGCTAGCCCATCGACCGTACCAGCTGAATCGCTCATTGATGAAGCAAAAACCAAAAACCTGACCTTGCTATCATCACGTATTCTTCAAGACATCGCGCGTGACAATATTTCACTAGCAAGCTCTGGCCACCTACCAACGCTCTCTCTAGACGGTGGTTACAACTACGGTGATACTTCTCATAGCTCTCGTGACAACACGACAGACAACTTCAATATTGGTGTGAACCTTGCTGTACCGCTATACACAGGTGGTAACGTAACCTCTCAAACCAAACAAGCTGAATACGCGTACGTGGCTGCAAGCGAAGATCTTGAAGCGCAATACCGTAGCGTAGTAAAAGATGTTCGCGCACAAAACAACAACATTAACGCCTCTATCGGCGCATTACGTGCGTATGAGCAAGCGGTTATTTCTGCACGCTCTGCACTAGAAGCAACAGAAGCTGGCTTTGATGTAGGTACTCGTACTATCGTTGATGTACTGGACGCGACTCGTCGTCTATACGATGCGAACAAAAACCTATCGAACGCTCGTTACGACTACATTTTAAGTGTTCTTCAGCTACGCCAAGCAGTTGGTACGCTAAGCGAACAAGACATCTTAGACGTTGATGCAGGTTTGAAAGCGGCAAAATAACCGCGAATTGAATACTTCAGGTCTTAATAAATAAAAACGCCAGTTGAGTTATCAGCTGGCGTTTTTTATTACTTGTAGTTCAGAGCCTAAAAGTGCCTCTGAACTAAAAGTATCAAAAAGGCCGCACTTAGCGACCTTTATGAGCAAATAGCATTTCAATGCTAACAAACAGCAGGCTTAGCCCTTACCGCCTTTGATTGCATTAATGATTTCACTGGTCGAGCAGCCATCTTCAAAGTTCAATACACGAACTTCACCACCCGCCGCAATGACTTCTTTACCACCAGCAATCTCTTCTGGTTTGTAGTCACCGCCTTTTACTAGCAGGCTTGGTAGAACTTCTGAGATCAAACGCTGCGGCGTATCTTCACTAAATGGTACAACCCAATCCACAGCGCCCAAACCTGCCAACACCGCCATGCGGCGATCGGTTGGGTTTACCGGACGACCAGGGCCTTTAAGGCGTTTTACTGACTCATCGGTATTTACCGCAACGATTAGGCGATCGCCCAGTTCAGCAGCATGGTTTAAGTAAGACACATGCCCTGCGTGTAGAATATCAAAGCAGCCATTTGTCATAACGACTTTCTCGCCACGAGCTCGTGCTTTTTTCACCGCTTCGATCAGTGCTTTTTCTGAAATCACACCGTAATCCGTGTCTTGGCTGCCATGTACCGCTTCTGCTAATTCAATCTCAGAAAGCGTTGACGTGCCTAGTTTACCAACTACAACACCTGCCGCTGCGTTTGCTAGTGCACACGCTTCTTCAAATGATTTGCCTGCGGCAACAGACGCTGCCAATACAGAGATAACCGTGTCGCCCGCACCTGTCACGTCGTACACTTCTTTCGCTTGAGTTGGAAGGTGGAACGGTTCCTGACCACGACGAATCAAGGTCATTCCGTTTTCGCTGCGTGTCACTAAAAGCGCTTCAAATTCAAACTCTTCAACCAAAGCCAGTGCTTTCTCTACTAGCTCTTGGTCAGATTTCACTTTACCTACAACGTCTTCGAACTCTTTCATGTTTGGCGTAAGAAGTGTTGCGCCACGGTAGCGTTCAAAATCCGCACCTTTCGGGTCAATGAAAACCGGAATATTTGCTGCGCGCGCTTTTTGAATGTATGCCTGAACATGCTCTAACGAGCCTTTTGCATAGTCAGACATAATCACGGCTTTAACGTTTGGCAGTGCGGCATCCATTCGAGATAACACTGGCGCAGAATCTGTGTTTTCAAACTTGTCTTCGAAGTCGAGACGAATAAGCTGTTGTCCACGGCTCATTACACGAAGCTTCGTAATCGTTGGGTAATCAGGCAGTGCAACGAAATCGCACTTCACATTGAGTGAGCTCAGCGTCTCCGTCAGCACTTTTGCAGGCTCATCTTCCCCAGTTAGACCAACAATGTGAGCATGGCCACCTAGTGATGCGATGTTCATCGCAACGTTCGCAGCACCACCAGGACGCTCTTCATTGTTTTCTACTTTTACAACAGGAACCGGCGCTTCAGGAGAAATGCGCCCGGTTGGGCCATACCAGTAACGATCTAGCATGACATCACCGATGATGAGCACACCAGCGCTGTTGTAATCAGGTAGAATTGGTTTCATTGTTGGTCTCCAAAAATTAAATCGAAGTGAGTTTATCACAGCCCTTATCGAGGCTAAATATATGGTCTTAACTGAACCACTGATTCCAAGCCTGTTTTACCCACTCCCTTTCGGCAACAAACTTATCTTCCACCACATCAGCGTCTAAATTGAGTAGATTTCGGCGGTGTATTTCGTTGCGCATTGTCGTGTAAGCACGTATCAACTGCATTGCTTGGTCTTCGTCCATGACATTTTGCGCAATGAGCGTTTCAAAGATGCGCACATTATCACACCAACGCGTCAATTTCGGCTTATCGTGACTATAGTTGAGCACTAGGTACTGAGCGAGAAATTCGATATCGGTAATCCCACCTACATCTTGCTTGAGCATAAAGCGGCCTGGCTTTTTCCCCCCAAGATGACCGCGCATTTTTTCTCTCATTTCGACAACGTCTTTTTTCAGTTCAGCTTGATCGCGTGCTTTGCACAACACATCATGCCGCGTATTGTGAAATGCGATCGCCAGTGGTTCATCACCATAAATCATGCGCGCGCGGACAAGTGCTTGATGCTCCCATGTCCACGCGTCTTGATGTTGATAGTCGTCGAACGCGTCCGTTGGGCTAACCAACAAACCCGATGCACCGGACGGACGCAATCGGGTATCGACCTCGTATAAAATACCGGAAGCGGTGCGAGTGGAGAAAATATGAATGATACGCTGTGCTAAACGAAGGTAGAACTGACGACCATCAATCTCTTTTTTGCCGTCAGTGTAGACATTGACTGGGCAGTCATGCATGAAGACAATATCCAAGTCGGAGTTATAGCCGAGCTCCCACCCTCCGACTTTACCATAACCAATTACAGCAAAGCCTTTGCCTTCACGATCTTTCACATGCGTTGGCTCGCCATACTTTTCAGATACTTGAAACCAAGCCTGACTGATCACCGCATCCACGATAGCTTCCGCTAAATAAGTTAAATGGTCACTCACTTTCATCACTGGCAATGCGCCAGCAATATCTGCCGCTGCAATACGCAAAATACAAATTTGCTTAAACTGACGCAACGCTTCCATTTGCTGTTCCATATCATCTTCAGGAATACGTGCCAAATAATCACGTAGCTCTGTACGGTAACTGTCTAATGGAATGGGATTGTACAGCTGCGCAGGGTCGATTAACTCATCAAGCAAGATAGGATAACGAGACAGCTGCTCTGAAATCATTGGGCTTGCGGTACACAAACGTACGAGCTGCACCAGAGCCGCTGGATGCTCATCCAATAATTCCAAGTAAGTTGTGCGAGTGCAGATGTTGTGTAGCAAGTGAAGTACACGAGATAAACCAAACTGTGCATCAGGATGGGCAAAGACCGCATCAAACACTTTCGGCATCAAACGATTGAGCACTTCGCGTCCACGTGGGCCTAACGTTTTTTTGGCCAGATCGGTTTTAAAGTTGATGATGGTTTTCGCGCATGAAGCAAAGTCTTCAATCTGAATATCCTGCTGCAAGATATGCTCAAGAACGTCTTGTTTGTCGGCCATATCCCATAGCTCATGAAAATGACGAGCAACAGTAGTCCCCTCGTCTTCTTCATCATCACCAATTAGTGATTCAAAAACTTGGTGAACATTTGCCATATGCTGCTGGGTTTGCTCAATTAATTGCTCCCAACAGCTCATTTTCATCGCAGTGGCGAGCTTTAAGCGTTCGGTTTCGCAATCAGGCAGCGTCTGGGTTTGCTTATCCGCCATTGCTTGCAACAAGTTTTCTAATTGACGCAAGTACTTGTATGCAGCTTCTAGATCGCTGACTTCTTTTGGAGTAAGCAATGCCAGTTCTTCAATGCCTTGCAGCGTTTCCAACAGCCCTCGATTACGCAAAGAAGGCTCTCGACCACCTCGAATCAATTGAAAAACTTGAGCGATAAATTCAATTTCTCGGATGCCACCCGCACCTAGCTTAATGTTGTTATTCAACCCTCGGCGGCGAACCTCGCTACTGATCATCGACTTCATTCGTCGCAAAGATTGAATCGCACTGAAATCAATATAACGACGAAAAACAAAAGGGCGCAGCATTTGGCGTAGCTCTTGATACTGCGGGTACATCTCACATCCCATCACCCGAGCTTTGATCATCGCGTAACGTTCCCAATCTCGCCCCTGCTCTTGGTAATAATCTTCAAGTGCGGCATAGCTCATTACCAAGGGGCCACTTTCTCCAAATGGGCGAAGTCGCATGTCGACGCGGTAGCAAAAACCATCGAAGGTTTGTTGGTCGAGCGCTTTGATGATGCGTTGACCAAGACGAGTAAAGAACTGGGCATTAGCAATGCTTCGGCGTGCGCCTTGGGTTTCGCCATTCTCTGGGTACGTGAAAATTAAATCAATATCGGAAGAAAAGTTTAGCTCGCCACCACCCAGTTTCCCCATACCGATAATTAACATCGGCTGCACTTCACCGTCCTCACTTGTTGGCGTGCCCCACTCCTGACAACACACTTGATATTGCCATTGATAGGTTTCAAAAATCATCGCTTCTGCCAACTCAGATAAGTGGCTTAAAGACGTCTCTAGCGACCATGCATGCGTGAAATCCTTCCACGCAATGTACACCATTTCTCGGTTGCGAAACTGACGCAACACGCGATGGCCAGACATCTCATCAGGACATTGTTCCAACAGTTCAGCAAGGCGTGAGCGGTAAGACTCCTGACGACTTGGCTGCGCTAACATACTTGGCAACTCACGGGCTAGGACTTCATCGCGATGAATGGCTTCGGTTATAAATTGGCTTAAGCCCGCCACATAACGAAATTGCTGCGCAACCTCATCGGGCCAAAGGGGAAAATAACCTGCGTCTTGGGCGTTTTGTACGGCAGATTCAGCGATAGAAATCAGTGGCGAAGGCAGCTGCATTTTTCTTCCTTGTTTGAAAAGCACGGTAACTCATTCTTTATACCAGACTGAAAGCAAATAAAAACGCCCACAAAAGGTTTGTGGGCGTTTTATCAAAAGTTCGGGATCGAATATTAAACTTGGAAAGATTTAATCTTCTTGTCTAGCTCACCTGCATTATTTTGCATCATTTCAGAGGTTTCTAGCAGCTCGGTAACAACAACAACTGAGGCTTCCACCAACTCACGTACATTGGTGAGGTTTTGGCTCATCTCTTCTGCAACACTGCTTTGTTGACCAGACGCCGTCGCGATCTGGAAGTTCATGTCATTGATTTGCGTCACTTGCCCAACAATACCATCGAGCTCAGATCCAGCATTAGAAACCAGCTCGTTTCCATCTGCCGCTTCTACAACGCTTTTTTCCATGAGTTCTACCGCAGATTCAGCACTGGTTTGCAGCTGTGCGATCATCTCTTGAATTTCTACCGTCGCTTGTTGTGTGCGTTGGGCAAGGTTACGAACTTCATCTGCAACCACAGCAAAACCCCGCCCAGCCTCGCCAGCTCGCGCCGCTTCAATCGCCGCATTCAGTGCAAGCAGGTTGGTTTGTTCAGAAATGCCTTGAATCGTCCCCACAACGCTACCAATGGCTTCAACACGTTCTTCAACTTGGTTAACCGCTTGTGCCGATGAAGCGATATCCGACGAAAGTTCACTCATTTTCGCCATTGTACTTTGCAAGAACTGCTGACCAGAAATTGCTTGTGCGGAAGCTTGCTCTGTTAGAGAAGATGCCGTCTGGGCATGTTCCGCAACCGTTTGGACCGTCGACGACATCTCACTCATCGCCGTAGCAAGTTGATCAATTTCGTTAAACTCTTCTTGCGCCGATTCCTTCGTTTCCGACATGCTCAGAGTCATGACTTCGGTGAGCGTTGATAATTCATCAGACGCATTAATTTGCATTTGAATCACATCGTGCAATTGTCGACGTGTCTTTTCTAATTCACGTGCCACGTCTCCGTATTCATCTTTACAATCCATACCAAATGGAACAGAGAGGTTCTTGCTCGCCATCAGTTTGATCGCGTCGCTCAGATACTGTGTTTGACGCAACATCACTCTAGCCGCCGCTAATAAGAGCACGACAAAAACCACTATCAATAAGGCGGTTTGCCAAGCAACTTGCGTTAAGTATGCTTCATAATGCTGTTGGGCAACTTGCGCGTTTTGTGTCGCCGCTAAAAGTGAGTCGTAAAAAGTGTTTGCGTCCCACAGTTGTTTTGCCACGATCAGGACAGTACTGAAGACCATCAACATGACCATTTTAGGCACCAGTCGAATGTCGGATATGACCCTTTCCCATGGCTTAAATGCCAGCTTTTCCATTGTCAGTTCTCCACCGAGTCTTATATAGTCTTTATCTATAATCTTTATATTACTTATAATTATGTTCGCGCTTTGCGTGGTTACGCGATTTATTTTGAGCTTCGTATGAAAAACAATGATATCAAAGACAGCACACGACCGATGGGCCTGTTGTCACTAATATTGTCTTTTATGGCACTATTTGTGATCTCTGGCTTGTTGTTTTTCCCGATCGATCACGAAACCCGTCAAGTTCTTATCGGTCTGGATTTCATAATCTGTAGTATTTTTCTACTACAGCTCACCATTGATTTGATCCGGTCCACAGATCGCTGGTTATTCCTTAAACGTCATTGGATAGATTTCGTGGCGAGCATCCCATTGATAGAGCCCCTGCGCTTTGCTCGTATTTTTCATATTATGCGAGTGGTATTAGTACTGCGTTCGTCAAAGTTCATTTTGCATCAGCTCAAAGAAAACCGCCGCGAAACTACGGTCGCCTCTATACTGCTATTGATGGTTATCCTCATAACGCTCGGTTCTAGTGCAATGCTGTTTATCGAAGCGAAAAACCCAGAAGCGAATATTCGCACTGGCGCCGATGCTTTGTGGTGGGTATTTGTAACGATCTCAACGGTTGGTTACGGCGATCATTATCCTGTGACCTCCATAGGAAAGTTTTTGGCTGTCATCATCATTGTTTGCGGGGTGGGTATCTTTGGTATGATCTCGGGTCTTATCACCTCTATCCTTACTGCCCCAACGAAACAACAGACGCACAGTTCAATCAATAAAGAACGTATGCTCGAGCAGCTCCTAACCCAACAAGCGCAAATACTAGAACGACTCGATTTCATGGAAAAAGAGCTACAACAACGTAAAACAGAGACAAAAAAATAGGACCATGCGGTCCTATTTTTTTGTCGTTACCACCAGAACGATCATTCACGCCAATAAGGCTGTACTTCCACACTGATCGCTCGGGTTTGATCCATTGCATGCAAAATTGAGCGCTCTTGACGGTGCAACCAGCGTTCTAACTGCTCTTTTTCTGCGTCTTCCAGCATATCAACCAACGGGAGCAAGTGGTTCAGCATTAGCAGATCATCGATACCATGCACCAGATCCGCCCATGGTAAACGGAAGCTGTTACGCTCATCCGAGTTATACAAACTCGCGAAACCAATACCAGTATAGAGGTTACGCAATAAGCGATAACGCTGATCAACGTACTCTTGCGCCGTCAAATCGCGCTCTGCTGGGAAAGCTTCCATTAGCTCAGCCCAAGTGCGATCGAGCTGAGTAACTGAAAACGGCATGATGTTACTTGCCATCTTTTCACGTGCTTTTTCATCAAGAAATGGCTGCCAACCGCGTGCTAAGATCCAGCGGCTTAGATCCAGCAGTAACCCTGTGTAACGCGCGGAATTGAGCAACCCTAGCACTTCTTCACGGCTTGGCAACTCTTGTAACTGCTGAGTCAGCTCAGATACTAAGAACTTACGCGCATCCAACTTACGCAGCACATTGCCTTTGTCATCTAAGAGCTCTTCAAGGTGTGCATGCTCATCCAACCAACTCAGTTCTTCTTCCAACCATTTAAGCTCTTGGCGCAGAATCGCACTCGCGCGACGAGGGACAATCCCGCCAAAAATAGTCAATGTTTGACGAATGAAACGAATGGCATTACTGATTTCACGCAGTGCTTCCACGCTGTCACGCTCAGCATAAATTTGCTCGTGATAATGCCAATGAGACAAAGCGTGCTCTAAAGAGTTGATCAAGCAAAATTCAACGGTATCCGTCGGACTACTGTCCACAAGTGCCAATGATTTTACTTCATCACCCGCATAACCGCTTGCAAGTCGATAACCTTTCGCCGCTTTGCTCAAGTTACCCAAGCGCATACCGCCTTGCTCGCAAAAGCTGCGTGCCAGTGTGAATAAAGCTTCGGTTTGGCCAGACTTAAGTTCCAGTTCAACTTCGCAAATTGGCTCTTGCTTCTCTTCTTCGTCTTCACCTTTGGCTACAACTAAGCCTTGGTCAAAGGCAACTTCAATCTGACTGCCATCGGGCATGCCAATCAGCCATTGTTCACGTGTGAAGTTGGTCGAGAATAATGGCATAAGCTCGGATTGCAGCGTTTCTGCATCTTTACCTGGAGGCCAAATATCTAGAGGATGAAGCGACAGATTAGGCTCGTCGCTAGTGTGCTCAGCATTGTATTCTGGTCTTTGATGTAAGCCTGCGACGACGCGTCCTGCTGTCTTTACGGTTTGGACGAATACATCATCAAAACGGCGAATTCTTAAACCAATGTCGTGCTTTCTAAGCCATTTATCGGCAGTATCAAAATAGGTGTTACCCAAGTCACGACAACTATGCTGAAGTACTTTTGTCTCAGAAATTTTTTCTTTTAAAGTTTCTGAAAATTCAGGAGAAACAAAAAACTTCAGTTCTATTTCGGTTTCCATAGCTATACCTTTCAAAGCAGATAGAAACAGGATATTGCGTAATTTCTCACACGGCAAGAGAGAAATATCGCCGGAATGATGATCTAAAACAGTTTTAATGAGCGATTTAATGCGTTACCATGCGCGCCTTTATAGCCATCGTTCAACATTTCGCCAAGCACTCAGAAATGGTGTATGTTTTTTTAAGGTTATAGTTATTAGGTTGAATGACCATGCCAGTAAATACAATTATGGGGTTATTTGCAAAGTCCCCAATTAAGCCTTTGCAACGCCACGTTGTGTGTGTCAACGAATGTTGTTCACACTTGGTGAAATTCTTTGAAGTATCTTCAAAGGGTGATTGGGAAAAAGCAGCAGAAATCCGTGCACAAATTTCTCACTTAGAGAAAGAAGCGGATGTGCTGAAACGTGAAATCCGTCTAAAACTGCCTCGCGGTTTGTTCATGCCAGTCGACCGTACTGACATGCTTGAGCTTTTGACTCAACAGGACAAACTTGCAAACCTGGCAAAAGACATTGCTGGCCGTGTATATGGTCGTCAACTTGTCATCCCTGAGGCTCTCCAACCAAACTTCCTCGCTTACGTTCAACGTTGTCTTGATGCTGCCGATCAGGCGCAAAAGGTAATCAATGAACTTGATGAATTGCTAGAAACCGGCTTCAAAGGCCGTGAAGTGACGCTCGTCGCTGAAATGATTCATCAATTAGACGTTATCGAAGATGATACCGATGCCATGCAGATTGAACTTCGCCAGCAGTTGATGGTGATTGAAGCTGACATGAACCCTATCGATGTCATGTTCCTATACAAGATTCTTGAATGGGTAGGTGGTATTGCCGACCAAGCGCAGCGCGTAGGTGCTCGTTTGGAAGTCATGCTATCTCGATCTTAAAACATAAAGTTAACGACATAACGAAGAGCATAATTAACACGTGTCATAGGGACGATGACTATTTTCATCGTCTTATGGTTTGGCGCGCGTAAAATTTTGTTCCGCTTGTTATAAAACAACTAGGTATTACGATGGATATCCTTGCGAACTACGGCACTGTCCTGATTATTGTTGCAGCGATTTTTGGTTTCATGATGGCGATTGGTATTGGCGCGAACGACGTTGCTAATGCGATGGGTACATCTGTAGGTTCAAAAGCGCTAACTGTAAAACAAGCTATCATCATTGCGATGATCTTCGAATTTGCAGGTGCTTACCTTGCAGGCGGTGAAGTAACCGACACTATCCGTAAAGGTGTAATCGAAACTTCTTTATTTGCTAGTCAACCAGATGTTCTTGTCTACGGCATGATGTCTGCGCTTTTGGCAGCAGGTACATGGCTGCTTCTTGCCTCTTACATGGGCTGGCCAGTATCAACGACTCACTCAATTATCGGTGCAATCATTGGTTTTGCATGCGTATCAGTAGGTACTGAAGCGGTTGACTGGGGCAGCGTTCAAGGCATTGTTGGTAGCTGGATTATTACGCCAGTGATTTCAGGTTTCTTTGCTTACGTTATCTTTGTCAGCGCACAACGCCTGATTTTTGATACAGAGAACCCTCTGTTTAATGCGAAACGTTTTGTACCTGTTTACATGTTCATCACAACAATGGTGATTGCACTTGTAACCATCAAAAAAGGTCTAAAACACGTTGGTCTTCACCTGACCAATGGTGAAGCCTGGATGTGGGCAGCAGCAGTTTCAGCACTTGTGATGATTGGCGGCTACGTATACATCCAGAAAAAATTCGCTAATCGCGAAGAAGACCGCAGCTTTTCTGGCGTGGAAGGTATCTTCAGCGTTCTGATGGTTATCACCGCTTGTGCGATGGCATTTGCACACGGTTCAAACGACGTTGCAAACGCCATTGGTCCACTGTCTGCTGTCGTATCGACTGTTGAACACATGGGCGAAATCAGCACGAAAAGCACCATCGCTTGGTGGATTCTACCTCTTGGTGGTATTGGTATCGTGGTCGGTCTTGCAACACTGGGTCACAAAGTAATGGCAACCGTTGGTACAGGCATCACTGAGCTAACGCCTAGCCGCGGTTTTGCAGCACAGCTAGCAACAGCATGTACAGTAGTTCTAGCGTCTGGTACAGGCCTGCCAATTTCAACCACTCAAACATTGGTTGGTGCGGTTCTCGGTGTTGGCTTTGCTCGTGGTATCGCAGCACTGAACCTAGGCGTAGTTCGTAACATCGTGGCATCATGGATCGTTACACTACCAGCGGGTGCGTTATTGGCCGTAGTATTCTTCTACGGACTTCAAGCGATGTTCGCTTAAGACACTCGTCAATAGAATGTAAGCGCTTTGTCATTATTGACTCAAACGCACAGAAAGGGAGGCTTTGCCTCCCTTCTTTGTTGCACCGAGGTTTGAAACTGCATACTATTCGTCTATTTCCGGCTCCAATCATTCGGTGCCAACGCTGTCTCCAAGAAAAATCGTTAAGGGATTTACTGTGAAAAAACTAATCATCACGGTTTTGTTTACTTTGCTAGCAGCGCCAGCGGCCCTAGCAGCAGACCGTTATATTTCTGATGACCTCTTCACTTTTATGCACTCAGGTCCAAATAACACCTACCGTATTATCGGTAGTGTTAACGCCGGTTCTAAAGTACAACTGATTAAAACCAACCGAGATACTGGCTATACGCAAGTTCGTGATGACCGTGGTCGTACTGGTTGGGTACAAAGCAAGTTTGTGACAAACCAAGAGAGCATGGCAATTCGCCTTCCTCGCATTGAGAAAGAGCTAGCCGAAGTAAAAGAGCAGCTTGCTAATGCTCGTCAAACTTCTGATGCAGAGAAAGCCGGTCTTGTTACCTCTCTCAAAACACGTAACCAACAAATTTCAGATCTAGAAAATAAATACTCTGAGATCAGCGATCAGCTTACTTCTGTTGAAACAGAAAACCGCGAGCTACGCGCAAAACTGGATACACAAAAAGATGACATGCTGCTTAAGTACTTCACTTATGGCGGCGGTGTTGCAGGTTTAGGTTTACTATTTGGTTTGATTCTTCCGCATGTCATGCCTCGTAGAAAGCGCTCTCCTGCGGGTTGGGCATAAACCCTTACGCTTTTATCTTTAAAAAGAACGCAAAAGCCAGTCGATATTGACTGGCTTTTTAGTTTGCTTCGTTTGACAGAAGTGAGTACTACTCCCCCATTGAACTAGAGGCTCGACGACGATCCGTTGCGCCATAAAGCTTGCCATCTTTTAGCTCAATTGCATTCAAACCGCTTACCACTGGAATAACGTGCACTGGGTAGCCAAGCTCCATAAACTCAGGCACCAACATTTCTGCGAACGTTTTCTTTTCCACCAGCAAACCAGTCGGGTCATAAGACTTGGTGCGGTCTATCTTAGTGCCATACTGGATGTTTGGTAAGTCAATAGCCTCTTGCGCTGATAAATTCCAATCCAGCACCCCAACCACGGTTTTGAGTACATACCCCGGGATTTGTGAACTACCTGGTGACCCAACCACCAAACGCAAATTATCATCACTGTCCATCACCATTAATGGCGTAATAGCCGAACGTGGACGCTTGCCCGCTTCAATTGAGTTTTGCGTAGGTTTACCGTTAAGCGTTGGCTGAGGTGAGAAGTTAGCCATCTGCGCGTTCAAGATAACGCCATCGACCATCACACCCGAGCCCATACCCGTTCCTACCGTACTAGTCATCGCTATTGCATTTCCATCTCTATCGACGATAGAAATGTGCCCTGTATCTTTGCTCTCGAAGCCTTGATATTGCGCATACTGAGTTTGCGTTATCTGTCCTGCTTTTGGATCCTCTTTTGAGGTGCCATTATCAGGGATTAAATCACGTCTCTGGTCCAAATAGGTTTTAGATAACAATTGTTCAACTGGCGCTTCCACATAATCCGGATCTCCGGCATACGCAATACGATCGGCTTTTGCAATTCGCATCGCTTCAGTCATGAGACGCCAAGGTTCCACATCCGTTTTCGCCATATGGGCAATGCCATAGGGTGCAAGCAGTTCAAGACTCTGAGCGACCATCACACCGCCCGAAGCTGGGTAACCAAAAGAGACTATTTTATTCCCACGGTAGTCGCTCTCAATAATGTCACGCTGCTTCACTTGGTAATGTTTAAAATCTTCTAAAGACAACTTCTCGTGTTGGTCGTTAATACGACTATTAACCGTCTCTACGATGTGCTGACCAAGCTCACCACCATAAAGGTAACTATCGCCTTGTTGCGCGATCTTCCTCAGCGTCTCAGCCATCTTAGGGTTCTTCATCAAGGTTCCCGTCGGCTTAATATCGTCCCCTTGCCAATACAAGGCTTTCACTTCCGGATCTTGCTCAAGTCGGCTTTGCTCTCTTACTACGATGTCGTAGGTGTAGCTGTTCATCGCGTACCCATTGCTCGCCAATGTAATCGCCGGCTTAATCAGCTCTGCCCATGGCAACTTGCCGTATTGTTCATGAGTGGTGTAAAGCAACCGCAACGTGCCTGGAACCGCAACAGAACGAGGGCCTAATATTTCGTTGCGACTGAGTACTTCCCCATTCTCAACAAACATTTCAGGGTTCGCGCTAGAGGGCGCTTCATCTCGACCATCAAGGGCCAGAAATTTTTTCTCGTCATGTTGATAAAACAGCGCGAAAGTCCCGCCGCCAATTCCGGTCATATCTGGCTCAACGACAGACATCACCATCTGCATCGCGACCATAGCATCAACAGCGTTACCGCCTTCTTTCAATATTGAGTAACCGGTACTGCTCACGTAAGGATTCGTCGCACTGACCATGAAATCTTGCCCGCGACTATCTGGTGTAACTGGGAATGGGTCTGGCTTTGCTGCATAGCTTGTCGATGCAACAATGCTTAAAGAAAAAATCAGAATACGCATGTGTCTCTGTTTAGACTCCTATTATGTGATGGGGTCTAACGTGGACCAAGTCATTACTCCGAAGTTCGTGAAGATGGTGTCTTTTTACACAACGCTGACTGGAATCGCGCTATCAATAGATGAATGATATTGGTGCTATTTAAACGACTGAGAAAAGCTATATTTTGCTTGTTTGAGTATCTAAAAATCATCACCAGAATAGATGCAAAAGATGCTCTGAAAAATAAAAAGCCAGCGATATGATTTCGCTGGCTTGATGTGTTTCTACAAGAGTTAGCCTTTCCACTCATACAACGCTGGTATACGAATTTGCTCACCTTGGAACTCAACAATCACAGCTTGCGGTTGTATTTCTCTTAGAGTGACCTGATCATCAACGACATCCCCTTGATGATACTCAACATTGTTAATTTTCACCCAACGGCGATTTTCATCACTAGCGTACATATGGGTTTGCAAATTAAGCGCAGGTAGACGCCCTTGCCACTGGTGAGCGTTGCGCTCTAAATCGTTCACGCGTGCCGTTTGTGATGAAGAGTTGTCATCATCTCGGGATAAGGCATTTTCGACCTTCCTAGCTAAATCAGGAGATAATGAGGATAAATCCAGATCATCCAAAGACAACCCGAGGTCCTCTTCAGCAGGAGAAGTCGTTTGGGTTGATGCTGAGTTGCGTGTTTCATCTCTGCTTGGTGTATGGCTCGTGTATTCATCGGGGGTGGTAAATGTACCAAAATCACGCGATAGCTCTGCACTTGGCCACTCTCTTGGCAATTGGGCCAACTGGGTGTTCTCTGGATAGTCTAATACTTTGAAAGGTGATACCACTTCGACCTTTTCTATCGGGGACGTTGTATCTACTTCAACACTCGGTGCAAAGAGATCTAAGTACCAAGCGACTCCAATAGCAGAAGCAGTGATTGGCAGCAAGAACAGACCTATATGTTTCACAGCTGACATTATGCGTCCTCCTTCTCTATTCTCGCCAGTTGAGGCGCATCTGGCTGAACATTTTGCTGAAGTCGGTCTAGCGTTCGCTTACCTGCAATACCATCGACACCAATTCCTTGCCAGCGTTGAAATAACTCGACTCGCTCTTTCATCGCACCATCAAAAATAGACGTTTCAAGCAGTGGCTCACTCACCGCTTCTGCTAATAATCGGTCTAATACTTCAATCGCAGGGCCTTCCATGTCTAAACGTAATGTTTCATTCAGCGGAGCATGCCACAGTTCGATAATATTGCCCTGCCACAACGGCTTTAACCATGAAATTGGCAGACGGAGACGCTGCTTACCATTGAGCACTTCAGCTTGGTCATTACCGACGGCATATAGAATGACATACCCAACATCACCTTGATAATTCAACTCCAAGATCACAGGGCGATTTTGTTGCATCAACAGCGGCCAAGTCGCCATTTTACGCTCACAACGCATAGTCGACTGCGGTTCTGACAAACAAAGGTTATCGCGAACCGATGCTTGATACCCCCACAAACGATACAAATCATTTACAGCGAGGTTCGACTGTTTTTGTGTTAACAATAAAGCACGCTGCTCATCCGTTAACTGTTGGCTGACGACGGTTGGTGTTGGCTCTACTCTTGGCTCCGTCACTTGTGTCAACACTGACGTCGCTTGAGCTGGCATATAATTCACGACCGCCCACCCCGTACTTAATGCAGCAATAAGGCCTACCGTGACAGAGCCCCAAGCAGGCCAACGGAAAGTCCGGCGCTCTTTTTTATCTTGCTGATAAATATCTGCCTGAAGCTGCATCACCTCTTCACAGGCCTGCTGAACGGTTTGCTTATCCACCACCACATTACCCTGGTGATAACTAATGTTGAGGGATTTGTCACAGATAAGGTTGATGAGCCGCGGTATACCGTGACTGTATTTGGCTATAAGTTTACAAGAAGCACGATTAAACAGTTGCTGGTCGCCACCTGCTGTATGTAGTCGAAATGCGATGTAATCTTCTGTCTCTTTTTCATCCAACGGCAACAGGTGATAACGCCCGGTAATACGCTGGGCAAGTTGGCGTAGTTGTGTTGTTTGTAATAACCGCTGCAATTCAGGCTGCCCGACCAACAACACTTTGAGCAGTTTTCTGGTATCGGTTTCCAAGTTAGTCAACAAGCGCAACTGCTCTAAAACGTCGGCAGCAAGGTGTTGAGCCTCATCAATGACCAGCAATGTCTGCCAGCCTGAACGATAATTACGCAGCAAATATTGATGGATAACCTGGTTTAGCTGTTTGAGGTTTGCGTCTGGCGGATAGGTGATTTTGAACTCATCACAAATGGCTTCGAGCAAGTCTCTACTCGAAAACGTGGGATTGAGAATAAGACCCGCTTTGGTGTTATCACCCAAATTCGCCAGCATCGCTTTTGCGACGGTCGTTTTGCCTGTACCTACTTCGCCAGTAAGCATAGCAAAGCCACCGCCATCGCCTAGCCCAGCTTGGAGATGTGTGATTGCCTCTTTGTGACGTTGGCTTAAATACAAATAACGTGAGTTTGGAACAATCGAAAATGGTTGTTCGACAAACCCAAAAAAGTCCTTATACATTAGGCTCTCCAGCTAAAAAACCACCTGAGAATAGTCAGATATAATATAAACATAGCCGCATCTACTCTCGGGAGTAAAGAAAAGTACCATTGCTTGCTACAATGTCCAACGGCATATCCATAAATTAAGAGGTAATTCGTGCAAGTTTATTTAGTAGGTGGCGCAGTTCGAGATAAATTGCTCGGAATTGATAATTATGACAATGATTGGGTGGTCGTAGGCGCGACGCCTGAGATGATGTTGTCCCAAGGGTACACCGCCGTTGGTAAAGACTTTCCTGTATTTCTGCATCCCAAAAGTAAAGAAGAACATGCCCTTGCACGAACAGAGAGAAAGTCAGGTTCTGGTTACACTGGTTTTGAATGTTTCTTCGATCAAAACGTCACCTTAGAAGAAGATTTGATACGTCGTGATTTAACCATTAACGCGATGGCAATGGAGAGTGATGGCACGATCCATGACCCATATGGTGGCCAGCAAGATCTCAACGATAAACTGCTACGCCATGTATCAGACGCCTTTATTGAAGACCCTCTACGCGTTTTACGTGTCGCTCGCTTCGCTGCAAAGCTTGCTGATCTAAACTTTACGGTTGCCGACGAAACTATGCGGTTAATGCGTCACATGGCAGAGTCCGGAGAGCTGAGCACACTGACTCCCGAGCGTGTTTGGCAAGAATGGCATAAATCTCTCTCTACTCCTCGCCCTGATATTTTCTTATCGGTTCTACGAGACTGTGGTGCATTAACCGTGGTGTTACCTGAAATTGATGCACTATTTGGCGTACCTCAACCTGAGAAGTGGCATCCAGAAATCGATACTGGCATCCATACTTTGATGGTGGCAGAGCAAGCCGCAAAATTGAGTAACTCACTCCCCGTCAGGTTTGCCGCCCAAGTGCATGACTTGGGTAAAGGCGTGACGCCAGAGAGCGAATGGCCAAGCCACAAAATGCATTGCCATACAGGATTAAAACTGATCAAAAAGCTGTGCGAACGTGTCCGGGTACCAAATGAGTTTCGTGATTTAGCCTTGATGGTGTGCGAACAGCATTCCAATATTCATCGCGCGGCTGAACTTAAACCACAAACCATAATTAAAATACTCAATAAGCTTGATGTGTGGCGTAAGTCCGAACGTCTGCAAGATATCTTGCTTTGCTGTCAAGCGGATCATGCTGGTCGTAAAGGACTGGAAACGCAACCATATCCACAGGCGGATATTTTTAGGCAAGCCTACCAAGCAGCAGCGGCAGTTGACGTTCAAATCATAATCAAAGAGGGCTTTAAAGGCCCTGCGATTCGTGACGAGCAAGAAAAACGACGTATTGAAGCAGTGAAAGCAGCACTTAAGAAGTAACGAACAAACAAAAACGCCCGCGGATTTCGCGGGCGTTTTTCGTTAGCATCAATTATGCACTTAATAGAAAAGCGAACAAACCGACGCCCAAAATCAGACGGTAAATCACAAACGGTGTCATGCCCATGCGTGAAATCATCTTCAAGAAGAAGTGGATACAGATGTACGCACTAATAAACGATGTGATAATGCCAGTAAGTAAGAAACCAACATGGACAGGTTCACCACTGGTCACTAACTTCATGCCTAAGTAGCTACCAGCTAATGTAATGATTGGGATCGACATTAAAAATGAAAAGCGGGCAGCCGCTTCTCGAGTAAAGCCAAGGTAAAGCGCTGCTGTAATGGTCGCCCCTGAACGTGAAGTTCCAGGAATCATCGCTAAGGCTTGGGCAATACCGATAAATACAGCTTTCTTCCAACCCGTTTGGTATTCATCGGCAACGAGTTCAGCGTTTTTGTCTACCCACCATAGCAACAAGCCAAATACGATCGTGGTAGTCGCGATGACGTAAGCGCTACGTAGATACACTTCAATGATGTCTTTCATCAATAGGCCGAACACACAAGCTGGAATCGTCGCAATCACGATCATCCAAGCCAATTTAGCTTCTTTACTGCGATCTCCTTTAAAGATCGAAGCAAATAACGCTTGAAACAAAGTGATTACTTCATGACGAAAATAGATCACGACAGCCATTAATGTACCGACGTGAACAGCAACATCAAAGGCCAGACCTTGGTCTTCCCATCCTAAAATAGCGGAAGGCAGGATCAAATGGGCAGAGCTTGAGATAGGCAAAAACTCTGTCAGCCCCTGAATCAGAGCCAAAATAAAGGCTTCAAAATAACTCATGTAAACAACTCAAATTAAAAATGAAAGGAAACGGGTTTGAGCGAATCGACTGGCTGCATAGCATGCCAAATGTCTGCGACTGTGCGTCCATCGCCTGGGATAACTAATTGCGGTTCGAGATCATACAGTGGCTTTGTGACAAAAGGATATTTGTAGATATCACTGCGAGGTAGCTCAGGTTTTTTCTTGGAGACGCGCTCACCGAACAACACTATATCGAGATCCAGTGTTCGATCCTGATACTTTTGCGCGTTTTCTTCGCGTCCCCACTTAAATTCAATCTCGCGTAGTTGATGGCTCAACTCTTCTAATGACAACTCGGTACGCATTGCAACGACAAAGTTGTAGAAATTCTTGCTGCTAAAACCAATAGGTTCGCATTCATATATCGGTGATACGAGGAGATTTTCTCCAAGCCGTTGCAGCTCCTGATACGCAGCAAGCACATGTTGCTCTCTTTCTACGTTCGTCCCAACACCGATATAAGTGGTGATCATGCTCGGCCTCGCTCAATCACCACACCAACAGCACGTGTTTGCGGCACGGCGCCAGGCTTCGCTAGGCGGATTTTCACCCAAGGCACAGAGAAACGCTGCATGATAAGCTCTGCTACTTCTTCAGCCACGCGCTCGACCAGTAAGAAACGACCATTTTCAATGTGGTTAAGTACCGCCTCACTCACCTGCGAATAATCCAGTGCATCTTGCACATCATCACTTTTGCCCGCAGGTTTATTATCGTGTGCCATTTCAATATCTAGAACCAACTTTTGTTTGATTTGTTGTTCCCAGTCGTACACGCCAATGGTGGTGATTACTTCTAACTGTTCAATAAAAACTTTATCCAGAGCCATCTTATGTCCTTCTATTACAGAGGTCGGATACCCGTGAGGGGTAATTTGATCGTAGTATTCTATACCTAAGTAACATTTACTTTGGTCATCACAATGTTACTTAGGTATAAACTGCGAAAGCATCTTTATATACAAGAAATCACATAATGCAAGCTCTATCACAGTGAGGATTTCTGCATTATGTAAATTCGGGGTATGATAGCAACTACGCGGGAACCGAGCATTAAATTCCAATCCATCAAGGACTTCTATGGACGCACTGGCACTGATAATGACAATGGCCGCCTATTTATTAGGTTCGGTTTCCAGTGCGGTTTTGATCTGTCGACTCTTAAAACTGCCAGACCCACGCAGTGTGGGATCTAACAATCCTGGAGCAACGAACGTATTGCGTATTGGCGGACGAGGAGCCGCTGTTTCAGTCTTGTTGTGCGATATGCTCAAAGGCACTATCCCCGTGTGGGGCGGATACTTTCTTGGTATCGACCCTATCATTCTTGGCGTCATCGCCATTGCTGCCTGTCTTGGCCACATGTACCCCATCTTTTTCCACTTTAAAGGCGGAAAAGGTGTCGCAACCGCGCTTGGCGCTATCGCTCCGATTGGTTTGGACTTAACAGGATTGGTAATGTTAACTTGGCTGTCAGTAGCCGCGCTATTCCGCTATTCATCCTTAGCGGCTCTCGTCACGGTTTTGGTCACTCCGTTTTATACTTGGATGTTTAAACCGCAATACACGTTACCTGTTGCTATGCTGTGCTGCTTAATCGTATTTAAGCATCATCAAAATATTCGTCGGCTTTTGTCTGGCGACGAGCCAAAAATCGGCGAGAAAAAACTGACACAAAAAAACTCGGCTTAATGCCGAGTTTTTCGTTTAAAGAAGGATGTATTGGTTACGCATGAACTCGATTCAGGAAGCTCAACAACATCTGGTTGACAAACTCAGGTTGCTCTAAACAACTGATGTGTCCCGCTTGAGGAATCTCCACCAACTCACTGCCTGTGATACAGTCTTTCATTAAATAAGATTCAAAAACTGGACGGGGTTTATCTTCACAGCCCACTGCAATTAACGTCGGCAGAGCAAATTTTTCCGAATCCTCAATCACATCCCGGCGACCAAACACCATGCGCCCTATGCGAGCTACTTCCACCGCACGCTCACCATTCAGGTCTTCTAAACTGCGTTTGAATGAAGCGACAAGTTTAGGGTTATCCTGATTGACGTTGTTGGCAAAGAACAGCGGCACAACGGCTTCAATAATTGGCGCAGGCACTGCTTGGACTTGGCTGATGGTATCAAGCATTGCAAAATACTTCTTATACGTAACTTCTGGCTCCCAGCCAATGAAGGTATCCATCAATACCAGTGACTTAACACGTTGCGGCGCTTGAGCCGTTAGCTCTGCTCCCCACATGCCGCCAACAGATAAGCCCACTATCGAGAACTCTTCGATATCTAAATGATCCATCAATGCCAACATATGTTGTGCATAGTCGGCCAATGACTGTGTCGATGCAGGTGCAGCGTCCGATTCACCATGTGCCCAAAGATCTGGCACAATACAACGGAATGACTGGCTTAAAACCTCAACTTGCGGCGCCCACATTTGGCTATCCCAAAGGTAACTATGACCAAATAAAAGCACAGGGCCCTTACCTTTATCTAGATAAGCAAGTTGCTGACCTTCAATTTCAAACTTATTCATTGTTATATCCATTTCTTATTCTTCCACGTCATCCTAGCACTGAAACAATAGCGAACTGATCGCATCAGTCAGAATGTAAAACGAGGCGGTTCATTGAATAATTAAAAATAAAGGCCTCTGAGGAGCAGAGACCTTTATTACACAGAACCGGTTTCAAACCTACCGCATAAATTTGATTAAGCGACAGGTGTTAGTTGATCAATTGGCCAACGTGGACGAGCCTCTACTGACATATCAGCCACTTCGCCATTCTTCAAGCGCTGCATGCCTGCGTAAGCGATCATCGCACCGTTATCTGTACAGAACTCAGTACGTGGGTAGTAAACTTCGCCGCCAACTTTCTTCGCTAACTTCTCTAACTCAGCTCGCAAACGACGGTTAGCACTCACACCACCAGCAATAACAATGCGTTTCATGCCTGTTTGCTCAAGCGCGCGCTTACATTTAATAGCCAACGTAGCACACACAGCCTCTTCAAATGCCAATGCGATGTCCGCGCGAGTTTGCTCGTCATCACCGTTTGCAGCAATCGTGTTAGCCGTAAAGGTTTTTAGACCAGAGAAACTCATGTCCAAACCTGGCACATTCGTCATTGGACGCGGGAACTTAAAGCGGCCCGGTGTACCTTTTTCCGCCAGTTTAGATAATAGTGGACCGCCTGGGTAATCCAAACCCATTAGCTTCGCTGTTTTATCAAACGCTTCGCCCGCCGCATCATCAATCGACTCACCTAGAATTTTGTACTCACCGATGCCTCTCACCTCCACCATCATAGAGTGACCGCCCGATACTAATACCGCCACAAACGGGAACGGTGGAGGGTTATCTTCCAACATTGGGGCCAATAGGTGACCTTCCATATGATGAACAGGTACCGCTGGCACTCCCCAAGCATAAGCAATACTGCGACCGATAGTCGCACCCACTAATAGCGCCCCAACAAGACCAGGCCCCGCGGTATACGCGACACCATCGATGTCTTTTGAAGTTAAGTTCGCTTCTTTTAGTGCCTCTTTAATAAGAGGAATGGTTTTCTTTACGTGGTCACGTGAAGCCAACTCAGGCACCACACCGCCGTAATCTGCGTGCAGTTTTACTTGGCTGTATAGCTTGTGTGACAAGAGACCGTTTTCATCGTCATAAATTGCGATGCCAGTCTCGTCACAAGAGGTTTCAATACCAATAATGCGCATGGTTTTCTCAGTATGCTTTCTGTATAGAGGAAATTTGGGCGTCATATTACCTCGCCTTGGTGCTGCAAACAAATTTTGTACAGACAATAATCGACAAAAGGCTTTACAAAGTAGTTGTGATCGGATTAAAATTCCGCACCATTTTTGATCAAGCTGGTAAGAGACCTAACAATTGTGATTTGGTCTGTTGAATACCAGCGTTAACGAATAACCCCTGAGGTGAAAGGCATATGCCAGTAGTTAAAGTACGTGAAAACGAACCGTTCGACGTTGCTCTACGTCGTTTTAAGCGCTCTTGCGAAAAAGCAGGTATCCTTTCTGAAGTGCGTCGTCGTGAGCACTACGAAAAACCAACTACAGTTCGCAAACGCGCTAAAGCAGCAGCTCAAAAGCGTCACGCTAAGAAGCTAGCTCGCGAAAACGCTCGTCGCGTTCGCCTGTACTAATAACTGAGCTCCAAAAGGAATTTAGTTATGGCTCTGATTGATCAACTCAAAGAAGAGCAAAAATTAGCGATGAAAGCCAAGGACAAATTGCGCCTTGGTACTATTCGTTTAGCCCTATCAGCAATCAAGCAACGTGAAGTTGACGAACAGATTACTCTGAACGATGACGACATTCTTGCAGTATTGACCAAGATGGTTAAACAACGTCGCGACTCTGTAGCGCAGTTTGAAGCAGCGGGTCGTCAAGATCTTGCTGATGCGGAACAAGCAGAAATTACCGTTCTTGAGGACTTTATGCCTCAACCACTGACAGACGAAGAAGTAGCGGCTCTCATCGAGAACGCGATTGCTGAATCTGGCGCAGCTGGCATGCAAGACATGGGCAAAGTAATGGGCGTTCTGAAACCGCAAATTCAAGGGCGTGCAGATATGGGTAAAGTAAGCGGTTTAGTTCGCGCTAAATTGGCTTAAGGTACCCCACCCAATTGCAGCAAGCCGTGCTATCCTTTGGAGCGCACGGCTTGTTTGTATCTGGATGGATGGAATGAAATCAATGGGCAATACGCTCATTCTTTTAAGGCATTCACTCCACTCATCATCTTCTTTTTTTGTTAGGTTTTATGGCTGGACACATCCCTCGCAGTTTTATCGATGACCTTCTAGCTCGACTTGATATTGTCGATATCATCGACGCACGTGTGAAACTTAAGAAAAAAGGCAAAAACTACGGCGCATGCTGCCCTTTCCACAACGAAAAGACACCCTCATTCAGTGTCAGTCAAGAAAAGCAGTTCTACCATTGTTTTGGTTGTGGCGCGCATGGAAATGCCATCGATTTTTTGATGGAGTTCGACCGACTAGAATTCGTCGAAGCCATTGAAGAACTCGCTTCATACTTGGGTTTAGATGTTCCTCGCGAACAACGTAGCGGCGGTAATGGTTCGTTTCAATCAGGCCCACAAGCAAGCAGCAGTGAAAAACGTAACCTATACGACTTAATGGGCAGCATTGCTCAATTTTATCGTAACCAACTCAAACAGCCAGCAAGTAAGGTGGCGATTGAGTATCTAAAAGATCGCGGCCTGTCTGGTGAAATCGTCCAGAAGTTTGGCATCGGCTATGTGGCTGATGAATGGGATTTAGTTCGTAAGAACTTTGGCCAGAATAAAGAAAACCAAGACATGCTCGTCACTGGCGGCATGTTGATTGAAAACGATAAAGGCAACCGCTACGACCGATTCCGTGGTCGAGTGATGTTTCCTATTCGAGACAGACGCGGCCGAGTAATAGGCTTTGGTGGTCGAGTATTAGGTGATGGGACACCAAAATATCTCAACTCACCCGAAACCCCGATATTTCATAAAGGTAAAGAGTTGTATGGCCTTTATGAAGTACTACAAGCGTACCGTGAGCCACCACAAATTTTAGTGGTTGAAGGCTATATGGATGTTGTCGCGCTTGCTCAATATGGCGTAGATTATTCCGTTGCCTCATTGGGAACCTCGACAACGGGCGATCACTTGCAAGTGTTATTCAGGCAAACAAGCACCGTCGTGTGTTGTTATGACGGTGACCGCGCAGGCCGTGAAGCAGCGTGGCGTGCCATGGAAAATGCATTGCCTTACCTAACGGATGGTCGCCAGTTAAAATTCATGTTTTTGCCGGATGGAGAAGATCCCGACTCTTATATCCGACAAAACGGAAAACAAGCATTTGAGCAGCAAGTGTCTAATGCGATGCCCTTGTCTGAATTCATGTTCAGCTCATTGACTCAGCAGGTCGATATGAGCACGAAAGAAGGCATGGCAAAACTGAGTACTCTTGCGGTTCCTCTCATTGATAAAGTCCCTGGCGGCACTTTAAGACTATACTTGAGAGAATTGCTTGGCCGCCGTTTGGGTTTGGTTGATGAACGCCAACTACAGCAGCTAATTTCAAAACAAGGTAAAGAGGATAAAAGGCCTCAACCTCATAAAGAAATCAAGCGAACGCCGATGCGAGAAGTGATCGCGTTACTGATTCAAAACCCACAATACGTAAGTATGGTGCCAGATCTAACCAGCGTTAGAGATTTGCCCATTCCTGGTCTAAGTTTATTTGTTGATGTACTTGATAAATGCCAAGCGCATCCCCATATCAACACAGGCCAATTATTAGAGCATTGGCGAAACAGCCAAAATGAGACCCTTCTGTCTCGTCTCGCGAGTTGGGACATTCCACTCGATGAGGACAACCAAGAAGAAATCTTTTTAGACTCACTGGATAAAATTATTGCCCAGTGCGTAGAAAAACAAATTGAAAACCTGCAGGCCAAAGCAAGAAGTGTCGGTTTATCAGCCGAAGAGAAAAGGGAGCTGCTAGCACTTATGCTAGATTTAAAAGCGTAACCCTGTTTAATTAGTCAGCAACGATTTAATTTGTTATAGTAAGTGGTTTGCATTTCGCATACTGATTCCTTCACCAGATTACGAAGTTGGATACCGTCTATGGATCACAATCCGCAGTCACAGCTAAAGTCACTTGTTATTAAAGGCAAGGAACAAGGCTATCTGACCTACGCCGAAGTAAATGACCACCTACCTGCTGAAATCGTAGATTCAGAACAGGTAGAAGACATCATTCAGATGATCAACGACATGGGCATTAAGGTAGTAGAAACTGCTCCTGATGCTGATGATTTAGCACTGAACGATGACACAAATATTACCGATGAAGATGCAGCCGAAGCTGCAGCCGCTGCACTTTCTAGCGTAGAGAGTGAGATTGGTCGTACAACAGACCCAGTACGTATGTACATGCGTGAGATGGGTACTGTCGAACTTCTAACTCGCGAAGGCGAAATCGACATCGCAAAACGTATTGAAGAAGGTATTAACCAAGTTCAATCGTCTGTTGCTGAATACCCAGGCACAATTCCGTACATTCTTGAGCAATTTGACAAAGTTCAAGCTGAAGAACTACGTCTTACAGACCTAATTTCAGGTTTTGTAGATCCA
This sequence comes from Vibrio sp. 811, assembly GCF_033339195.1. Lineage (NCBI taxonomy): Bacteria > Pseudomonadati > Pseudomonadota > Gammaproteobacteria > Vibrionales > Vibrionaceae > Vibrio > Vibrio sp. 811. The sequence goes on from NZ_JAWOUB010000004.1 coordinate 179,239, forward strand.
GATGCTGACGACACCGCTGCACCAACGGCAACACACATCGGTTCTGAACTGACTGAATCTCAGTTAGAAGAAGAAGACGATGAAGACGTTGATGACGACGAAGATAGCGATGACGATTCAGATGATTCTGAAGAAGATGTAGGTATCGATCCTGAATTAGCGCTAGAGAAATTCAACCAACTACGCAGCACCTATCAAAATCTTCAATTAGCAATCAACGAATACGGCTATAACAGCCCGAAAGCAACCGTTGCTAATGAAATGATGCTAGACGTATTCCGCGAGTTTCGTCTAACGCCTAAACAGTTTGATCACCTAGTGAATGAACTGCGTACTGCTATGGATCGCGTTCGTACACAAGAGCGTCTGATCATGAAGTCAGTGGTTGAATACGGCAAAATGCCGAAGAAATCATTCATCGCGCTGTTCACTGGTAATGAATCAAGTGAAGCTTGGCTGGATGAAGTTCTTGCTTCAGACAAGCCATACGCTGAAAAGATCAAACGTAACGAAGAAGAAATCCGTCGTTCAATCGCTAAGCTAAAAATGATTGAAGAAGAGACTTCTCTAAACGTACAGAACATTAAAGACATCAGCCGTCGTATGTCTATCGGTGAAGCAAAAGCTCGCCGTGCGAAGAAAGAGATGGTTGAAGCGAACTTGCGTCTTGTAATTTCTATCGCGAAGAAATACACCAACCGTGGCCTACAGTTCTTGGATCTGATCCAGGAAGGTAACATCGGTCTGATGAAAGCGGTAGATAAGTTCGAATATCGTCGTGGTTACAAGTTCTCGACTTACGCAACGTGGTGGATCCGTCAGGCAATCACTCGTTCAATCGCGGACCAAGCACGTACGATTCGTATCCCGGTACACATGATCGAAACGATCAACAAGCTAAACCGTATTTCTCGTCAAATGTTGCAAGAGATGGGTCGCGAGCCACTACCGGAAGAACTGGCAGAGCGCATGCAAATGCCAGAAGACAAGATTCGTAAAGTTCTAAAAATCGCTAAAGAGCCTATCTCAATGGAGACACCAATCGGTGACGACGAAGATTCGCATCTAGGTGATTTTATCGAAGATACAACGCTAGAACTTCCGCTAGATTCTGCAACAGCAACTAGCCTTAAAGTGGCAACAAAAGACGTGCTTGCAGGTCTAACGCCACGTGAAGCGAAAGTACTTCGTATGCGCTTTGGTATCGACATGAACACTGACCATACTCTAGAAGAAGTTGGTAAGCAGTTCGACGTTACTCGTGAGCGTATCCGTCAGATCGAAGCAAAAGCACTACGTAAACTTCGTCACCCAAGCCGCTCAGAGACTCTGCGCAGCTTCCTAGACGAATAATCGCAGCGCATACAAGCTTTTAGAAATCAAAAAAGGTGACTTTAGGTCACCTTTTTTATTATCTACTGTTCTAAGTGGATAAAAACTAAGCGCAATTGCCCTAGTTGGTATCTAGACACCTTGCAACGCTTCCCCTATAATCGTTGTCCTATTAAGGCCCCTTAGCTCAGTGGTTAGAGCAGTCGACTCATAATCGATTGGTCCGCAGTTCAAGTCTGCGAGGGGCCACCATATTCTAGAAGGCGTAGCAGGTTAGTATCTGCTACGCTTTTTTTGTACCTAGTGATTTTGGGTGTAGTTGTGGGTGTAGTTAGGAAGTTGCTTAGCTCACAATTTTGGACGCTTTGCTGAGCTTGCCAACATTTTTCCATCACGAGCAGAACAGAAAATTCGATAAGATAATAAAAAAGCGCCCCCTTATGTGAAAAGGGGGCGCTTTTTTATTATCTGCCTATTTTACTCAATTCCGTGTTTACGATCATACCAAATAGCTAACAAAGGCAAACCGATTGTACCAACGGTAACTAGAGCTAAAAATAAAAGTTGAGCTAAAGTCATACCCGTTACATCCAAAACTTGTACTAACATATTGAAACCCGCCCTAATGTTCTTGTGGTTATATTTTAACCTAAAAATACAAAACTTGATAATGTGCTTACCGGCCAAGATAGATAACTGTAATCTCTTCTCGCTCATGCCCTAACTCTCTACTAATAATAAGGCGAGCTTCTTTATCTGCACTTTTTTGTTCTCTACTCAGTTCTCTGCTAGTTAAACCACCCGCTTTAGGTGCATTCATTCCTGTCAGTTCTATGTATCGCTGTTGAGCATATTGATGGCGTAGACCATGGTTCTTGCATAACCCAACCTTCCTACAAGTATTTTCGTAGTGCTTTAGCTGTTGAATGTACTTTTTGCTTGCGGGAATCAGAGAGCCTCTTGGGGCAATAGCTATAGCTCGTTCTAACACCTGCTTTTGATATTCGTTTCTGATTGGTACCTCTCGCGCCTTGCCACCTTTAGTCCAAGAGCCCATTAAATGAATTCTATCTGCTTTAATCGCTATACTGGGGTTAAACTTCAAAGCTTCTTCCCGCCTCAGACCGAATGCAGATTGTAGCTCTAACGCTATTTTTATATATGGGTCTGAGATTGCGTTAAACTTTACTTCATCAAGCTCTTTCGCCTTGTTGGTACTATTGTCACTGAAAACTCTCTTTCCTATCCCCAACTCTTCATTGGACTTGGGTAACAAATGCTCACGTCCAGTCTTTTCGAATACCCAACGAATATGTGCCATTCGGTTTTTTATAGTTCCAACGCTTAAGCCTTGACTTTGCCAATGCTCAACCAAAAATTTTACGTGCTTTAACTTAAGTGTATGTGGAGTTAAGTGCCTGTACCCTCCTCTCTTTAATTGTTTTTCGATTTGGATGAGGATGTTTTTACGTGCAGCTTGAGATGCATAACTCCCATCAATGTTGCGCTTCATTAACAAAACTAGGCCGTGTCGTAAGTTTGGTTTGCTCATGACTCTTACTCCTAAATAAATAAGAGCCATATAGCTCATATGGCTCTATCTACTTGAAAAAATGATGGAGAAAACGTAATCAAACCACGTGAACCTGATGGTTAGTGATAAGCCCAATTCAAACTTATGGTTAGTAAGATGAATGCCTCAGAGGCGATTAGGGCAAGAGTGATGGTTTGTGTATCGATAGTTACGAATGTCGTACATGATCTACTTGAAGAAGTGTGAGCATCTACGAGAAGAGCATTGTGACGTCACAATGCTGGTTACGTTTCTTTCTCCTATTGAACATTTATGATTTATGAAGAGTCTTTATAGCGACGGCTACTTTTTTATTTACGTGATGAGGCTACCAAGCCGTCACTTGGCTGTCACCAAGTGACCCCGCTTAAAAGAAATAACGAGAATATAGAAAAAATAAGGTGATGCGCTCGCGGTATACCTCCTGTCACTACCTATTTCACAGCTAGTGACAGGAGGGCTTCAATGTGCGTTCTTTATGCTGTTTAGCAGTGGTTCTTTGATACCATCAATACATAGGACAGCTTCTTGCAAAGACGATTCAAGGCGTGGATCAAAGTAACCATACTGAACGAATATCTGACGTTTGATGTCATCTGGAGATTTCAAGTAATTGATTATATTTTCATCTGTAAGCTTAAATGGTGGCTCTTGGATTAACATGGCCGTAATTGCTTTAGCCATGACGGCGCGATGCTGTAAATCCAAACTTGTAATAGCATCTCTAAACATACCTTCTATATCTTCCATGTAGCGCTTCCAAATAAATTCGTCCATCTGCACCATACATACACCTTTACGTTGTTTTGTTCGCACTGCGAACATTTCACTCCTCTGCTAATCTTAAGTAGAAAGCGTAACCTATTACGTGACAAATGCATAAATCTGGCAGATTGAATATGGAATATAAAAAAAGCCCTACGCTCATCTCAATCTTTGGGAGCATTTTCATTTCATTGCTTAAAGTTATTGTTTGTGTTTTGGAAGCTTCAAGTAAAAGCTCAAACATCGACCGCGAACATATTAGCTATGATGATGGTATTTCAGACAACACCTACTTTGATGACATCGGGTGTGAATTCGAGCGGGATTTAGAGGGTAAGTTGAGGAATAGGATTACAGAAAAACGCCATAGAGATAATTCAGATTGGTAGCTGGTAAAAAGTGACTCAACGTTTACTGTACATTAAGTCACTTCATTCTAATTATAGGCTTCAGTCAAATGTATTTGTTTGATGATAAGAGAAAGACCATAACCAATCGCCAGCTTCCGCTTCATCTAAAGGCACAGGCTCTTGGTTTAAGCCAAAGATCATCAATTTACTGCTTCTTCCATCTACACTATGAACCAGTTTAAGGTCAACAAGCTCAACTTTCCCATTAAATCTGCAAACGTAGTAAGAGCCTTCATTTGTAGGTTGGCTCATAAACCAAGGTGAGCGTTCTGGCCCTACTGCGCTAAAGCAATGGATATTCCTAGCAAAGTTAAATACCGCCTCAACGAGCTCCGGTTTACTAAATTCAGACGTAATCTCTACATCATGGGCAAGTTGAAATGGGGATATGCTCCAACCATAGAGATTAAAGCTATCAACAAAAAAATCGATTAAGTTATCAGCATTATCTCTTAAGGCATCCATGTAATCATCTAGATAGAATCCAGGCCCACCAAACAATGAAAGGTCCACATATCTAAATACTTTAACCCCCATAACTGACTTAGCCCAATCTAAAGCGGTGCTAAGATTCAAAAACTGCTTTGTGTCCTTACCGTAATCCACTATTACACAATCAATGTCTTCTATCACAGAACAGAGAGCATTATCATGATTTAGCGGAGTCATGGGAGATAAGTACTCCTCATAATAACCAAACAACACGTTTCTCATGTCAACATGACAAGACATAGCTATACTTGTTTGGTTGCAATATTTAACTGATGCAGAATCAAACTGCTTGCTCCAATTACGCTTAGTACTATTCATATTTCCTTCCTTCTTGATGAATGAGAAGCGAACAGCTCCTCAATGTCAGAAAGAATGTTAAAGCCGACAAAGTTAAAAATTTTTTTTAAGCTAACGATTACTGCATTTATCCCAACAAGTGGAATTAACATTCGCAGTGCGAACAAAAGCGAGGCCTATAGCCTCGCGTACATAAATTTAATCTTTAAAAGTCTGTTCTTGCTCTACTAGCCAGTCAACAAAGTCTCGCTCACGCCACCCCAAACAACGTCCGTTGATTTGAATTGGTTTGGGAAAACATTTGTCTTTGGCCCACCAACGCCAGATCGTCCTCGGACTGCGACCTAGTGAATCTGAAACTTCTTTAAGGGACATAATTCGATCTCTTGCCATGAGCATCCTCCTTTCTCATTTGATGACTGAACCAGTATCTTTGATAAAAAGAGGCATAACGGTTTTAAGAGGTCGATTGGTTGAAATGATTAGATGGGGAGACACAACGTTCGCAATGCGAACGTTGTAAATGTAGTTTGTCTCAATGTACTTCACTTACTCCACTTCAAGTGGGGTAAGTGAAGGACAGTTATGAACATACAGCTTCAGAAGTTTGGACGCTATCTGTTGGGAAACAAATACAGTTTGTAGCCATCTTTGTAACGTGTTGCAATTTTTCCCTCATCAGCTAGCCTTTGTAGAGCTCTACCGACATGAGCAGCATAGTTACATGGTATACCTAAGATCTGGCTAATTTGGCCTGGTGCAAGCCATTCAGTCTGGCTTCGATTATCATCAGCCTCCATTGATATTCGCTCCTGAAGCATTTTATACCAACGCCCTTTATCCAAATATTTATCAGATACCGTATCAACTAGAGCCTGCTCGTCCATTGACAGTACCCAAGGCTCACCAGCTTCATACATGTGCTTGACCTCCAACCAAAACTGCCGCAATGACTCGGGCTCTTCTTGGCGAAGGCTGCCAGTTCCGTTGTATTGCCACCCGAGAATCCGATTCACAGTAGTCATATCAATGGGTTCATTTAGTTCAATCACACCAAACCGAGTATTACCCGTTCTGTCCTTTAAGAAGTCTTGGCCGTTTACCGTCGCTATCAAAAGCGTTTGCCTCGGTTTTTTAAGGTCGGTACGCGCATAGGGCAACCTGATTGTGTCTGCCTCTTGGGATATAAATGCTTTCAGCTGACCTTGACTGTGCTTTGTTGAAGACTCCAGTTCACCGAGTTCAACAATCCATGACTTAATAATAGGTAACACGCTATCTTTGCAGCGGGGATCTAATGCCCGACCTCCAAGAAATGCCCCTTGTACGATGTCACCTATTCTTGATAAGAAAGCGGTTTTTCTAAAAGACTGCTTACTCTGAAGCACCGGAACTAACTTACTGCTAAACCGAGGCTCGTATAGCGCCGCAATACAACCTACAAGCCACCTCCGCATAATTAGCTCCGTAACTTCAGGTCTCTTAGAACGGATGCACCCAATAACTTTCTTCACTCGTTCGACGCCATCCCATTCAGAGTCAGCCAGATGCAAAACAATAGGGTGATATGAACGCTCCTTTGCCAAAACATGTAGATGATCACCAATTGCTGCTTTTGGTACATCGAATCTTGCACAGTCGCTTATCAGCTTACTCATTAACACCTCATATTCCATAACCTTACCGTTATGGAGCACTTCTATCTCAGTGTTCATCGCATTTAAGTAAGGGACGTATCCTTTGTGATCTAACAGTACCCTCAGGTTGTCATCTGTATTGAGAATAAGCTTCTTAAACCCTTCTTTTTTCTTGTCTGGAAAATCGAGTTGAGACTCGCTCGGCTGACTTTTATCACTTGCTGCTGTCACTTTTCCCCCCTTGACTCTCCATCCAGTTATCTAGCTCAGACTCTCGCCACCCAAGGCAGCGTCCATTGATCAGAATGGGTTTCGGAAATGTTTTCTCTTTTGCCCACCATCGCCAAATAGTTTTGGGAGTTCGCCCTAAGGCTTCTGATACCTCTTTTAATGGGATTATTCGATTTCGTGTCATTACCTGTCTCCTTATCTCATTTGAGGGCAGGAGTTAGTATCTTTGAAAAAAAAGGAGGAAACGATTTTAGGAAATCGATTGCTTTAATTAATTTAAAAGGTCAAGAGGTAAGAACCAAGGATGAATACTTAGATTATAAGATCCCATCCAAGGTAAAAAATAAAGTAAAGAGTTGAAGAAGTTAATTAAAACCAAATCTAAATTTTTCCATCTTCTATAATCAACTCTAAACAACCAAGACTGACTGGTTTAGAGAAATAAAATCCTTGATATCGGCAAAAACCAATACTATTCAAAATCTTAAGTTGATCATACCTTTCAACACCTTCTACAACGACATCAATATTTAACTCCATTGACAATCTATTTATATTTATTAAAGTTGTATTCGCTCTTTTGTCAAAATCTATATCATCAATTAATGATTTATCTACCTTAATCTCATCAAACTTAATTTTATTTAAAAGAAACAAAGAAGAAAAACCAGAGCCAAAGTCATCCATAGATAGTCTAACGCCCATTCTTTTAATGTTAAATATATTGTTTTTTATAAAATCAAGCCTATCAATCTCTGCACTCTCTGTAATTTCAACTTTTAAAAGATTGACAGGAAAATCATAGATATCAATTAATCTTTTCAAATAAAGTGAATAATTATTATTTTTTAAATCTTCTATAGAAGCATTTATAGATAAAGAAATGTTATTTTTTACACATAAGTCTCTTGATTCTTTTATTGAATTATGCAGGACATTTTCTCCAAATTTTTTCATTAGCCCATACTGCTCAAGTTTCTTAATAAACACATCTGGTCTAACATCTCCCAAATATGGGGATGTCCATCTAGAAAGAGCTTCTATTCCGATAACAACTCCTTCTCCACTAAATTGGGGTTGATATCTTAAGTAAAACTCTTCATTACGAAAAGCTCCCTTCAAATAAAAGTAATAACTATACCTACTATAAATAAAGTAAAAAAAACAAACCAAAAAAAGAAACAAAGCCCCTACTAAAACAACTAAGCTTATACTTAAATCCCCCACAATGAAAATAACAAAATCGTGAGGAAAATCAGTGAAATACCGATATGACTCATTAAAATAAAACAAGTTAAATAAAAAGCAGTTAAACCAAGATAAATTGCAACTGCTATTAAAGGGATATTTATTACTATTAGATATATTTTTTAGGATTATGTTGTTTTTATAATCTATTGGTACATATTTTTTAAATAATCCATCATAAGACAATACCAATGAAATAAATGAAAAAACCTCATCATCATTAAAAACAGGAGCTCTAATAGGAATTACCTTCTCCCCAAATTTCTCACTATAATACGCATCCCCAAGTAAAATATTTTTATCATGATATGTGAGATAAAAAGAGTTCTTAGTATTAATATCTTCAAATAGATTAAAACTAGAAATAGAATAAAACTTAGACAAGTTATTAATTACATCACCATTTTTAGATATAGTAACTAAATCTAATAAAATTTTATCATCATATATAACGTTCCTTATTTTTTCTTTTAATTTTGAATTTTCAATATTAACTTTAAAATTCCTAGAAAAATAACCTAGAAGACTAAAATACTCATTAATTTTATAACTTAAAGCATTAGCAATATCCCTGCTAACAACCTTTTCACTTTCTAAATTACTAATATAAAAACCTAAATTAAATGTTATTATACAAGATAAGGAAAACATAATAACACTTTCTTTGAAGTTAAACTTTATTGAACTCATTTTCACTCTCTACAAAAGAGTTAAAACCTAAAATCCAAAAGATATGATAGCAATTGCATATTTCCAATTTTGGTTAGATGGAAAAACAACTACAAATCCACAAGGAAGCTTAAAGGTCGACTTAACATCATATTGCTAAAATACTAATAACATTATTGTCACTATGGTTATTAGTCAACAATATAAAGCTATCATTGAGAAGCACATCACCAATATAAGAAAAACCTAATACAAATCATTTTTTTGGCTTACACGTGTAAGTCAAAAATGATAACATCACATTTCCTTGCAACTTTACAGCATAAGTATGCAATTATGGACATGCTTAGATTAAAAAAAATTCAATAACGTGCTTTGATGGAAGGTGATTGAAATAAATGAGTACAAAAACAAAACTTACGCTTGTATCAATTTTACCAGGAGTGATCCTATTCTTAGTGATGTTCACATTCGCACTAGGAGATATGAATGAAATAAGAGAACGGGAAAGTTTAACAATAGCGGAATCTGTAACCAATGGTGACTTTAAAAACTATTCTAAAAAAGAGTTGTTCTTAGAACTAAAAAATATTGGTGATAATGTACAACACGATGTTATAACTAATTCTATAATCGAGATGCTAGCTTTACTTATCTTGTTAGTTGGTTCCTCTTGGATTCTTGTTAATAGGACAATTAAAGGAATAAACTTTATTGTTGAGCAAGCAGAGATAATGAGTAACATAGAAACTCCAATTTCTTATAGAATTGCTCAAGACAAATCAAAGGAGTTCAACTCTCTGGTAAAAGATTTAAACCTTATGCTAGATAGAACAGAAAAGACTATAATTGGCATTAAAGATATAGCTTTTATACTTGACTCAATGTCAAGGGAATTAAATTCAACAGCTAGTGATAACAAAGAAAACTCAATTCTACTACTTTCAACTATGGATAATGTTGCAACTGCCATGACAGAGCTTCAAAGCTCAGCTGTGGAAATTGCATCGAATGTTCAAAACGCTCATAACCATGTATCACACGTTAATAGTGAAGGACAAAACTTAACATTATTCATTCAAGAAATAAACGCTCGCTTACAAGAGTTAGATGATACAACTTCCACGAGCAAAAATAATGTCATAGAATTAAGTCAAAGAGTAAACAGTATAAATAGTATTGTTCAAACAATTCAAGGAATAGCAGAACAAACTAACTTACTCGCTCTTAATGCAGCGATAGAAGCAGCAAGAGCTGGTGAACACGGCCGTGGCTTTGCGGTTGTAGCCGATGAGGTTAGAGAACTGGCGAGTAAAACGCAAACAAGTACAAAAGAAATAGCATTAATGATAGAAAATCTACATGATAGTGCTCAAGAGTCTGTTAATTCTATGAATATGAGTAGCTCTGTAGTTAATGACTTGACTAAATCAATCAATAATACGAGTGCAAGGTTATTGGATTTATTTTCAAGTCTTGCATCTGTAAATGAAATGAATGCTCAGATTGCAGCTGCCAGCGAAGAGCAAACATTAGTCATAGATGAGATCAGTAGAAATACCGAAGAAGCAAAGCTAATGGCAGAAATTACGAATAATTCATCAAACTCTACAGAAATACAATCTAAAAAGCTTACCGAGAAATCTATAGAATTAGAGAACTTAGTTGCATAATAATTACTATAAAGAATAGTTATATAAATCAAAATATTTTCTATAGTATCAACTAAAAAGGGAATGATAATTAATATTATATATTCCCTTTTAAATTCAATATAAATATAAAATTTAAATATTATTTATAGAGCCTTATCATTCACTTGATCTGACCGTAAACTATTACTCATTGTATAGATATAAATAACTTAATTAATAATGATCTGACCATTAACAATGGTTAATAATACCAGGATATAAATTAACATAAATCACGAATATGATATTCACAGTGCGAACGTCAAGCCCACTTTATCAAAGACTAACCACGTTTGAACCCGTTTCTTCAAATCTAGATAATTTACTTTCCCACAAACCCAAAGCATGCCGCTTCTCAGCCAAATATTCGTATCTATCGTAATGTTTTGAGCTCACATCATTGAGCGCATGGTTTTGCAGCCTATCTCTCAATGCCTTACTTATGCCAAGCTCTCCCATCAGGGTTTTACATGTGCGGCGTAAATCTCTAGGGATAAAATGCTCAAAGTGAGGGTGATCATCTCTATAACGAGCAATGGTTTGGCTCAATGAATCTAAGCGAACGTGGTCATTTTCGTCTTTATAATGAGGGAAGATAAAGGGACTGGTTGACTCTCTTTCTCTTAACCTCCTTAAGAGCGACATAGCTGAGTCAGTTAGAGGAACCAAGTGGCTACGCTTGTTTTTCGAAAGATCTGGTGTGATAAGCAAGGTTCGTTCATCCCAGTTGATTGCTGTCCATTTTGATGCTGCAATCTCATAAGGCCTCTGCCCTCCAGTATGAATACAAAGAAGAATAAGACATCGCATCATTTCTGAGGCTCGAACCCCTTCAATGTCAAACTCAATGTCTTGCATAAACTGGTGTAGTTCTGTGAACGTTAGATAGCGCTCTCCCACTCGTTCTGCGTCTTTTTGTTTTGGTATAGAGGATACTGGGTTAAAAGCGAGACCAAACTTAGCGTCTCTCAAGTAATTCGCAGGGTCATTATCATGTGAAAGGCCGTAGTTAAATGCGGCATGAAGGTAGCTTCTGACCCGATTGCTCTGTGTTGCAGCACCACGTTGTATCATGTGAGCGAGAATCGTAACAATGTCAGCAGTAGTTACATCGCAAGCTTTCGTTTCTCTAGAAATAAATGGATAAACCTCCTTCTCCAGCGAGCGATAAACATTTTGATAAGTTCTTTTCCCCTCTTTTTTCATCTGGTTCACGTAACTTTGAAACAATAGCTCTATGCTACCCTTACGTTCTTCTTCACGTCGGGTGGCTTCACGCTTTTTCTCTGCGTTGGCTAATTCAAATTTAGGATCGAGTCCCTGCTTAAGCATTAAGCCCAGTTTGTGCGCCTCTTTCCGTGCATCAACAAGGCTCAGCGCCGGAAATCGACCTAACTGAATAAAGAGACGCTTGCTCTGACGGTAGTAACGGAAGACAAAACCTTTATTGCCACTGGTGAAAACCTTTACTCCCAGACGCCCAGAGCCTTTTGTTCTGTCATCATCCCAAACATAGTAAGCACTACTTTTCGGCTTGAGCCCCACAATCTCTTTTTGCGTAATTGCCATGGCATATCCTTTGTTGCGCAACTACACCCAGTGCTAAATTGGGTGTAGTTGTGGGTGTAGTTAGGAAGTCGCTTAATGACAGTTTGTGAGATAACATGCGATAAGGCAAGTCTATCAACCGCTTAAAATTCAATGATTTTGACAAGTTGTGAGATAATTCGAGATTCCATGAAACGAGATATTTTACGACTCATAATCGATTGGTCCGCAGTTCAAGTCTGCGAGGGGCCACCATTCAAATCAAGCACTTCGCTTACCCTTCTTTGAATGTTGCCTTTTATTCCGTCCCGAGGTACAAAATCAGTACAGTACGCATTCGGGAGTACTCACATGGCAACTTTAGTTAAAACCTCTTCTGGTACCTGGAAAGCCGTTATTCGAAAAACTGGCTGGCCGACGACGTCTAAAACTTTTCGTCTCAAACGCGATGCAGAGGATTGGGCAAGACGTACCGAAGATGAAATTGTACGTGGCGTCTACATCAAACGTTCCTCGTCTGAACGCCTCACCATTGAAGAAGCATTAAAACGCTACCTGGCAGAAATCTCACCTACCAAACGACCGGCGACCGCTGCCTGTGACGCGAGACATTCCAAACCGCTCATCAAAGCCCTGGGAAAATACTCCCTGGCCGCCTGACGCCCGAAATCATTGCCAAGTATCGAGACGACCGGTTAGCTGGCCTGGATCGTTGCGACGCCAGAGGTAACCCGGCCCCTAAGCCACGCTCACCTAACACCGTACGCATTGACCTGACCCTGCTCAGTCACCTGTACAACATTGCGATTAAAGAGTGGGGGATCGGCCTGGCAATTAACCCGGTCCAGAATATTCGTAAGCCCACCACATTATTCCAGGAAAAGGTCGGTTCAAACAAACAGCAATTCAGGCAGCTCGACTTGAGCTGCACATGCACCAAATAGGTATAAATGATCCAAGAAATGGGATCTGGATGATTAACTTCAAAAAGAACAACGACTTGAATTGGGTTGACCCAAAATCACCGGCACACCGTTCAATACATCGATTTAACTATGAGAACTGGATCGCAAGAATATTTGTGACTGGTGGTATGACAAAACAGATGGTAATAGCTCGATTAAATAGGATTAAAATGAGCTTGAAGGATGGAGAATACCCTTCAAAGATTACTCAGAAAAAAGATGTAAGTTGGAATGGCTCATGACTGTTTATAGAATCACAGAAGATCCTGCTAAGTTTAAAACTCTTTCATTATTGCCTAGTGACCTAGCTGAACAATTAGGTGACTTTGAGCTTGTAAGAGACATACTGCATCAACCTTCGCACAATTCATCACTCCAACCGATATGGGGTAAGGTTAATTCGGAGTTTGCAGATGTTCTCAAGAAAGATTCGGAAACTCCAGATATAAGTATTTGGTGTAATACATTCCTCATATTTTCACCCAAAGCATTCAATTACTTACATAACAAGTTGTCGACATGTGGAGAGTTTTTGCCGATCAATGTAGGTAGTGAAACTTGGTATTTCTATACAGCACTGACATTCGCAAGAGAGAACAAACAGTTAACGATTCCCAAAGTTGAATACGGTGAATTGATAGGATTGGAGACACTAGTCTTCGACGAAGAAGATACTCAAGATAAATATATCTTCAAGTCAGTAGAGGAAGGCCCCGTAAACCTATTCTGTACAGATATACTTCGAGAATTAGTGACCGAACATAAGTTGACAGGTATCGGTTTCTCAGAAGATCTAACAGGTTTAGATTTCATTGATGAGGCGGTGTAATTTCACTTGTTGGGTTACTTAAGCAAGTTAAGGAGAACTTCTGCGTTGGTGATATGACATTCGAAAAGCTCAGCTCTGCAGCAACTATCGAATGAGTAATGATATCTACGCCTAATGCAGCTTCTCGAGGCTCTACACTTCCCGTCAGTAACACTTTTTGACCTTCCACTCAGCTTGATCAAAAATTAAGCCCCAAAACATCATACAAATTTTTGTAGCAATGAAACAAAATGTCCGCTCGTGATTTAAACCATTGACCCTCAGACAACTTCTGATAGTATGGACATATAAACGTATGGACGTCTAAATCAAAAATGGAGCTACAATGAAAAGTATTGGTCACTTAAAGAAACTAGCTTTGATTCTCACGGCAGTAGTCGGCTTAAGCGCTTGTGGAGAAAAAGATGACTCTGTCATTAAAGTGGGCGCGACAGTTGGACCACATGCACAAGTAGTCGAGGCGGTAGCGAAGGAGGCAGCGAAGCAAGGTTTGAATGTCGAAGTCATTGAGTTTTCTGACTACGTGACACCTAATGCCGCTCTTAGCGATGGTAGCATCGATATTAATAGCTATCAGCACCAGCCATTTTTAGACAACTTCAACAGTAGCCATAACGCCCAATTAGTATCAATTGGTCAGTCCATTCTTATGCGTATGGGGCTTTATTCCAATAAGTATCGCTCACTGCAAGAGCTTCCAAACAATGCACGTATAGCGCTTCCAAATGACCCTACCAACGGTGGTCGTGGTCTGTTGCTACTCGCCGATGCAGGTTTAATTGAGCTGAAACAGGGTGTTGGCCATAAAGCCGCCCTAACTGATATCACAAAAAACGCAAAATCATTTGAATTTGTCGAGGTAGATGCCGCTCAGCTACCAAGAACATTAGATGATGTGGACGCGGCTGCGATTACAATGAACTACGTAATGTCTTCTGGTTTAGATCCGAAGAAACAAAGTATCTATCTTGAAGCAAAAGACGCCCCATTAGCAGTCATGGTCATCGCCACTCGTGACGCAGACAAAAATAATGAAGCGTATAAAAAGTTCGTTTCTATTTATCAATCTCAAGCGATTCGTGATTATCTCGATCGTACGTTCAAAGGCACAATCGAAGCAGCTTTTTAATCAATAAAGCAGCGAATACTTTGCCCCACGAATCAGATAGAAAAGAGGCTAATGTTTTCTCATAGCCTCTTCTTTTCATTACTCACTAAATCGACTCATTGTCGACTTTCAGCCTCTAACTTCATTGCCAAATAAGCTTGATCAGCAGAAACCAATTCAGGGCGGTTAATCAACTTCCAGAGGAAGTATGGTGGGATTAAAAATACGATGAAGTAGAGAGATTCATGGAAAAAAACATCGGCTATCGTTTGCTGATGCTCCCAAAGTGCCGTCAGTGCGAAGAGCTCTAACATCACGCCTAATACGCCAAAGACGACAGAGACAACAATCGCTAAACCCAGTAGTTCTCTAACAAAGTGCTTGTATGCCATGATACTAATTCCTTCTAGCAATAAGTCATACTAACTTACGCTCATAAGAAACAAGTGAGCTTGATTATTATCAAACTCACCTCATCACTGTTAAAAACTTAGTTTTATAAAAAAGTACTTGTATATAGCGTCAGCGAAGACTGATTTCCCTATCACAGAGCATAGATACCTCTACAAATAGAAGGTGATGGAACGACCAACTATTGACTATATGAGCGCAACTTTAATCAGATAAGTAATATTGAACCGTCGATACCACTCGTACTTTCTTAATGTAAGGCGTGTTGCTGTCTCGGTCATAAATCGAGAACTGCCCTTGAGTTGCACGTTTGATCTTACCCAGTGAACTCTGTGAGTCTTTCGCAAATTTCTCAGCCACTTCACGCGCATTCTTAGTCGCTTCTTCGATCATGTCTGGCTTCACATCATTCAGCTTAGTAAAGCTGTACTCAACACGATTTGCATAAGGATCTTGGTTAAGCAAAACGCCTTGCTTTCCTAGCTCACCTATTTCATTGATTGCCGCTCGAACAACATCAACACTCTGGCTATAAACCGTAACGGTTCGCGAGGCCAAATAACGATACTCAATGTCTTGCTCGCTCCCATATTGCTGTGCTTTTCTGTCAATGACCGCTGGGGAAGAAAGGGAAACGCTGGTTTCAGGAAGCCCTTTGGCACTTAGAAAGTCCAAAATCAAACGAGTTTGCTGGTCAATTTCATCAAACATGGCTCCCATATCATTACTCGCTAGAGTAAATTGAATCGGCCAAATCACCGTATCAGCAGGATACTCACGCTCCGACAAACCTTTTACTGTCACGACTCTTTCATAGGCTCGGTATTTCACCGCCGTCTGCTGCATAAAATAGCCAAGTATGCCAAGACCAAGTATCAAACTTAGCCCAATCCAAAGTGCTGCTTTATTGGAAACTCGTTCCATTATTTCCCCCTGATAAATATCAACTTAGCTTAATCTTTGTTCTAGATAAGATAGCCTATCTCTTGTTTTAAGAGGGAGACATAACGCGAGTTTTGATTCATAGCACAGTGATATACCGTTTTCTTTAGTCAATAAAGCTTCATTGGTTTGTCACCAAAGGCTCATGCTTTTGCCTCTGAATTGTCATCTGTAATTTCTACTATCCAATCAGCAACTTGTACGCTGAGGTAAATATGGATAGTTCGACCCCTTTTCGTCTCCCACGTAAAACGCCGTTTGGCATTGGTGAAAACGTTGCTGAATGGGCAACCGGTTTAAACCAACTTGATAAGTTCTACGCCCAACGCCCCGTTAATGCCGATATCAAAACTTTTCTCCGCTTCACGCTGGATATCTTAGGTATCGATTATCGCATTGCTCATGGTTCACTCGACTCAGTACCTAAACAAGGAGCTACCGTCATTGTGGCGAACCACCCGCTTGGTTGTGTGGAAGGCGTCATCTTGGCCGAACTCTTGTTGATGGTACGAGACGATATCCAAATTCTAGCCAATCAATACCTGAAAACCGTACCAGAGTTAGATCAGCTCTTCATTGGTGTCGATGTGTTTGAAGGCAGAGACGCCGTCAAATCGAATATGAAGGCCCTCAGAGCGGCTAATAAACACCTCGCAAGTGGCGGCTTATTGCTTGTCTTTCCTGCCGGTGAGGTTTCCCAGTTAGTCGATGCCAAACAGCAACGCTTGGAAGACAAAGCGTGGAGTCGAAGCGTAAGTAGCCTGATCCGCAAAAACAAAGCAACGACAGTTCCAGTATTCATCAGTGGTCAGAACTCGAAACGCTTCTATATGGCAGGGAAAATCCATCCACTTTTGCGCACCCTACTGCTTGGGCGAGAACTGCTGAACAAACAGGCGCAAACCATCAACTTATCCTTTGGCCAAGCGATAAAATTTAAAGAGATCAACACGCTTAACGATGATCAAGTAGTGAACTATTTGCGGCTCAACACTTACTTACTCAATCGTGAAATCCAATCGGTGAAGCCCTCTTCCTCATCAGAACGGCTCTCACCAATAGCGGCAGGGTTACCCGTAGGCGAATTGCTTGAAGAACTGAACAACTTACCAAAAGAGTCCAAGCTGCTAACAAGTGGTGAGTTCGATGTTTACTGCACGGAGTCGCAGAGTATCCCTTCCCTACTGCATGAAATTGGTCGCCTACGTGAGCTCAATTTCCGACAAGTTGGCGAAGGGACTGGACTAGCAATAGACATTGACCATTTCGATCATGATTACCTGCATCTGTTTGTGTGGGACAGAGAGAACCAATGCTTGGTGGGCGCGTATCGTTTAGGTCTGGTTGATCAACTGATTGAAAAGCGCGGCGTAGCAGGTCTGTATTCACGAACGTTGTTTAACTATGACCAACGCTTTATCGACCAAATGGGTAAATCCATTGAGATGGGGCGCTCTGTGATTGCACAGCAATATCAAAAGAGCATGAGCGCGCTACTGCTACTGTGGAAAGGCATCGCAACGTTCGTTCATCAAAACCCAGATTACACTCACCTATTTGGTCCGGTAAGCATTAGCAACGATTATAGCGATACTGCACGTCAATTACTGGCTCAATCAATGACACTGCACCACTACGACAACAATTGCGCAGAGTACGTCACACCTTCTAACCCACTTCCTGAGCACCACCGTGACTGGAACACCAGCATGCTCACTGCTCTGGGTGATTTACAGCTATTGTCACGTGTCATTGCCAGAATCGATGAAGGGAAAGGAGTGCCCGTTTTGCTGCGTCAGTACTTAAGCCTCAATGGCAAGCTGGTATGCTTCAACGTCGACCCTGCATTCAATAACGCTCTAGATGGATTGATTATGGTGGATTTGCGCGATGTTCAAGAAAAGACGTTGGCAAGGTATATGGGACGCGAGCAAGCTCATGACTACCTCGTCTATCATACTAATAGCAACGATGATTAAGAACAGTGATTAAGTAGAGAGTTGGGAATCACAAGAAGAACCGTGTGGCGACTCTCTTTATTTACCCTTTCATCAACTAATTAGGCGTGCTCCGTGAAGTGCGCCGAAAAGACTCTTATAGATACAATCTATCGAAAGATCTAGATAGCATTTATCTCACCAATTCCGTCACAAACTTTCACAAAAAACAAAAACAGATCCAAGTCACACTTTAAATCCACCACAACTCAACACAAAACGTGATATTGATCATCACAAGCATTTAATTCGAATTTCAAAAAAAATCAAAAGTGATCAAAGTCACAAAGTATTTTTATTTTAAATTTGTCAGAAGATCGGATTGATCACTAAGATTTTTATTGACAGGTTTGAAAGTTGCTTTTTGTTATTAAGTTACAAGTTAATAAGTTGAACTTGGTCACTTAAAAACCGTTTCTCAGCCTAAGAAATGCGGGCGTAGATCACAAAAAACCCGTTGTCAGTTCCAATTGGAAAATGTGTGGTAAATTGATTGGGTACTAAGCAATCAAACAAACGGTTTTGGCGAACCGTTTACTACAACAAGATACATCAGAACATCGAACGGGGAATTGTTATGATATCACCAGATGCCAAGATCAAGATACAAAATTTTGGTCGTTTTCTGTCAAACATGGTAATGCCAAACATCGGCGCGTTTATCGCGTGGGGCTTTATCACTGCTCTATTTATCCCAACTGGATGGCTACCAAACGAAACGTTAGCCTCTATGGTTGGCCCAATGATTACCTACTTGCTGCCACTACTTATCGGTTACACCGGTGGTAAATTAGTTGGTGGCGATCGTGGTGCGGTAGTCGGTGCAATCACAACAATGGGTGTGATTGTCGGCACAGACATCCCAATGTTTATGGGGGCAATGATGGTCGGCCCAATGGGCGGCTGGGCTATCAAGAAATTCGATAACTACATCGATGGTAAAGTAAAAAGTGGCTTCGAGATGTTGGTTAACAACTTCTCTGCGGGCATCATCGGCATGCTATGTGCGATCCTTGCTTTCATCTTTATCGGTCCATTCGTAAAAATTCTTTCTGGTGGCTTGGCGGCTGGCGTTAACTTCCTAGTTTCTGCTCACCTACTACCACTGACTTCAATCTTCGTTGAACCTGCGAAGATCCTGTTCCTAAACAATGCGATCAACCACGGTATTTTCTCTCCACTGGGTATCCAACAAGCGTCTGAAACAGGTCAATCGATCTTCTTCCTAATCGAAGCAAACCCAGGTCCTGGTCTAGGTATCCTGCTAGCTTACATGGTGTTTGGTAAAGGTACGGCTCGTCAAACGGCAGGTGGTGCATCAATCATCCACTTCTTCGGCGGTATCCACGAGATTTACTTCCCATACATCCTAATGAACCCTCGCCTAATCCTTGCGGCTATCGCAGGTGGTATGACTGGCGTATTCGTTCTAACTATCTTTAACGCAGGTATCGTTTCTCCAGCATCACCAGGTTCAATCTTTGCAATCTTGTTGATGACTCAGAAAGGCTCAATCGTTGGTGTTCTAGCGTCTATCGCAGCAGCAACAGGCGTGTCATTCGCCGTAGCAGCACTGCTAATGAAGACTCAAACGTCAACAGAAGAAGACGGTGATGAAGCAGCACTAGAGAAAGCAACATCACAAATGAAAGACATGAAATCTGCATCTAAAAACGATGCGGTGGTAAACAGCCAAAGCAAAGGTGACGTAGACCTAGCGACAGTACAAAGCATCATTGTCGCTTGTGATGCGGGCATGGGCTCGAGTGCAATGGGCGCGAGCATGCTACGCAAAAAGGTTCAAGACGCAGGTCTGAACATCCACGTAACCAACCTTGCCATTAACAGCTTACCAGAGAGTGCAGATATCGTGATTACTCATAAAGACTTAACGGATCGTGCACGTAAGCATGCTCCAAACGCACACCACATTTCATTGACTAACTTCCTAGACAGCGAGATGTACAACCAGCTAGTCACCAAACTACTAGCAGCGCAAAACCAATCCGCAGCCAATGACGACCAAATGGTAAAAGTTTCGCTCGTGGCAGCAAACGACGACAACTTCGAGCCACAGCAAACGTCGGTGTTCCAAATCCAGCGTGAAAACATTCACCTAGGTTTGAAAGCTGCCAACAAAGAAGAAGCGATTCGCTTCGCGGGTAACAAGTTGGTCGAACTTGGCTACGCAGAACCAGAATACGTAGACGCGATGTTTGAGCGTGAAGCATTGGTTCCAACTTACCTAGGCGAATCTATCGCAGTGCCTCACGGCACGGTAGAAGCGAAAGACCGCGTGAAGAAAACCGGCATTGTAATCTGCCAATACCCATCGGGTATCCAATTTACTGAAGACGACGATGATGTAGCGAAACTGGTTATCGGCATTGCCGCTAAGAACGATGAGCACATCCAGGTGATTACCACCATTACGAACGCGCTCGATGAGCCGGAGGCAATTGAGAAGCTAACCAGCACCAACGATGTGGAAGAGATTCTGAACATCCTTGGCGGTCAACAAGCGGCTTAATTACCCCTTTAATTTGCTCCTGAGGCAAATGAGGTCAGCTGTCACCCCCTATGCGGTTGGCCTCCCCCTAGTTTCGTAAGTCAACATTTTAGACATTGGTAGGTAAGAATTATGAAAAACGCAGTTCATTTTGGCGCAGGTAACATTGGTCGTGGCTTCATCGGAAAACTCTTAGCAGATGCAGAAGTCGAGGTCACATTTGCAGACGTTGACGCTCCACTCGTCGACCAACTGAGTCACAAGCAAGAATACAAAGTAAAAGTGGTCGGTACTGAGTGCCAAATCGACACAGTAACTCACGTCACCGCGGTAAACTCAGCCAGTGAAGATGTCATCGACCGCATTGTAAAAACCGACTTGGTAACAACAGCGGTTGGCCCTAACGTACTGGACATCATTGCAAAAACCATCGCTACCGGCATTGCTAAACGCTTTGCAGCAGGTAACGATAAACCATTGAACATCATCGCGTGCGAAAACATGGTTCGTGGCACGACTCACCTAAAAGGTGAAGTGTACAAACATTTGGATGAATCATTACACGCGAAAGCAGACGAGCTAGTTGGCTTCGTCGACTCCGCAGTGGACCGCATCGTACCACCAGCAGAAGCGGCGAACGATGACCCACTAGAAGTCACTGTAGAGAGTTTTAGCGAATGGATTGTGGATGAGCAGCAATTCAAGGGCGAAATCCCTGACATAGCTGGCATGGAAAGAACCAACAACCTAATGGCATTCGTAGAACGCAAGCTATTCACTCTCAATACAGGCCACTGCATTACCGCTTACCTAGGTTGCTTGAAAGGCCATCGCACCATTCGTGAAGCAATTGAAGACCCAAGCATTCACGCTGAAGTAAAACAGGCGATGCAAGAGAGTGGTGAAGTGCTGATCAAACGCTACGGCTTCGACCGTGACATGCACAACGCCTACATCGAGAAGATTTTAGGACGCTTTGCCAACCCATACTTAGTGGATGAGGTGGATCGCGTAGGTCGTCAACCAATTAGAAAATTGGGTGCAAACGATAGATTAGTGAAGCCTTTACTCGGTACAATTGAGTATGACACTGAAAATAAAACACTTTTGAAAGGCATTGCCGCTGCGTTGAAGTACACTAACGACACCGACCCACAAGCAGTAGAACTGCAAACCTCATTAAAAGAAGTGGGTGTGAAGAAGACGCTAGCGACATACACAGGTCTTGCAGAAGACAGTGATGAAGTGGCTCAAATCGAGACACTTTACAACCAACTTTGATTTACCTAGGGGAGCTCGGCTCCCCTTCTATGTCCTTCTCTGCTTGAAGAGTTGGGATAGCTAATAATTAGAAATGTATTCAGTATATGGCAGATAACATCAACGAAACCGAGATCATTGAGCGATTAAACAGCGCACCATCGGTACGAGGCTTTTTCATTGCAGCAGTCGACGTTTTTAACGATTCGATCGACGGGTTGGTGCAAAGAATCTTTCGTAAAGATAACTTCGCTGTTCAATCGGTTGTCGGTCCGCTGTTACAAGACTCTGGACCGCTGGGCGATCTGTCTGTTCGTTTGAAGTTATTGTTTGGCTTGGGAGTGCTCCCCGATGACATTTACCACGACATCGAAGACATCATCAAACTCAAAAACCAACTCAATAGTGACGCTTCAGATTACGAATTCACTGACCCGAATATTCTAGAACCAATTAAGAAACTGCACTTGGTGAAGAAGATGGGTATGGTACAACTGGAAGTCAGCGAACCAGATGACGACATCGACCTTGAGTTTTATCAGCTACAACTGCAACGTCAACAACAAATCATTAAGTCAGGGCTCTCACTTGCCATTGTCGAGATTTGCAATGAGCTCGGCAAAGACAGCCCTTTTTAATCGAAAAACTGGCAAGGAAGCCTCCTCAACTCCCCCCTCTTTTTGCACATTCTTCTATACAACGTGCGTGAAAGCCATCACAGTCCATATTCCGATGTCTCTGTAACATCAGACCAATCTATCGCTAGTATTGAAACGGTATCGCATGCTTTCAATCGAAGACACTAAAACTAAGTGGGAGTTTTTCCAGAAACACCACTGGGTATCTCCAGAATTTTCCCGCACTCCCGTCCTCGAGTCGTGGGAGCGTTGCATAAAGCAATGCAGCCCTTACACCTGGTCAAAACCACATATTGCTTCTGGATTTACCTTCTCATCTCTAATGAAGCGCAACGAGCATCTCATCGAATGCGCCACGACCGTACTTGAAGATACGTACGATATGCTTGGTGACGAAGACCTGGTGTTGATGGTAACCGATGGCAACGGCTGTATTCTCTCCACCGTCGGGCACGACTCTATGCGACAAGAGATGCAAACGCTCGGCATAAAACAAGGCTGTTTTCTCTCCGAAGGAAAGATAGGCACAAATGCAGTCAATCTCTGTATCAACACTCATATCCCGTGTGAAGTTTTTGCTGCCGAACATTTCAATCGCCACTTGCACTCTTATGCCTCTGTAGCGGCGCCTGTTTTCGACCAATTTGGCAAATTACGCGGTACAACATGCCTTTTCAGAAAAGCGGAAAGCTATAAGAAAGAAGACTTAGTCATCATCGCGTCGAGCGCGAAAGAAGTCAGCTTGCAAATCCACATTCAGTCGGAACAAGAAAACATGAACCGCCTTACTTGTGCGCACAACGCAACGTTAGAATGCATGGATGACGGCCTTCTGGCCTGGGATGAAGAAAGCCGTATAACCATGGTAAATCACCAGTCCGAGCGTTTGTTAAACATTGAAGCCAGTCAGGTCTTGGATAAAGAAGTCTTTGCTGTTTTACGCTTCCCGCCAAATGTCCTCAATAGTATTGAGTCGGGTGCAAGCATCAACCGAAAACTCACAACGGTAGAGGTTCGTGGCGAGTTTGTTGAGGCGATCATCACCTTGCGTCCACTCAATGACGGCACACACTTATTGTTCTTGCACCCTATCGATAAAATTCGCGAACTTGCTCAACAACAAATAGGTGGCAGTGCGCGCTATACGTTCAGCACTTTGCCCGTCATTTCACGAAAAATGAAGCATGTCATTACCGTGGCAAAACGGGCCATAAAGTCCAAATCACCGATTCTAATTACGGGTGAAGAAGGTGTAGGAAAAGCCACTCTCGCCATGGCGATTCATAACGAAAGCACCTACAAAGAAGGGCCATTCATTACGCTCAACTGTCGCTCCATCAATACAGAGCAACTGGTCAAAGAAACCCTAGGCTACGACGAAGGGCAAGGCATGCCTTCTAAGTTTGAGCTCGCCCATGGCGGTACGCTCTTTTTAGAAAAGGTGGAATATCTGTCGCCCGATTTACAAGCCGTGCTACTTAAGTTGTTAAAAACTGGGCTCGTCAGCCGCAGCGACAGTTTGCGATTGATCCCCGTAGATTTTCAACTTATTACCAGCACCTCTTCAGAGATCAGCGAGTATGTCACTCAGCGCTCATTTGGTCGGCAACTTTATTATGAAATCTCCTCGAACGAGCTGCATATTCCACCACTACGAAAGCGTAAAGAAGACATTGAATTTCTCGTCCAGCAACTTATCAGCCATTATGAACGCCGCCACAATGTGACGATCTCGATAGAGCCAGTCGCACTGGAAGCGTTGATGAATTTTCGTTGGTCAGGCAACAACTCTGAATTAAGAAATCGAACTGAGCGAATTTTGCTTAACCGCAGTTCCAACTTAATCAAGCTGAACGATATTCCTGAAGACATTAAACTGAATTCTCGCCATACCGCAGAAAATACGCCAGTAATCACGTTAGAAGAAGCCGAGAGAAGAGCTATCGTTCAGGCTTGGAATCAGTGTGATGGCAAAATGCATGATATGGCGAAAGCATTGCAAATTGGCCGCACGACCTTATGGAGAAAAATTAATAAGTTTGGGCTGCAGGAGCAAATGAAGCTGTATTAAGCCAAGAAGTGGCGTTCCTACGAAAGTAAAACCGGCGTAAGCACGCCGGTACAGATGTACTAACGATAAGATATCGACTAAACATCGACAGACAACTGACGAATCTGCGCTTTTAGTCCCGGGAGCATACTTGAACTGGCGCTGAATTTTCGCAACCCCAAGCGAAGCAATGTTTCTGTGGCATTTGGATCGCCAGCCATCTCACCACACATACTAACCGGTATGCCCGCGCGATCGCCTGCTGCACACGTGAGCTCAATGGCTTTTAGTACCGATGGTTCAAAGTAGTTCACCAATTCAGCAACGGCGGCGTTACCTCGATCGGCGGCCATAACATATTGAGTCAAATCATTGGTGCCGATAGAGAAAAAGTCGACTTCTTGGGCTAACGCATCAGCATTTAATACCGCGGCTGGCACCTCAATCATAATACCAACGGGCAAATGAGTCGCATCCAAGCCGAGTTGGTTTGCTTGATGCGCCAACAGCGCTGTTACTTTTCTCACTTCTTCAACCTGAGCCACCATCGGTATCATCAATTGAATATTCGGTTGCTCGTGAAAGGCTCTCAGAATGGCTCGAAGTTGAGCGGTAAACAATGACTCATGTTGAAGGCACAACCGCACCCCTCTCAAACCTAAAAATGGATTATCTTCTGCTGGCATAGGATAAGCGGCTAAAGGCTTGTCACCGCCAACATCTAGACTACGAATCGTAAGTGGCTTATCACCAAGTGCGGCAGCAATATCACGATACACTTGATATTGCGCTTCCTCAGTCGGCAACTCATCACTGTTTTGAAATAGAAACTCAGTCCGAAATAGACCAACGCCCTCAGCCCCCGATGTTAGTGCATCATCAATATCTTTCGGTCCACCAATATTGGCGAATACTGGAATATGGACACCATCACAGGTGACTGCGGCTTGCTGAGCACTCGCTAATGCACGTTGTCGGATGCTTTGCCACTCAATTTGCTGAGCTTCTAATTCCTGCTGTACGGCATCTGAAGGAGAGAACCATAAATGCCCTCGGAAGCCATCAATAGTCACCACTTGACCAGCACGCACAGCATCAAGGCAGCCCTGAGCTTTAACGATGGCAGGAATCCCCATCGCACGAGCAAGAATCGCACTGTGAGAGGTTTTCCCTCCCTCACTCAAACAGATACCAAGCACTTTCGATTTATCAAGCCCGGCCACATCAGAAGGCATCAGGTCGCGGCCCAACAAAATACTCGGTTCCTGAATGTCGATGGCATTAGGCGTTACGCCTGTCATTTCGACCATAACTTGGCGTGCGATATCATGCACATCTGCTTCACGCTCCCGCATGTACTGACTTTCTGCCTGGCGAAACTCTTCGGCCAACGTTTGCAGTGATTCTATCCAAGCTTGCTCGGCTATCATGCCCGTTTGAATTCGCGCCTCAACCGATGCCCATAACTCTGGGTCACTGAGCATCATGCTATGAGCAGAAAATATTTCCCCTTTCGGCTGCTTCGCTTGCTCCTGCAAATGTTGAACAACCACGCCTATCGCATGCTTAACCCGTTCAATTTCATCTTGTTCACTTTGGAAATCACGTTCAGGCACAGCTGGCATTTCATGAGTAAAAAGGACAACTGGAGCAGTAGCGATACCGTCATTGACTCGAATACCAACAACAGCACCTTCAATCTGATTTGGGACCATGTCATCGAGCAAAGTATCCGTGCTCTCTTCAGATTCGATAATGCCTTGCTCAACCGCCTCTTTTTCTCCGAAGTGCTCACTAGCTAAGGCTTCAAATGCCTTGATTGCTTCACTGGATTGAGGTCCAAGTGCGCACAGCGTGATCGTCTCTTGACTACGAACGCCAAGTTTCGCAATGCTGTTCAAGCTTTTCGCGTTCACACGGCGCTCGCCTTTTTTCAACCATAATTGGCAGTCGAAAGGCGCGAGTGCACCAACAATGGCCGCAGCGGGACGAGCATGTAATCCATGCGGATTTTGCACTACCCAATCAAATGTCCGTTCTTGCTCAAAGTTTTCTGATACTGGCGCTATCTCAGCGGATGTTAGTGGCTGATCACCAAGATGCTCTTGTTTTACGCTTAACGCATTCTGTGCCTCTTCGACTACCGTCGATAAAGGTAGTCCGGCAGCAGCAGCCACCGACGCCGCCATGGTTCCTTCAACAATAGGTGCCGAGATAAGGGTGACATTTTCCCTCACATGATCATCAATCAGGTCCAGAGCCATTTCCGTGCTAAGCAACGCGCTGCCAAGATCCATCAACACAACAACCCCTTGTTGATCTTGTACCTGCTCAATCGCTTCCATCACGGCAATGGCATCGGTTCCGATCGGGTTCTCTGGATCATCAATCCCAGCAGCAATCGCAAGCTTGGCTTTGCCTTGCGTCATTTGGGTGGCAAGTTCTGCCACCCCTTCTGCAAGTCGACGACTATGAGATACAACTACAATTCCCACCATCTTAATTACCTGCTATTGCCTGCTGGAGTCCTTTAATCATTAACAAAGAAGAGGTTGCACCGGGATCTTGGTGACCAATACTACGTTCCCCCAGATAGCTTGCTCGCCCTTTTTTCGCCAACATTTCAATCGTGGCAACCGCGTTCGTTTCTGCTAGCTCAACCATTTCATTCAGTAAGTGATCGGCGCTCATGCCATTTTCTAACGACGCCTTCACGCTAACTAAGACGGGTAACCAAACATCACACATGGTTTTATCACCCAGCTCTGCTTTACCACGAGACACCACGCCATCCACACCGCTTTTTAGTGCATCCACTAACTCTTCAAACGTTAATTTCTCTCGAGTTCCGACAGCGGCAGCCGTGCGAATAAACAGCGTGCCATACAGCGGGCCACTTGCCCCACCGACACTAGAAAGCAAGGTCATGCCCGTATTCTTGAGAATGCTGCCGATATTTTGGTCCGCAAATTGCGGCAGTTTTTCAGCAACTTTTTTAAAGCCTCGGTTCATATTGAGACCATGGTCTGCGTCACCAATATCACGATCAAGGTCGGTCAGAAAATCTTGATTCTCTTGATACGTTTTTGCACATAACTCTAACCAGTGAACGATATGTTGTTTTTCAATTTGCATGTTTGCTCCCCCCTGTTACCACTTGATCGCAGCCGTATCGACAGGAGCATCAAACAGCTCCAACATCTCTTTATCTGCTTTCAGCAACGTAATTGAA
This sequence comes from Vibrio sp. 811, assembly GCF_033339195.1. Lineage (NCBI taxonomy): Bacteria > Pseudomonadati > Pseudomonadota > Gammaproteobacteria > Vibrionales > Vibrionaceae > Vibrio > Vibrio sp. 811. The sequence goes on from NZ_JAWOUB010000004.1 coordinate 207,076, forward strand.
ACGCCTTCCATATCAAGTGACGTACAAAAGTTACCGACCATATTACGCACGATACGGAACCCCGCTTGCTCGCAGTTATGGGCAAGACGGCGGTACACTCCGTAAAGCTCAGAAATTGGCGTTCCGCCCATACCATTCACCATCACAATATAGTCGTGTTCAGCGGCGAAAGGCTCAATGCTGGATTCCACTTCATCCCATTCACCTTCGTCACGATTCCAAATACGCAATGTGCGCTGATAAGGCGTGTTTTCAGCAACTTCAGCAAACATCTCATCCACTAACGTATCGGCGTCGGTGTATTTCACTCGCTTGATACCTGGTTCACCATGGATACCAACACCAAACTCCACTTCATCATCTTCCAGAACAAAAGATGGTTTACCCGCAGCTGGCACAACACAAGCATTAAGCGCCACGCCAAATGAACGACAGTGATTATTAACGCGACGAGCCAGTGCTTCACATTGCTCCAGCGAATAACCTTTGTTCGCGGCAGCACCAACTAACTTCTCAACTAATACCGTTCCAGCAACACCACGACGACCAGCGGTGTACAGGCTGTCTTTGACCGCCACATCGTCATCCACCAACACCGCCCCAACTTTGATACCATCGGTATGAAGCAGCTCCACGGCCGTTTCAAAGTTCAACACATCACCGGTGTAGTTTTTAATGATAAACAGCACGCCTTCACCAGTATTCACTTGGTTACCACATTCGTACATTTGATCTGGCGTAGGTGAAGTAAATACCTCTCCAGGGCAAGCACCTGTCAGCATGCCTTTACCAATAAAACCTGCGTGTAAAGGTTCATGACCACAGCCACCACCAGAAACCAATGCCACTTGCCCCGGCGTTTCCTCATGCCACATGTAACGAGGTTCGTAGTTAGCTTTTAGCTCAGGGCGGGACAATGCCAGGCCTTCCATTTGCTGCAATACAACATCATCGACTTGGTTAATTAACTTTTTCATCGTTCTATCTCATTCCATTTATATTTTTATGTAGGGTATGAATTCATCTTAAACAGAGAAAAAGCGTACTCAACAAAAATCAATCTGTTTCATATTGAAACAAAATCTTCGACATTCTCGTTTCAATATGAAACAAAAAACGACAAATTTTCCTGAATAGTGATCGTCGCCATAAAGCATGCTGATGCTTATTACTTCTGACAGTCGGTTTGACACAGAGGTCATAAAAGCATGGAACAAAATCAGAGATATCCTTAACCACTTACCACACCAAACCTAATATAAACCTTATCGCTACAATGGATTTTCATTGCAGTCAAAAACACACATAAAAAAGGTTAAAGGTTTGAATTATGGATAAAATTATTATCAGCCCAAGCAAATACGTCCAAGGTGAACAAGTACTTACATCTATCGCTCACTATGTGAAAACATTAGGTGAACGTCCGTTAGTAATTGCTGATGAGTTCGTGACTAACCTGGTTGGTGATGACGTCAAACAAAGCTTTGCTGACGAGAAGCTTCCACTCACTATGAACATTTTTGGTGGCGAATGTTCGCGCGTTGAGATTGAACGCATCACGGACATTTGTGCGACTCAAAAACATGATGTCATTGTCGGTATTGGTGGCGGTAAAACGTTAGATACAGCAAAGGCTGTTGCGTTTTACACCAAAATTCCTGTCGTGGTGGTTCCTACGATTGCCTCGACTGATGCGCCAACCTCAGCGCTTGCGGTGATATACACACCTGAAGGTGAATTTGCAGAATATTTGATGATCCCTAAAAACCCAGACATGGTCATCATGGATACGTCAGTCATCGCCAAAGCCCCAGTTCGCTTACTTGTATCGGGGATGGGCGACGCGCTTTCCACCTACTTTGAAGCTCGTGCCAATATGACTTCTGGTAAGGCAACAATGGCTGGTGGGTTAGCGACGCGTTCAGCACAAGCGCTTGCGAAACTTTGCTATGAAACCTTGCTTGAAGATGGTGTAAAAGCAAAAGCTGCGGTAGAAAATGGTGTGAGCACCAAAGCGGTAGAAAACATTATTGAAGCCAATACATACCTAAGCGGTATCGGTTTTGAAAGCAGTGGTCTAGCGGGTGCTCACGCTATTCATAACGGCCTAACTAAGCTTGAAGAGTGTCATCATCTCTATCATGGTGAGAAAGTCGCGTTCGGCACACTTGTTCAGCTGGTACTAGAAAACGCAGCGATGGAAGAGATTAATACGGTTCTTGCATTCTGCCGCTCTGTAGGTCTACCAACCAACTTATTTGATATGGGCGTTAAAGAGCTTAACCACGCTAAGTTGCGCGAGGTCGCCGAAGCCTCAACGGCCGAGGGAGAAACCATCCACAATATGCCATTCCCAGTGACGGCAGAAAATGTCTACTCTGCAATTCTAACCGCTCACCAGTTGGGTCAATAACTCCCCCCCCCCCCCCTTAAAGTGGGCTTAAATAAAAAAGCGGCACATACTCTCGCATGTGCCGCTCAGGATTTTTGCTGTTAAGCGTAATTACTCAACCGTCACCGCTTTCGCTAGGTTACGTGGTTGGTCTACGTCCGTACCTTTGATCAGTGCTACGTAGTAAGACAGCAACTGCATAGGGATGGTGTAGTAGATCGCCGCCGTGATTTCACTAACGTGAGGCATCGTGATGATCTTCATTGTCTCATCGCCTTCGAAGCCTGCATCTGCATCTGCGAATACGTATAGAAGGCCGCCACGCGCACGCACTTCTTCAACGTTTGATTTTAGCTTTTCAAGTAGGTCGTTGCTTGGTGCAACCACAACAACTGGCATGTCAGCATCAATTAGAGCCAGAGGACCGTGTTTTAGTTCACCCGCCGCGTACGCTTCTGCGTGGATGTAAGAGATCTCTTTCAGTTTTAGAGACGCTTCCATCGCGATTGGGTAGAACTCGCCACGGCCTAGGAACAATGTGTGGTGCTTGTCTGCAAAATCCGTTGCTAGTGCTTCAATTTCTTTCTCGAAAGAAAGTGCCGCGTTGATTTGCTTAGGAAGTGCGTGTAGCGCTTCAACAATCTCTTTTTCTTTCTCTTTGCTGATGCGACCTTGCTCTTTACCCAGTGCCGTTACCAGCATAAGTAGTGCAGAAAGCTGAGTCGTGAACGCTTTGGTTGAAGCCACACCGATTTCAACACCAGCGCGAGTCATGAATGCAAAATCTGATTCACGAACCAAAGAGGAACCCGCTACGTTACAGATGGTCATCGCCGCCATGTAACCTTTCTCTTTTGCTAGGCGAAGTGCTGCTAGCGTATCAGCGGTTTCACCAGACTGAGACAACGTGATCAATAGGCTGTTTGGACGAGTCACAAACTTGCGGTAACGGAATTCAGACGCAATTTCTACATCACAGCTAACGCCTGCAATGTCTTCAAACCAGTAACGTGCCGTCATACCTGCGTTGTAAGACGTACCACACGCCACGATTTGTACGTGTTCTACTTTGCTTAGAATGTCTGCCGCGTGCACACCGATCGCGTCTGTCACAACAGAGTCTGCCGTGATACGACCTTCCATTGTGTTGATCAACGCTTTAGGTTGCTCATAGATTTCTTTTTGCATGAAGTGACGGTATTGACCTTTATCACCTGCATCATGCTCTGCATTAGATTCAACTATTTCACGCTCAACTGGCTCACCCGTTGCATCAAACACAGTGACTTCACGGCGAGTAATTTCTGCTACGTCACCTTCTTCTAAGTACATGAAACGGCGCGTAACGTTAAGTAATGCAAGTTGGTCAGACGCTAGGAAGTTTTCACCTACACCAAAACCGATCACGATCGGGCTGCCTGAACGTGCTACTACGATGCGAGATGGGTCTTTGCGATCCAACGCTACCGTGCCGTATGCGCCTTCAAGTTGTTTTGCTGTTTTTTGTACCGCTTCTAATAGCGTTTCTGAAGTACGAAGTTCCCACTCAACCATGTGTGCGATAACTTCTGTATCCGTTTGCGATTCAAACACGTAGCCACGAGATTGAAGCAACTCACGCAGCTCTTCATGGTTTTCGATGATGCCGTTATGGACCACTGCGATATCACCAGACATGTGTGGGTGAGCATTGATTTCAGAAGGTTCACCGTGCGTCGCCCAACGAGTGTGCGCAATACCAGTTCCGCCGATCACTTTTGCTTCTTCTACTGCATCAGCCAATTCTTGTACTTTACCCAAGCGACGAACGCGCGTTAGGTTTGATTCGCCATCAACAACCGCAACGCCAGCAGAGTCGTAACCGCGGTACTCTAAGCGGCGTAGACCTTCAACCAAAATTTCTGCAACATCTCGTTGTGCTACTGCACCTACGATTCCACACATGTGTTTATCTCCGTTTGTAGTTTTGTTCTTCCCTAGCCATGATTTCAAATAGAGGCAGCAAGCAAAGGCCTTTATCCAGAGGGAAGTAAAATATGAAACTGATTACATTATTAGGCGCAAATGACTTTCACGCCATGTTGTTCAATCTGTACTTTATGCTCTGCTTGGATATCTGCATCGGTCACCAACACATCAACTTGATGCCAAGCGAGCTCTAAGTTTGGGATCTTACGGCCGATTTTTTCGGACTCGATCATTACGATCACTTCACGTGACGCTTCTGCCATTACCTTACTTAAGCCAACCAACTCATTAAATGTCGTGGTTCCACGCTCGAGATCGATGCCATCCGCACCGATGAATAGTTGGTCAAAGTCGTAAGCTCGTAATACAGATTCGGCCACTTTGCCTTGAAAGGACTCTGAGTGCGTATCCCAAGTACCACCAGTCATCAGCAGTGTCGGTTCGCTCTCTAATTCATTTAGGGCGTTAGCAACATGCAACGAGTTGGTCATGACCACTAAGCCACGTTTGTCATTCAACTGTTGAATCAGCGCAGCCGTCGTGCTGCCACTGTCGATCACGATGCGATTATGATCGCGAATCAATGATGCTGCTGCTTTTGCTAAGCTTAACTTTCGAGTCGAAACATTAGCGCCCAATTCTTCGTGAATGACTTCCTTTGGGATAGCAATCGCACCGCCATAGCGGCGTAGAAGTTGGCCGTTTTTCTCTAAAGAAGCTAAATCCTTTCTAATCGTGACCTCTGAGGTTTCGAATTTCTGAGCAAGTTCATCAACGCTAACTTCTCCTAGTTCAGAAACCAAGTTAGAAATGGCGTGTCTTCTTAATTGAGTATTTCGTTTCGACATTTAAGTTTTGATTTTAAGTTTCGATGTGAAACTTATTATAGTCAAACCGAAACTTTTAAGTCCATTTATTTCGATCCAAAAAATTAATATTTCTCGATAAAACCTTGTCCTAAGACAATTCTTAAACAGTGATATTGGATTCATTCAGTGGTAGAATTCGCCACCGAAAAGAAAAAAAATTACAGAATTGAAGGCTATTTTTTTGCAACTTTCTGCATATAAAGTGGGATTAGTCACAAAAAGGTAACCAAAATCGCCGATCTTTTAGTCATAAAATGACTAAACTTGGTGAAAGACTTTCAGAATCTGAAGTTCTAATAATGAGACGAAAAATCGGTGGGTGACAGGTACTAAATGTCATCAAAAACGTCCTGACTTCAGAGTAAATAACCGACTTTCAAATTGTAACTATACTTACCGGAGAGTATCTTCCATGAAAAAGACCAAAATCGTATGTACGATTGGCCCTAAAACAGAATCTGTAGAGAAGCTAACTGAACTAGTTAACGCAGGCATGAACGTAATGCGCCTTAACTTCTCTCACGGTGACTACGAAGAACACGGCACTCGTATCGCGAACTTCCGTAAAGTAATGGAAGCTACTGGCAAACCACTAGCAATTCTTCTAGATACTAAAGGTCCAGAAATCCGCACTATCAAGCTAGAAGGCGGTAACGATGTTGATCTAGTAGCAGGTCAAGAATTCACTTTCACAACTGACACTTCAGTTGTAGGTAACAAAGATAAAGTTGCAGTAACTTACGCTGGTTTCGCAGCAGACCTAAACGTAGGTAACACTATCCTAGTAGACGACGGTCTAATCGAGATGGAAGTTATCTCTAAGACTGAAACTGAAGTTAAATGTAAAGTTCTTAACAACGGTGCACTAGGCGAAAACAAAGGTGTTAACCTTCCTGGCGTTTCCGTAAACCTACCTGCACTATCTGAAAAAGATAAGAACGACCTTAAGTTTGGTTGTGAGCAAGGCGTTGACTTCGTAGCAGCTTCTTTCATCCGTAAAGCGTCTGACGTTCAAGAAATCCGTGAAGTACTTGCTGCAAACGGCGGCGAGAACATCCACATCATCTCTAAGATCGAAAACCAAGAAGGTGTTGATAACTTCGACGAGATCCTAGAGCTTTCTGACGGCATCATGGTTGCTCGTGGTGACCTAGGTGTTGAAATCCCAGCTGAAGAAGTAATCTTCGCTCAGAAAATGATGATCGAGAAGTGTAACCGTGCACGTAAGATGGTTATCACTGCAACTCAAATGCTTGATTCTATGATCAACAACCCACGTCCTACTCGTGCGGAAGCAGGCGACGTTGCTAACGCAGTAATGGACGGTACTGACGCAGTAATGCTTTCTGGTGAAACGGCGAAAGGTAAATACCCTGTTGAAGCGGTAACTATCATGGCTCAAATCGCGAACCGTACTGACTCAGCGCTAAAAGCTGAACTAGGTTCTCGACTAGACAGCCCACGTCTTCGCATCACTGAAGCAGTATGTAAAGGCGCTGTAGACACAGCTGAGAAACTAGCTGCTCCACTTATCGTTGTTGCAACTGAAGGCGGTAAGTCTGCACGTTCAGTACGTAAGTACTTCCCAACTGCAAACATTCTAGCGCTAACAACTAACAAGAAAACTGCTGCACAGCTAGTTCTAACTAAAGGTGTTACTCCTGTAGTTGTTGATTCAATCGAAAGCACTGACGCATTCTACGTAGCGGGTAAAGAACTTGCTCTAGAATCAGGTCTAGGTAACAAAGGCGATATCGTTGTTATGGTTTCTGGCGCTCTAGTTGCTTCAGGTACTACGAACACAGCTTCTGTACACGTGCTATAAGACTGAACTTTTAACACTTCAGTTTCTTGAGAAGGAGGGCTTATGCCCTCCTTTTTTATATGGCTTTCTTGCTCTCATAATAGGCTAATTGTATTATTTACCTCTATCAGAATTTCGTACTGTTTAATTTTATCGTCACGATTAAAGTTTCTATGAGGTGTATGTGTCTAGTCCCACTCTTACCGACAAAGTATTAAGAATGATCCGTCAGGATATTCTCGATGGCGAGCTTAAACCAGGTCAAAAACTCGTGGTTGCCGAACTCAAAGAGAAGTACAACGTAGGAGCGTCACCCATTCGAGAAGCATTGGTGCAATTATCTTGGAGCAAATACGTCAAACTCGAGCCGCAAAAAGGCTGCTGGGTTGCACCTGTATGTAAAGATGAGTTACATGACTTGTACGAAAGCCTGCAAATGGTCTCCGCATGCTTACTCAGTAAGGCAATTATGATTGGCGATGAAAAATGGGAACTGGATGTACTAACTGCTTATCACAAGTTATCCCGAGTAAAACCTGGCGAAAGCTTTTGTTGGAGGGAATGGGAAGAGCGCCAAAATCAGTTTCTTACTGCGCTGTTTGAAGGTGCTGGCTCTGTCAATATGTTTGGTTTTTTCCGCGATCTACTCACGCAAATTAAACGCTACCAATACTTCGCGATGCAGATTTTAGGCACAGGGAACCCTGGGCACTGTAATCTCGATGAGCAAGAAATACTGATGAAGGCATCGCTAGACAAAAAGAGTCAGGATGCTTTAGGTTATCTAGAGCGTTATTTGAGACAGTCAATACAGTGTATCGAAGCCGCCATCGACAACCAATGTCGCATACTGGCTAGCGAATAACGCTGAGACTAAAAAGCGGGGGTCTATCCCCGTTTTTTCGTTTTTGTAAAAGCACTAAGCAATATCATCATAACTATGACATAGCGATACGCAGTTACGCCCTGCACTTTTTGACTCATACAAAGCAATATCAGCACATTTATACGTTCTTGTACGATCAGAGGTTAAATCACTATACCCAGCACTTACAGTAATGCCTCTATCACTACGCATTTGAACCGCGACACGTAGCCTGTTCAATACAATTTCAGCCTCTTCTAGTGTTGTATGCGGCATAATCACTGCAAATTCCTCACCACCGACACGAGATACAAAGTCTGTGCTGCGGACTTCTTCTAGGAGGGTTTCTGCGACACTACAAATCACCTTGTCTCCTTCGTCGTGGCCAAGCTCGTCATTAATACGTTTAAAGTGGTCAATATCAAACAACGCCAAACAAGCAGGAGGGCTATCAGGATAGCGTTCAATAATCCCCGCATATTGCGCCAATTGCTCTTCAAATTTTCGGCGGTTCCACAACCCCGTCAAGCCATCTTTTTCGCTTAGGTTTCGTAATTTTTCTTCTAACTCTTTTTGCCCAGAGATATCCACCAGCGACGTAATGTAATAACTCACTTTACCTGATTTGGTTAAATTCGCCTGAATACGCATTATTGCAGTAAAGACTTGATTAAACTTAGTTCGACAACGAATCTCCCCTTCCCATACGTGTTCACTCTTCAGTGTTTTCCAGATACTCAGGTTTGCTTCGAGATCTTCAGGTAGAAAAATTAAATGATGTGCACTCCAACCTTGGGCATGCTTGGTTGAGTAACCCATCATGTTTTCAAACTCTTGATTAACCATGATGATTCTATGTGAAGCATCCGAGATCATCACCGCAGTCATACCATCAAGAGCAGCTCGAGCCAACTTCGATTCCATACTATGACGCCGATAATGCAGAGCAAGGGCTGCCGTCGGCAAAGTGAAGCCGAGCACCAAACTTAGAACAAAAAACGCTTCTTGGATTAAGTCATCAATATCCCTCTGAGCTCGGGATAATAACTGCTCATTGGTAAGATCAATAACCAGATGAAGAGGTTCGCTAGAAACAAACTGGATGGTGCGATACGCGACCAAATTCGAACCATTGTAAGCATAGCCCGAATCTTTTGAATTTAAACTACGCCAAATGTTTGGGTACATCCGGCCAAAATTAAATTGAGAGCGAGCGGGAATTATATGGCCATACAAACGAGCTGATTTAGGGCTATCAATGTAAAATCCGTCACTCTTAATCAGCTCAATATGGAAATCAAGCACTGACGAATAGTTGAGTCGAGAGGATAAATAGTCAATATCAACATTAAGCACAAGATACCCTTCGCGCTTTCCGTTAAGCGAAATAGGCATCAAAATACGCAGTGACGGGCTATAGGGATAGACTAACTCGCCATACTCTCGTTCTAAACCTATCCCCCACGAAGCGATTTCGCCATCGTCTAAGTTCTTAGCGAATTGAAAGTAATCTCGCTCTGACTTATTTTGCAATTTGATCGCGGGCAACGCAGCGCCTGTTTCAATCTCATAATTAATCCTCACTTTTTCTCGACCAGAAACATCAAGAAAGCGAATTTGCTTATACAACTTTTGATTGATTGCGACCGAGATCCACATGTCTTCTAAGATGGAACGGTTCACCCGGTTAGGTTGGCGCAGATATTCATACAGACTTTGGCTGTGACCAAGTAGGTCACTGATCGTTTCGATTTGATCCTGAATATTGCTGTATTCACGGCCAGTATAGGCCAATTGATGTAACGCTTCTTGAGCGGTGTTCTCAACATTGTTTTCTAACAACGTCAGATATTTCTGATAGTAGTAAGCGGCAGTGAGTGCACTAAAAAATAGTGCTGTCGCCAATAAGGTGCCGACTCGCTTAGGTACTTTCACACGTCTAATGCCTATCATGCTTACTAAAACGACAATTATATCATTAATTGTTATTTTCTAAACAAAAAAGCCACTTAGATTAAGTGGCTTTTCTATATGCAATCAGAGAGTTAAGGTTTGAGAGCTCGCTCTCCTCGCGCAATGCCAACGACACCACTACGAGCAACTTCGACAACTTCGGTCACTTCGGATATCGCTTGAATGAAGGCATCTAGCTTTTCACTCGTACCCGCAAGTTGTACGGTGTATTGGGAAGCCGTGACATCCACGATCTGGCCACGAAAGATGTCTGCCGTCCGCTTCACTTCTGCTCGCGCAAAACCACTGGCTTTCACTTTCACCATCATCAGTTCACGCTCAATGTGCTCATACTCGGTGACTTCTTGCACTTTCAGCACATCGATCAATTTGTGTAACTGCTTCTGAATTTGTTCCAACTGCATCTCATCAGATGTCGTGGTAATGTTCATTCGCGACAAGGTTTCATCATCAGTCGGTGATACCGTCAAAGATTCAATGTTGTAACCACGTTGAGAGAACAAACCAACAACACGAGACAACGCACCCGGTTGGTTTTCCAATAGCAATGAAATAATGTGTCTCATATTAAGTTCTCTCCGTTTTGCTTAGCCACATTTTATCCATACCCTCACCTTTGATTTGCATCGGGTATACGTGTTCGGTTTCGTCTACGTTGATGTCCACAAACACCAGACGATCTTTCATATCCAACGCTTTTTGTAGCCCTTCTTCGAGCTGATCAGGCGTTTCGATACGAATACCGACGTGACCATAAGCTTCTGCAATCGCTGCAAAGTCAGGAACAGAACTCATGTAAGAATTAGAGTGACGGCCTTGATAAATAATGTCTTGCCACTGTTTTACCATGCCTAAGAATCGGTTGTTCAGGTTGATGATCTTCACTGGAATGTCGTATTGCATGGCTGTCGACAATTCTTGAATATTCATCTGAATACTGCCGTCACCAGTCACAACCACGACCTCTTCTTGTGGCATGGCAAACTTCACGCCCATGCCAGCCGGAAGACCAAATCCCATGGTGCCAAGACCACCAGAGTTTATCCAACGGCGCGGCTTATTGAATGGGTAGTACAGCGCCGCAAACATCTGATGCTGGCCCACATCAGACGCCACATATGCGTCGCCATTAGTTAGCTTGTGCAGCGTTTCAATTACTTGCTGTGGCTTGATTCGTTCTGGAGACGTTTCATAAGACAAGCAGTTGCGGTCACGCCATACTTGAATGTCATCCCACCATGCGGTGATAGCATCTTGATCATTTCCACTACCTTGCTCTGCAAGCAGCCCGAGCATGGTTGTCAGCACTTTTTCCGCAGAACCTACGATCGGCAAATCCACTTTCACGTTTTTCGAGATCGATGACGGATCGATATCAATATGCATCACTTTTGCGTTTGGGCAGTACTTTTCAAGGTTGTTGGTTGTACGGTCATCAAAACGCACACCTATACCAAAAATAAGATCCGCTTCATGCATTGCCATATTAGCTTCGTAAGTGCCGTGCATACCCAACATGCCCAGTGAGTTTTTATGTGTACCCGGGAATGCCCCCAAGCCCATCAAAGTACTCACAACGGGTAGGTTCAGTTTGTCGGAAAGCTCTAAAATATGTTCATGAGCGCCAGAAATCACCGCACCACCACCGATATAAAGCACTGGTTTTTTCGCTTCTAATAGCGATTTAAGCGCTTTTTTAATCTGGCCTTTATGGCCTGAAGTTGTCGGCTTGTAAGAACGCATTGAAAGCGTTTCTGGATATTGATAAGGCAGTTTGATTTGCGGGTTCATCACATCTTTTGGCAAATCAATCACAACTGGACCAGGTCGACCTGTAGTCGCGATATAAAACGCTTTTTTGATTGTTTCAGGAATATCTTCCGCTTTTTTTACTAAAAAGCTGTGTTTGACCACTGGGCGGGAGACACCGACGATGTCACACTCTTGGAAAGCATCATTACCAATTAGGCTATTCGGTACGTTACCCGAGATAACGATCATTGGGATAGAGTCCATATACGCTGTTGCAATACCCGTAATGGTATTGGTCGCGCCCGGCCCCGAGCACACAAGTACGACACCCGGTTTACCGGTAGCTCGAGCGTAACCATCTGCCATATGAGTGGCGGCTTGCTCATGCCTTACAAGTACGTGTTTGATTTGATCGGTTTTGGCATGCAGTGCATCGTAGATATCCAAAACAGAGCCACCTGGGTAGCCAAAGATCTGCTCTACGTGCTCTTCTATCAGAGATTGAACCACCATCTCTGCGCCTGACAACATTGCTGTCATAATTGCTCTCCTTAGCCAGTTTCCTCACCGTAAGGTCAACGGATTGGTCTGGTTTTACATAGTCTAGGTCTTATTCGTAGCCTAATCGAAATACTTCCACGTTTTCGGCTATGTCTTGCGTTCGTCATAACATCCCGCAAGGTTACCCAACAAATGTAACGTTTTATTATCAAAGGGTCTAATGAGAGATTGGTCTACTTTTTAAACAAGATACTAGTAATTAGAATGTTAGTAGGAATAGCAGCCACACATCTCCTATTTCACAGTACAACCTAAAAAATTAACGCTCAAAAAAAGAACATTATTTCATAAGGTTTTAGCTATAGGGTGCGAAATAGCGTTATTTGACGAGCAAAGCAGAAAAAATCAATGCAAACAAAAATCCCCAGCAATGCGCGATCACATCACTGGGGATTTTTTCATCAATATAAAATCTAAGTCAGCTTAAGTTACTTTTTATCCGACTTTTCCTTATACATTTCTTCAATTTCATCTTGGTATTTGTCATTGATGACTTTACGACGAAGTTTTTGAGTTGGCGTTAACTCACCATCATCCATAGAGAAAGCTCTTGGTAACAGTTTAAACTTCTTCACTTGTTCAAACTTTGCCAACTCTTTTTGAAGATCGTTCACCCGCTTCTCAATCATTTCGACCACCTGGTGGTGCTTAATCAACTCAACGCGATCGTGATATTTGATATTCAGCTCTTTCGCGTACTCTTCTAGCGAGTCATAACAAGGCACGATAAGCGCAGAAACAAACTTACGAGTATCCGCAATGACTGCGATTTGCTCGATGAAGTGGTCTTTACCAATCGCACCTTCAATCATTTGTGGAGCGATGTATTTACCACCTGAAGTTTTCATCAACTCTTTGATACGATCGGTGATGAACAAGTTGCCATTTTCATCAATGTAACCAGCGTCGCCCGTTTTTAGGAAACCGTGCTCATCAAAGGTCTTTTCCGTCTCTTCTGGCATTTTGTAATAGCCACGCATCACCATTGGACCACGAACCAGAATCTCGTTGTTTTCGCCAATCTTAACCTGTGCGCCAGGCATCGACATACCAATAGAGTCGGGGTTAAAACATTTATCATCCCAACACGATACTGTCGCCGTGGTTTCAGTCATGCCGTAGCCCAACTTAACGTTGATACCAATCGCATGGAAGAATCGACCGATGGTTTCATCCAGCTTTGCACCACCACAAGGCATAAAGTTGATTTGCCCGCCAAGTAGCGCACGCAGTTTGCTCAGAACCAACTTATCCGCCAAAGCGTATGACTTACGCAGCAAGAGCGATGGCTGACGTTTTTCTTGATGACAAGCGGCCATTTTTGCGCCCATGTTGACTGCCCAAGTAAACATGATCTTACGATGAATCGGCGCGCGAGACACTTTCTCATGAATCGCAGAGAAGATCTTCTCATAGAAACGCGGTACGGCACACATCACGGTAGGTCGCACCTGGCTCAGTGCATCACGTACTTGCATGGTGTCTTGCAAATAGCAGTTGGTCGCCCCTTTGTACAATACATAAAAGGTCCAAGCGCGCTCAAATACGTGTGACAACGGAAGGAAACATAATGACACGTCACTTTGAGAAAGGCTCAAGCGCTGATCGTGCCCTTCCAATTGCGCCGCAATGTTTGCGTAGTCCAACATAACGCCTTTTGGCTGGCCTGTTGTACCCGAGGTGTAGATCAGCGTGAGTAGATCATCTTCTTTTGCCTGATCTAAACGCGCGTCCAATTCAACTTGATATGTAGCGTCGCCTTTGGCAACAAATGCTTGCCAAGAGATAACGAAATCATGATCGCCAAGTTCTATATCATCAGACATCGCAACAATGAGCTCTAACTGTTCGCACTGGTCGAAAATGCTCACTGCTGCATCAAATTGAGGCTGTTCACCAACAAACAGAACTTTGACGTCTGCATTGTTAATGATGTACGCCGACTGGGCGGCAGTATTGGTTGGGTAAATAGGTACTGTCACGCTGCGTAATTGCAGTGCTGCGATATCAGCGATCGTCCATTGCGGCATGTTGTTCGAGAAAATGCCGATCTTATCTTGGACTCCTAATCCCTGAGCCAAAAGTGCAAGTGATAAAGCATCAACTTGCTGACCAAATTGCGTCCACGTAATACCTTGCCACTCCTCACCCACTTTATGCTTGAGTGCAACGCGTGTACCACCGTTCGCAATTTGTTCACGAATACGTTTAACGATATGAAAATCTAACTTGGCCATTCTTTTACTTACCTTTTGGCTTACAGGCGTAAGCTAATTGAGCGAACAAGTGTACTCACGGCTTGCTAAAACGCAACTGACCAGTATCAAACTTATCACTAATAAGAGACAACTATCACTTATACGTCGCGAACGTACCTCAAATTGCTGAATGATTACTCTATTTAACTTACTGTTTCGATTGTTGATTACGAAAACAAAAAGCCCCGAGAGACAAAAATCGCTCGGGGACCAATGAATTGTAAAAATTGATGATTACCAATATGGTCTAATCGAGAAGACCAAACGTCATCTTATTTTGCGGCAACGACTTCACCACAAGTGATCATCAGTTGATCGCGTAGCCAAATGTGGCCTTTATCTTTTTCACTTGATTCATGCCAGCTTAAGAAGCCGCTGATTTCTTTGTTCGCAAATGGGAAATCAAGAATTTGCAGTTGATCGCTGTTTACCGCATTTTCCGCCATCCAACGTGGTGCAATAGTCACAAGCTCAGATTGACCCACCACGTATAGTAGGTTGCTTAAACTAGAACCTTCATACGCCGCTTGGCAATCCAGTTCACGGTACGCTTGCTCTGAGAAACTACGTTGGCCATGCACTTTCGATAACTTCGCATGCTTTTCGTTAAGCAGTTGCTCAGCCGTCACACCACCTTGAATGCGTGGGTGTGTTTTTGATGCGATAACCACTAATTCATCTTTGAAGATTTCAGTACTTGAGAAACCTTGCTCATCAAAACGAGCGTAGTCGATCACGAAATCAATTTCTTGGTAGCGCATACGCTCAGACAACAAACGGTCAAATTCTGCATCTAGGTGAAGCTGAACGTTTGGTGCTTGTTGATTCACTTTTGCCATGATCTTCGGAGCAAAACGCATGTCGCAAGGGCTGCAAATCGCAAGCTTGAATAAGCGAGTCGAAGATTCTGGTTGGAATACAGAGCTAGGAAGTTCATTGCGAATCAGCTGTAGTGCTTGGCGAATAGGGCCAAACAGTTGACGTGCTCGTTGCGTAGGCTGAATACCACGGCCTTGGCGCATGAATAGCTCGTCGTTAAACATCACTTTTAAGCGTGCCACGGCGTTACTTACCGCCGGCTGAGACATGCCTAGGTTATGTGCTGCACGAGTAATATTTTGCTCTTGCATTACAGCATCAAATACAGTCAGTAGGTTTAAATCTACACCACGCAAAGTGCTTTCCATACGGTAGCTAGCAATTGCGCTCATCGCGTCTTTCTTCTCTAACATTGAGTGCGCCTCTTTTGTAATCGTCAACTTTGTTCATTAAATTCATAACGAATAGAATCCCATCTCGCACAAAAGACGGCGGCTGGATTCGAATCATTTTACGAATAGATAACCTAACTTTTTATTATATTTATCGTCCGGATACTTCCGGCTCGAACTGTACTATCAACTAATCGATTGCGGTTTCGCAACTAGATTGATATTTAATCAGTAAATTTTAGCCAATTAGGTATTTATTTGTTAAATAACAAAGACTTGATAAAAATATAAAAAACTATAAAACACGTAAAAATGCATTCTTTGAGGACGTATTTAGCAAATTGATAGGACAGGCGGTTAACACAAGCATGCATTTAGCTCAGTTATTGGTTGAGATAAGAACAACATATAGCAGCTATATCTCTGATTGAATTTTGCACTTATCAGTCAAATTATCAGCAAATACACACTGAATAGAAATGAGAGAGGAAGAATAAAAATGCAGCCTTCCAAACAGAAAGGCTGCAACAAAATCGTGTCAAAAATGGAAGGAACAATGTACTTAGAACAACGTACTTAAATGTTCGACACGTAACTTGGAAAATCAACCTGCTCCCACAGTTGTCTGGATAACTCTGCTTTTGAATCCCATGCACCTTGCAGTACCCAATGAACAATAGCCTGAGCAACATCTGGGTATTTCACACTTTCGGCTTGTTGCTCCTTTAGCCACTGGCGTACTGCGGAAATGTCTAAGCTCTCCATCGACATCGCAAGCCCTAAATCTTCTAAGGTCGCAACATTGCTCTGCTGCTCGAATTGACCCGCGAGTGGCTTTAGTAACAATTTTTTCCCCAAAGACAAGGCTTCTGAAGGAAGCTCAAACCCACCATTAGCAATGACACCACTACAGCGATGCAAATGATGCTGGAAGTTGCTGTGGCATAAAGGGCGCAGTTCTATGTTTTCTACCTGCTCACATTCGATCACATCCGGGTGATAACAGATAAACGCTTGTTGATTAAAGTGGAACAATAAGTCCGAGATATCTTCAATCGATTCGAACGGTAGATACACCAACACGAAGTCGTCGTTTTCTGCTTGGCTATCGACGGTATGCACTATCGGTGGTAACAAAGGTTGATCAAAATGATGCCAATGCAAACCAAGGTGGTGTTGAGAAGGCGCAAAGTATTCAATGACGGATTTATCTAACCAACTTGCTCCCTTTAGTGGCACCGGATAACGGAAAGCATTTTGGTGGCTGATACCAATAGAAGGCTTATTTTGTTGTCTCGCTGCCCACGCAGTCACAGGTTCGAAATCATTAATGATAAGATCGTAGGACGATAGATCGAGTTGCTTAACTTCTTTGAAAAACTGCACCAAATTGTTATTCAATGCTGTTTTCGCGTAGTTTACAGAGCCTTTTTCGGTAATAAAGGTGAAGCCTCGGCGAGTCTGGTAATCGCCAAATGCTTCCATTGAAAAGTATTTTTCCGGCGCTCGCCCAGAAAACAAAAAGTCGACCTCAACATCGTGCTCTTTAAACGCATGACTCATCGCCCTTGCGCGTGCAATATGTCCGTTTCCTGTCCCTTGAACACCGTACAAGATTTTCATCAATTAGCCTCCTAACATCGCAATCGCTAATCCACCACAAAGACTGCCAAGCAGTGCACCAATGATGACATCGGTAAAAAAGTGCACACCCAATAAGATTCGCGCGGTTCCGATTAAACTTGCCCAAAAGAATGCAGCAACGCCTAGGCTCGGATAGAAATGGTCAATCAGCGTCGCCATGACAAACGCAGCGGCAGTGTGTCCTGAAGGAAGACTATAGCGATCAGAGGGGGTAATAAAAGCAGGAAGGAGTGCACTAAGCTCTTCAGGACGACGACGCTTAAAACTATTTTTCAGCGTCCAATAAATTGGTAGCTCGATAGCAAAAGCAAGTAAACCCGCCAGTAAAAACCAGACTCCTTGCTCCTTATCTAAATACCAAGCTAATAAACCCAACACCAAGTAAAGGTGCCCGTCACCACTGTGGGAGACTCCTTTGCTGATATTGGCGACTTGTTGATTAAAACGGTGCTTAAGACAAACACTAGAGAGCGCTAAATCAAACTTAGCAATGGTTGCAATTGGCTGTGTAATTGTCTCTATGGTTCGCATGTGACCTTTCCTTACTTTGACAACGCCTTTGTGTGAAAAGTAGGAGGTTTAGGTGACAACAGCATGACGGGAGTTTGGACAATTAATGACAAAGGCCAAATTAAGGTGTGCCCAACAATTTATCTATTGGGCATAACCATAAAAATAGAACATTAAGAAGGGTTTGATGGTTGCGGTTGAGGGGTGTCTATATACCAGACTTTTCTCTTCTTGCGGCAGGCGCGCAAAGAGCCCGTCGTCATGTCGCCATCTTTTGTAAGCTCATAGCTCAGTGAGCGGCAAGTATAGTTTCCCGACAGTTCATGCTCTATACTCGTTTGCTCCGTTTTACTCGAGTTAGGCTCTAGTAGAGGGTTAGGCTGAGTAGATAAAATGTCACGATTTATCACATTGCTGCGCGCATAATCCTTATGGACATAACCTTTTATCACTCCTTTCTGTTCAACGAGAAACCAAGGTTGATCAACCACTTTTGCTAGCACATTAAAGACTTCCCCTTTCGATAACACGCCAAGCTTTGCCCCTTCAAGACTCGGTTTGGAGCGTAGGTTTAATGTGGTCTTAGAGCGGTAAGAGACATCCATAAACTCTACTGGGTTTGAGGTATCGACACCTTCAGTGGTTGGTCGGAAAACTTCCGCTTGCTGTTTCTCACTAGGCTGGACACGGATCTTCCACCAAGAATACGTTTCCGGATCTTTACCTTTAAACTTATTTCGGCTGTCAGACTCAAGGGCAACAAGCATCTGATTCAAGAACGATTCGCGTCCTTCATAACTCAAAAATCGATCCATTTGATCATTGATGACCATGACGCTCTGTGAGTGATCATTCATAACAACGGGGGAAGCCACTTCCACATAGGTCTGCGATTGAAACAGCTGACAACCCGACAAGCTGACCAGAGTAAGTACTATGGCTGAACGTCCAAATTGTTTTGTTAACCTCATTCTTTCCCTAACCCTTATATTTCTTTTACCTAGTGCAACTGCACTACTATAAATGGTCATTCAAAACTTTTGCCAAACAATTCGGACCTTTGTGTGACAAGTCGCAATCCCGATGCTTGTTTTGGTAATGAAACGTCGCAAACTTGATGAGAACTTACTTCTTCTAGCACGTTTCTATCGCATCATGTCGTTTCACTTAGTGCATCATTTTTCTCAAGCAAACGAAAAGACTCATCCGATATGAATAAAAAATCGACTTTAGGGTTGACGCGCTTCATGGAGTGCGGTACTAATTTGTTAACTTAATTATGTGGAAAGCTTAACAACTATGTCAGCTCATTTTTCTATCCTGCTTAGCCTCCTCCTGATCGTGACCAGTTCGCGCGGGTAGGCTGTGGAAGAAAAATAACCACACCAATTTCTAAGAACCCGCATGAGAATGCGGGTTTTTTTATATCTAAATACTGGAAGTAAACGATTCACTTGCGCGAAAGTGCAGAAATCAGGAAGGAAGCAAACATGAACGATCAGGTCATTATATTCGACACCACATTGCGTGATGGCGAGCAAGCGTTGTCAGCAAGCTTGACGGTTAAAGAAAAACTGCAGATTGCCTATGCGCTGGAAAGACTCGGCGTTGATGTTATCGAAGCCGGCTTCCCAATCTCTTCACCAGGTGATTTCGAGTCTGTACAAACCATCGCAAAAAACATAAAAAACAGTCGAGTTTGTGCCCTTTCGCGTGCCGTTGCGAAAGACATTGATGCTGCCGCTGAAGCCTTAAAAGTGGCCGACCAATTCCGTATCCACACGTTTTTAGCCACTTCCACCATTCACGTAGAAGACAAACTACGCCGCAGCTACGACGATGTACTAGAAATGGCAGTCAACGCCGTTAAACATGCGCGTAACTACACTGATGATGTCGAGTTTTCTTGTGAAGATGCAGGTCGTACTCCTATAGACAACCTATGTCGCATGGTAGAAGCCGCCATCAATGCAGGTGCGAGTACAATCAACATTCCAGATACCGTTGGCTACACCGTACCAAGTGAGTTTGGTGGGATTATTGAAACCCTATTTAACCGCGTTCCGAACATTGATAAAGCGATCATCTCCGTTCACTGTCACGACGATTTGGGGATGTCAGTTGCCAACTCTATTGCCGCAGTTCAAGCTGGCGCACGTCAGATAGAAGGCACGATCAATGGCATTGGAGAGCGAGCGGGTAACTGTTCACTTGAAGAGATCGCAATGATCATCAAGACGCGTCAAGAGTTTTTGGGCGTTCACACTGGCATTAAGCATGATGAAATTCACCGCACCAGTAAGTTGGTTAGCCAGCTATGCAATATGCCTATTCAAAGCAACAAAGCAATTGTGGGTGCAAATGCGTTTAGCCACTCTTCAGGCATCCACCAAGATGGCATGTTGAAGAATAAGAATACCTACGAAATCATGACCCCTGAGTCTATTGGCCTAAAAAACCAAGCTCTGAACCTAACCAGCCGCAGCGGTCGCGCTGCCGTGAAGAGCCATATGGACACCATGGGTTACAACGAAGATGAGTACAACCTAGACGCGCTGTATGCGGATTTCTTGAAACTTGCTGACCGCAAAGGCCAAGTGTTCGATTACGACCTAGAAGCCCTAATGCACTTCTCGAACTTACGTGAAGAAGATGACTTCTACAAATTGAGCTACCTAAGCGTGCAGTCTGGCAGCGTAATGGCTACCACCAGCATCAAAATGCAATGCGGTGATGAAGAAATGTGTGAAGCAGCGGTCGGTAATGGCCCAGTTGATGCGCTATACCAATGTATCTACCGCGTGACAGGCTACGACATCGTTCTGGATAAATTCGACCTAACCGCGAAAGGTGAAGGTGAAGATGGTTTGGGTCAAGCAGACATCATTGCCAACTACAAAGGTCGCAAATACCACGGTACGGGCGTTTCTACCGATATCGTTGAGGCTTCCGGCCAAGCATTATTGCACGTTATTAACAGCATTCATCGTGCAGATAAAATCGAAGAAATGAAGCAGAAAAAGATTGCGACTGTGTAATAACAACCGGGCTACACGGCTCAGGAAAGAACACGCTCGTTGAAATAATTAAGCTCAAAATTAGAAAACTTAAAGGATTAACATGACAGACAAATCGTACAAAATTGCCGTCCTACCCGGTGACGGCATTGGCCCGGAAGTAATGGCGCAGGCACATAAAGTATTGGATGCAATCGAAAAGAAACATGGTATTGCGTTTGAGCGTGACGAGCATGATGTAGGTGGTATCGCGATCGACAATCACGGTTGCCCACTTCCAGAGAGCACAATAAAAGCATGTGAAGAGTCTGATGCAGTCCTATTCGGCTCGGTTGGCGGCCCTAAGTGGGAGCACTTACCACCAAACGACCAACCTGAACGCGGTGCCCTACTTCCACTACGCAAACACTTCCAACTGTTCTGTAACTTACGTCCAGCGCAAATTCACTCAGGTCTTGAAGCTTTCTCACCGCTACGTGCAGACATCTCGGGTCGCGGCTTTGACATCGTGGTAGTCCGTGAACTGACGGGTGGTATCTACTTCGGCCAACCGAAAGGTCGTGAAGGTGAAGGCGCAACAGAAAAAGCATTTGATACTGAGGTGTACCACCGCTTTGAGATCGAACGTATTGCAAAAATCGCTTTTGACTCTGCTCGTCTACGTCGCAAGAAAGTGTGCTCTATCGACAAAGCGAACGTTCTACAAAGCTCTATCTTATGGCGTGAAGTAGTCGAAGAAATCGCAAAAGACTACCCAGATGTCGAGTTGTCACACATGTACATTGATAACGCGACTATGCAGCTTATCAAAGACCCTGCTCAGTTCGACGTAATGCTGTGTTCAAACATCTTCGGCGACATCATTTCTGATGAATGTGCGATGATCACAGGCTCTATGGGTATGTTGCCATCAGCAAGTCTAAACGAAAGCAAATTCGGTCTGTACGAGCCAGCAGGTGGCAGTGCACCAGATATCGCAGGTAAGAACATCGCTAACCCTGTGGCACAAATCCTGTCTGCGGCACTGATGCTACGTTATAGCCTAGGTGAGGAAACGGCGGCACAAGACATCGAAACGGCAGTTTCAAAAGCGCTATCAGCGGGGGAACTAACGGGTGACCTTGCTGGTGACAACCCAGCACTTTCGACGTCTGAGATGGGCGATAAGATCGCTGAGTACGTCTTAAACTCTTAATACAAAACAGATTCATAATAAATACTAAATCCTCGGTCAACCAATGGCTTTCCTCTAAGTCATTGGTGCAATAGCAAGGCAGCAAGCCCATTTATATTAAGGCGTTTAGTTCGCTAAATAAGCTAAATAACTGGATAAACGGGTGTCGCTAACGCAGTTATTGCGGCAACGGCGATGAGGAAAGGAAGCAAACAATGGGCAAAACATTATACGAAAAAGTCTACGACGCACACGTTGCCGTCGCAGCAGAAGGGGAAAACCCAATCTTGTACATCGACCGTCACTTGGTACACGAAGTGACGTCTCCGCAAGCATTTGACGGCTTGCGTGAAAAAGGTCGTAAAGTGCGTCAGGTCAGCAAAACTTTTGCCACCATGGACCACAACGTTTCGACAACCACCAAAGACATCAACGCATCGGGTGAGATGGCTCGTATCCAGATGGAAACGCTATCGAAAAACTGTGAAGAGTTTGGCGTTACGCTTTACGACATCAACCATAAATACCAAGGTATTGTGCACGTTATGGGCCCAGAGCTTGGTATTACCCTACCGGGCATGACCATTGTTTGTGGTGACTCGCACACGGCTACACACGGTGCATTCGGCTCTCTCGCTTTTGGTATTGGTACATCAGAAGTTGAGCACGTATTAGCAACTCAAACGCTAAAACAAGCGCGCGCCAAAACGATGAAGATCGAAGTAAAAGGCAAAGTGGCTCCGGGTATCACGGCGAAAGATATCGTGCTAGCAATCATCGGTGAAACTACAGCAGCTGGCGGTACAGGCTACGTGGTTGAATTCTGTGGTGAAGCGATCACTGACCTTTCAATGGAAGGCCGCATGACCGTATGTAACATGGCGATAGAGCTAGGTGCGAAAGCCGGTTTGATTGCGCCAGATGAAACCACGTTCGAATACATCAAAGGCCGTAAATTCTCACCTCAAGGTGCCGACTTTGATGCAGCAGTAGAATACTGGAAGACATTAAAAACTGACGATGATGCTCAGTTTGATGCAGTCGTGACGCTAAACGCAGCAGACATTAAACCACAAGTCACTTGGGGTACTAACCCAGGCCAAGTGATCGCGGTAGATCAACCTATCCCAGCACCAGAAAGCTTTGCCGACCCAGTAGAAAAGGCATCGGCAGAAAAAGCATTGGCTTACATGGGCCTAGAGGCAGGCAAGTCATTGTCTGATTACAACGTCGATAAAGTCTTCGTTGGTTCTTGTACTAACTCACGTATCGAAGACATGCGCGCAGCCGCTGAAGTAGCGAAAGGTCGCAAAGTCGCGCCTCACGTTCAAGCGCTGATCGTTCCTGGCTCTGAGCAAGTAAAAGCGCAAGCAGAAGCGGAAGGCTTGGACGTTATCTTTAAAGAAGCGGGCTTTGAGTGGCGCCTACCAGGTTGCTCGATGTGTCTAGCAATGAACAATGACCGTTTGGGCCCACATGAACGTTGTGCGTCTACTTCAAACCGTAACTTTGAAGGCCGCCAAGGTCGTGATGGCCGTACCCACCTAGTGAGCCCTGCGATGGCAGCGGCAGCAGCAATTGCTGGTCACTTTGTAGATATTCGTGAACTAGACTAAGGAGCAAACCAATGTCAGGCTTTAAACAACACACAGGCTTAGTTGTTCCTCTAGATGCAGCGAACGTTGATACTGATGCCATCATTCCAAAGCAGTTCCTACAAAAGGTCTCCCGCCTAGGGTTTGGTAAGCACCTATTCCATGACTGGCGCTTCCTAGACGATGCTGGCGAACAGCCAAATCCAGAGTTCGTGATGAACGCACCTCGCTACCAAGGCGCGTCTATCTTGCTGGCTCGTGAAAACTTCGGCTGTGGCTCATCTCGTGAGCACGCACCGTGGGCACTAGCGGATTACGGCATCAAAGCGATGATCGCACCAAGCTTTGCCGATATTTTTTACGGCAACTCGATCAACAACCAAATGGTACCAGTTCGCTTGACTGAGCAAGAAGTGGATGAAATCTTCCATTTTGTTGAGGCGAATGAAGGCGCAGAAGTGGAAGTAGACCTAGAAGCGAATGTGGTTCGCGCCAACGGCAAAGAGTACAGCTTTGAAATCGATTCGTTCCGTCGTCATTGCTTGCTAAACGGTTTGGACAACATTGGTCTAACCCTTCAGCACGAAGATAAGATTGCCGAGTACGAAGCGAATATTCCAAGCTTCTTGCGTTAAGACGCGTTAGTAAATACACAAATCAAGGGCTGGCAATTGTCGGCCCTTTTAATGTTTTGGGTAACTGTTCTCATATCGCTTTGCTTACAGAATACCGAACGCCTCTGTTGAAATTCGTCATCCTGAACAGCGACGAAGGAGTGTAATTCAGGATCTACTGCCAGAGCGCACTGTGCAGATTCATACTGTCTTTACTCAAGAGTTTGTGGGTATTAGATTCCTGATATCGCTTATGCTCCTCAGAATGACGGCGAATAAAGACCACTGATTACTGAAAGAAAACAAGCACTAAACTGGTCTACACTATCAACAATATCTCATTCAAAGGTATCTCTATGAAGCGTCTGTTATTGCTGTTGTGTGCTCTGGTTTCTTTCTCGACATTTTCCGCTCCAAAATCCGACTTATGGCCATATTGGAAACAATCGAATCAAGCCAACCAAACCCAAATTTCTCATCAAGAATGGCAACAACTACTCGATACTTATTTAGTTGAACAAGGCGAGAATACCTTGTTTCGTTACAGCCAAGTCTCCTCTGTCGATAAAACCAAGCTGAAACAATACATCCAGCGTTTGGCAAAACTAGACCCTCTACAATACAGCCAAGCAGAGCAATATGCCTATTGGGTAAACCTTTACAACGCCATCACGGTAGATCTTATTTTGGATAACTATCCAGTCGAATCAATCACCAAGCTAGGTGGTTTATTTAGCTTTGGTCCTTGGGGAGACGATGTGGTCGTGGTCAACGGGAAGGATCTAACTTTAAACGATATTGAACATCGAATTTTGCGTCCAATTTGGAATGACCCAAGAACGCATTACGCCGTAAATTGTGCAAGTTTGGGATGCCCTAACCTACAAGCTCAAGCATTCACTGCTGACAACACGCAAGCTCTACTGGATAGTGCCGCCAAAACATTTATCAACAGCAGCAAAGGCGTATCTATCCAAGGTAACACGGCACAGCTGTCTTCTATTTATGATTGGTTTGCAACGGACTTTGGTGGAGAAAAACAAATCTTCAAACACATCGCAAAGTACGCACCGCAATACAAAAACTTCTCTGGCAAAGTGAAATACGAATACGATTGGGACTTGAATCAAGCCAACTAAACTGGGGGGATGTGAGGTCAATTAGCATTAGGGACATAATAGGCCAAAAGCTAAAGACACCGGCAACTCAAAGACTAAGACATGAAAAAAAGGGCACTGAGTGCCCTTTTTTTCATCCAAATGTTTGATAGAAAACGTCCGACTACTTAAAGCCTTTAACCTTCTTAATAAGATCGTAAGCGTTTTGAATCTCTTGAGATTTCTCTTTCGCGACGTTCATCATCTCTGGTGGTAAACCTTTAGCCATCAATTTGTCCGGGTGATGCTCGTTCATCAATTTACGATAAGCACGCTTGACGGTTTTACTGTCGGCATCTGAAGACACATCCAGAATTTTGTACGCGTCAGCCAGTTGATCTGCTTGTGAAGCTTGTTGCCAGCTACCACCAGAAGATTGGCCTTGATGCTGACCATGAAAGCCGCCCTGGCTTTGGAAACGAAATGCGGCTTCTTGCATTTGCAAACGACGCTCTAATTGCTCAGAAGAGAAACCCAAACCACGTGCAATTTTGTGTAGTACATTTCGTTCACTCGGGTGGATTGAGCCATCTGCAAAGGCCGCCGAGATTTGCAGCTCTAAGAAAAATTGCAACAAGTCAAAGCGACCAGCTGTCGAAATTTTCACACGAACAAGAACATCTTCTAACGGAAAGTCGCTGTCTTTACCTTCACGAAACGCGTCTTGCGCTGCGCGACGCTGTTCGCCATGCAAATTCATGCGGTCCATCATGGCAGAAGCCAGTTGGATTTCCTCTTTGGTGACTTGGCCTTTCGCTTTTGCCACATGTCCCATTACCGCAAACGCCGCTTTAAAAAACTCTTCCTGGCGTTGAGCTTGACTTGGCCCTTTTCCAAAGCCGCCAGTAGAGAACCCGGCTTGACTCAAGCGACGTGCTTTATCGAATTGATGGCCAATAAATAAGCCAAAGAGTAAACCTAGCGGCCCGCCAAGTAACAAGCCAAAAAAGGCACCCAGAATTTTGCCAAAAATATGCATTATGTGTTCTCTATCAATGAATTTTTATCGACGACGGCGGTCTTATAGTGCCGGATGCAACGATTTCCTTTATGATAATGGAATTAGTTTTATTTCGGCTAGGCCATTTCGCCTGCTTATCTTTGCAGCTATTTTGTCGTCATTATGCCACAGTGAATCAATACGCTGGGATAAATGCGACTATAGTTGATTCATTTGGCTATTACGCTAGGGTACAACAAGCCCTATAGCCATCGAGTAGTAGTGACACAGGAAAGTTCAATTCAATGCAACATTTCTCCCGCACATTTTTAGCGGCCTCTATCAGCACCGCCTTGTTTGTACCCACCACTCAAGCTGAAGCGAATATCCATGATAGTGTGCAGGAAATGCCCGCCACAGATCAATGTTTGGTCGATACAAGTGGCGAGGAGGACGCTCTTAATACCCCAGTAGTGGTAGAAGCTGACACCCTGCAAGCCATCAATGGTGACAAAGCTCAGTACTCAGGTAATGTACAAGTCACCCAAGGCCAGAAGAAAATTACCGCAGATAGCGTAACGCTGCACCAACAAGACAACGTCGTGGTTGCCGAAGGCAACGTGACTTTCAATGACGGCCAAGTCAAAGCTCGATCTGATCGTGTTACTAACGACATTAATCAAGATACGTTTTCACTTGAGAACACTGATTATCAGTTCCTTTGCCAACAAGGTCGAGGCACTGCAGCCTATATCGCTCGCACAGGTCAGTCGGTTTATGAACTCGAAGACGGCTCTATCACATCGTGCCCTCAAGGCGATAATTCATGGCGATTGGTTGCGTCAGGCATCGATGTTGACCAAGATGAAGAGACAGCGACGCTGCACCACCCTCGATTTGAAGTGTTAGATGTGCCTGTTTTCTATGTGCCGTATCTAACCATGCCAATTGGAGATACGCGTAAAACGGGTTTCCTCTTCCCTTCTTTATCGTATGGTTCTAGTGATGGTATGGAAGTCGAGGTGCCATTCTATTGGAACATCGCGCCTCAATATGACATGACACTCACCACGCTCTATATGCAGCAACGTGGTACAAAACTCGATACTGATTTCCGCTACCTAACAGATGGTTGGGGAAATGGGGAAATCAAAGGCGAATACCTCAATAGTGATCGCAAATATCAGGACGAGTCTCGTTGGGGCTACCAAGTTAAACACGACGGTATCATCAATAAACAGTGGATAGTCAAAGTCGATTACTCAAAAGTGAGTGATATTGATTACTTCCTCGATCTCGACTCCAACATTGGTAACCGTGAAGATGGTCAACTGGTTCAAGAAGGACAAGTACAATATCGTTCTGACTTCTGGGATGCCTCGTTAACCGTTCGTGACTTCCAAATCTTATTGAAAGAAGAGAACCGCCCTTATCGCCTGCTTCCTCAGTTAGACTTGAACTACTACACGCCGTTGTGGGGAGATTACCTTAACTTTGACGTGAAGAGCCAAGTCAGCCGCTTCGATACGAGCGATGCTGCGCGACCAAATGCGACCCGTGTTCACATTGAACCAGGGCTTACATTACCGCTCTCAAACTCATGGGCAACGTGGACAACAGAAGCGCGCGTGCTCTCTACGTATTACTCTCAAGACTTAACGGGTTTGACAGATGTAAACTTGCAAAACCAGTTGGATGATGAAGTTTCTCGTGTTATTCCTGAGTTCCGTACGCATGCGCAACTTTACTTAGAACGAGATACAAGCTGGATCAAGGGCTACACCCAAACACTGGAGCCTCAGCTGCAGTACTTGTACGTACCTGAAGAAGATCAAACCAACATCTACAATTACGATACCACCTTGCTACAAACCGACTACTACGGGCTATTCCGCAGTCGTAAGTACAGTGGCATTGATAAAATCGCCTCGGCGAACCAGTTAAGCTACGGTGCGAGTACTCGCTTCTTTGATGATGACTATAAAGAGCGTCTTAACGTTTCATTTGGTCAGATTTACTACTTCGATAAAAAGACCAAACTGAGCAACAGCCCAAATCTTCCGGATGAGACCACCAACTATTCATCATGGGCGATTGAAGCCGATTTCAACTACAACGATTACTTGTTCTATCACGGTGGAATTCAATACGATATCGATTTGAGCTCCATGCAGTTGGCGAACAGTACCTTAGAGTACCAATTTAACGGTGGCTTTATTCAGGGTAACTATCGTTACGTCACGCGTGAATACATCGAAGATACGATCATTCTCGAAAACCTAGACACAATTACTCGTAAAGGCATTTCACAAGCAGGTATTGTAGCGGCCTACGAGTTCAACCCGAACTGGTCTGCAAGTGGTCAATACTACTACGACCTCAATGAAAATGCGGACCTAGAATGGCTAGCGAGCCTGCGTTACCAGTCTGACTGTTGGTACATTGGTGTGACTTACGCCAACCAATTGCTTGGTTGGAAAAACCAAACTATCGGCAGCACTGGGGCATCACCTGAATACGAAAATAACTTTAGCGTTAACTTCGGTATTCAAGGCTTTGCGACCAATCAGCGTGAAGACACTGCAGTCAAAGAACTGGATGGTTCTGACAACGCGATTAAGTACGGCCGCCCATTCTATCTGAACAATTAATCAAAATAGGCGTCTTAAATGAATAAGACGCCTATTCAAAAATACTGACGGAATTTTAAATGAAAATTTGGAAATCAATCTTATTCACGACCCTACTCTCTTGCGGAGCGGTTGCAGCACCAGTAGAGATCGATAAGGTTGCGGTCATCGTGAACGACGGTGTAGTTCTACAAAGCGACATCGAAACAGCGATGAAAACGCTGCAAGCCAACGCACGTCAAAGTGGAAAGAGCTTACCTTCTACCAGCGTGTTAAAAGAACAAGTCGTTGAAAAACTTATCATTGATACGTTGCAAGGCCAAGAAGCAGACCGTATTGGTGTGCGTATTGACGACAACCGTTTAAACCAAGCGATTGCAGAGATCGCACGTAATAATGAGCAAACAGTAGAACAACTCGCCGCTTCTGTAGAAAGTGAAGGTTTAAGTTACCCAGAATTCCGCGAACGAATTCGTAAGGAAATCGCCGCATCAGAAGCCCGCAATGCACTGGTTCGTCGCCGTATTAATATCCTTCCAGCAGAGGTAGATAGCCTTGCTGAGCAACTATCACAAGAAACCAATGCGACTGTTCAATACAAAATTGGACACATTCAACTGCGCTTCTCTGACGATAAAGAAAAATCTGCTGTAGAAGCAGAAGCTAAAGCGCTCGCGAAAAAGCTAAACGAAGGTGCAGATTTTACGGAGATGGCCTACACCTACTCTAAAGGTCCTAAAGCTTTACAAGGTGGTGATTGGGGCTGGATGCGTAAAGAAGAGATGCCAACCATCTTTGCTGATCAGATCAAGATGCAAAACAAAGGCAGCATTATTGGTCCATTCCGTAGTGGCGTTGGTTTCCACATCCTAAAAATAGAGGATGTAAAAGGCCTAGAAACGGTTGCGGTAACGGAAGTAAATGCGCGTCATATTTTGATTAAACCAACCGTGATTCTGAGCGACGAAGGGGCGAAGAAGCAACTGAATGAATTTGTACGCCGCATCAAAGCCGGTGAAGCAACGTTCGCTCAATTGGCAACACAATACAGTCAAGATCCTGGCTCGGCAGCACAAGACGGTGAACTAGGTTATCAAACGCCAGATCTTTACGTGCCAGAATTCAAGCACCAAGTAGAAACTCTGCCAGTTGGCTCAATCAGCGAACCGTTCAAAACCGTTCACGGCTGGCATATCGTTGAAGTGTTGGATCGTCGCCAAGTTGACCGTACTGACTCAGCGATGAAGAACAAAGCTTACCGTATTCTATTTAACCGTAAATTTAATGAAGAAGCGGGCGCATGGATGCAAGAGCTACGCGCAAGTGCGTTTGTTGAAATCGTGGATGACAACAATGACAACTAATACAATTCGTAGAATTGTCGTAACCGCAGGGGAACCTGCGGGTATCGGCCCAGACTTAGTGCTTGCCCTATCGAAAGAAGATTGGGCGCACCAAATTGTCGTCTGTGCCGATAAGAATATGCTGACGGAGCGAGCCAAGCAGCTTGGCATCGAAGTCCAACTGTCTGATTACAATCCAGAAGAAACACCTAAAGCACAAAAATCGGGCACGCTTATCGTTGACCATATCCAAATATCGGAACCTGCGGTCGCAGGCGAGCTCAATGAAGCGAATGGCCACTATGTATTAAAAACGCTAGAAAGAGCGGCTTTAGGCTGTATGAATGATGAATTTGATGCTATTGTCACCGGCCCTGTTCATAAGGGGGTGATTAATCGCGCAGGTGTTGCATTCAGTGGTCATACTGAATTTTTCGCCGAGAAGTCACAAACGCCGCTAGTCGTAATGATGCTAGCAACGGAAGGACTACGCGTGGCTCTGGTTACAACACATATTCCTTTAGCTTATGTGTCCAAAGCAGTCACCGAAGAGCGATTAGAAAAAATCATCGATATTCTTCATAAAGACCTTGTAGAAAAGTTTGCTATCGCACAACCAAACATCTACGTTTGCGGGCTTAACCCTCATGCTGGCGAAGATGGCTGCTTAGGTCGTGAAGAGATCGAAACCATCACTCCGACACTGGAAAAAATTCGACAAGAAAAAGGTATCAACCTGATCGGCCCTCTGCCGGCTGATACCATTTTCAATGAAAAATATTTAAATGATGCTGATGCTGTTTTAGGCATGTACCATGATCAAGTGTTGCCAGTATTAAAATACAAAGGCTTTGGTCGTTCAGTAAACATTACTCTTGGTCTACCTTTTATTAGAACATCGGTGGACCACGGTACTGCATTAGATCTGGCAGGGACAGGTCAAGCGGATACAGGGAGTTTCCGAACAGCGCTCACGCATGCGATAGATTTGGTAGAGAAGAAACAATGAGAAATGATGTCCATTTAGGACACAAAGCGCGTAAACGTTTTGGTCAAAACTTCCTGAACGATCCATACATTATTGATGGAATCGTATCAGCGATTAACCCAAAACCAGGTCAAAACCTGGTTGAAATCGGTCCTGGTCTTGGTGCAATCACTGAGCCAGTAGGTCGTGAAGTAGATAAGTTCACAGTTATCGAATTAGACCGCGATCTGGCGGAACGCCTACGTACTCACCCTGAACTGGCAGATAAGTTGACCATCCATGAGGGTGACGCTATGCGTTTTGACTTCACTCAACTAGTGAAGCCAAACAACAAGCTGCGCATTTTTGGTAACTTGCCATACAACATCTCTACACCATTGATGTTCCACCTTTTTGAGTTCCATAAAGACATTCAAGACATGCACTTTATGCTGCAAAAAGAAGTGGTAAACCGCTTAGCCGCCGGCCCTGGCAGCAAAGCTTACGGCCGTTTAACGGTAATGGCTCAGTACTACTGTAAAGTGGTACCAGTACTGGAAGTACCGCCAACGGCATTCGTTCCACCACCGAAAGTGGATTCTGCCGTTGTTCGTTTAGTGCCTTACGAAGAGCTGCCATGCCCGGCGAAAGATCTGCGTTTGCTCGATCGCGTTTGTCGTGAAGGCTTTAACCAACGTCGTAAAACCGTTCGTAACTGCTACAAATCGTTGTTAAGCACAGAAGTACTAGAAGAGCTAGGTGTTAATCCAAGCATGCGTCCAGAGAACCTGACGCTAGAACAATTCGTCGCAATGGCGAACTGGCTTGCGGATAACCCGCAGCACTAAGAACTCAAACAATGAGCCAAACCCTTGTAGGTTTGGCTTATTATTATTGGGATATTACGTTTCTGAGGAGTGCACATGGACGTCATTCAACCTTGCATCAAAATTCAAGTTCACACCAAATACATCGAAGAACAGTCCAACCCAGAGCTACAACGCTACGTTTTCGCTTATATCATCACCATCAAAAACCTTAGCCAACAAACCGTACAGTTAGTGAGCCGCCGCTGGCTAATCACAGACTCGAATGGCAAGCAAATGACGGTTGAAGGTGACGGAGTGGTAGGCCAGCAGCCCTTTATTCCAAGCAATGATGAATACACGTACAGTAGCGGAACCGCGTTAGAAACCCCTGTCGGCGTTATGCAAGGACACTACAAAATGCTGGATGAGAAAGGGCAAGAGTTCATCACCGAAATTGAACCATTTCGCTTGGCTGTTCCAAATGTTTTAAATTAGTAAATTGGAGATTCAGTGGCTACCTATATTGTTGGTGACATCCAAGGCTGTTTTGATGAATTGCAGCGACTACTAGAAAAAGTATCTTTCTCTGCGAAAAAAGACCAACTTTGGCTTGCTGGTGATTTGGTCGCCAGAGGGCCTAAATCACTAGAAACGTTACGCTTTGTGAAGTCACTTGGCGCAAGCGCAATCGTGGTGCTTGGTAATCACGACCTCCATCTTCTCGCTGTGGCTCACGGGATAAAAAAGGTCAAAGACAAAGATAAAACCGCACCTATTTTCACGGCCCCCGACAAAGAGGGATTACTGACATGGCTAGCTCAGCAACCTCTATTGGCCGAGCATGACGAGTTCGTGATGTGTCACGCTGGCATATCACCGCAGTGGAATCTAAAAACAGCGAGAAAGTGTGCCCGTGAAGTTGAGCGCATCATCCAAAGTGAAGAGCTGCCTTGGCTATTAAAAAACATGTACAGCAATCAACCGGATTCCTGGGATGACTCTCTACAGGGTTTGGACCGATACCGCTATATTATCAATGCTTTTACGCGGATGCGCTTTTGTTTCCCTGATGGTCGTTTGGATATGGATTGTAAATTGCCACCGCAACAAGTTTCCGGTAACGAACTTATTCCATGGTTTGAGGTGCCTAAACGTATCCACTTAAACAAAGCGGTGCTCTTTGGGCACTGGGCTGCACTGCAAGGTTATATGAACAACGAAGTCATCGGGCTAGATACTGGCTGTGTTTGGGGCGGAAGCCTAACCATGATCCGTTGGGAAGATAAGAAAATTTTTACTCAGGATGCGTTAAGTTAAACACTGAATAACAGTCGATAATCCATAGTAGGAGGAATACCTGTCACTTAACACCTCCTGTAGGGTCATTCCAACGAGCCTTAACGAGACTAGAAATCTAATATCCTCGCGCTGCGAATAGATAGAAATACCTTTGACAACAAAGTACTCGTATAGAGGCTCCTGAATCTCGCTCTTTCGTCGCTTTTCAGGATGACGGTAGGTTGGGATGGCCGCTCGCTGTTATACGAACGGCATTACCGTATTAACTACGCGGTGTTAATCTCGAATTACTTTTCTAACACAGTAAAGCGCATGTTGTAGGCGTTCTTCTCATCGGCTTGATACATTTCTGAGTAAGTTTCCTTAAACTCGTCTCCCCAATCTGGGAACTGAGTATCACCATCAATGGCCGCTTCAATGTGTGTTACATACAGTTTATTGGCCATAGGCAGACAAGTGGTGTAAATCGCACCACCACCAATGATCATCACTTCTTCCACATCACCTGCGACTTCCAGAGCCTGCTCAATCGATGTTACGGTAGTGACGCCTTCGATCTTTAGTGTCTCATCACGGCTAATAACAATATTCAAGCGACCTGGTAAAGGGCGACCAATAGACTCATAGGTTTTGCGTCCCATCACAACCGGTTTTCCCATGGTACAACGCTTAAACCAAGCGAAATCGGCGGGAAGATGCCAAGGCATTTGATTGTCTTTGCCAATGATGCGATTGTCGGCCATCGCGGCAATCATACTAATGATCATGTTAGGTCCTTATACAATTGGTCTGCGGCGATAGAATAACAGCCCTGGAACCGCAAGACCAACAGCTAAACCTGCAATAATAAACATGGCCTTAAGAAAGTTTTCCATACAGGTTGCGACAAGCTCGGGTGAGTAGCCAACATGATTGATTTCTACCATAGCGATCATTGCTTTGTACGCAAACACACCCGGCACCATCGGGATCAAAGCAGCCACAGTAAACACTTTTGGATGCGCGAGAAAACGGTGAGACCAGTACACACCAATCATCCCAACTAACGTCGCAGCAAAAAAGGTTGCCCACTCAATAGGAATGCCAAACTGCATCATCAAGTAGCGGCTACCATGACCAATCGCGCCACCAACAGCGCAATACACTAAAGCTCTTTGTGGTACGTTAAAAACCAATGCAAATCCTACAGCGGGAATCGCCGCAAAAAACATGTCATTCAAAAGGCCAAACATCAAATCAAATAAACTCATTAGATAGCCCACCCCCAAATTCCAGTTACACTCATCGCAGCAACGATCCCCAAACATGTCGCCAACGTTAGTAAACTAGCCATCACAAATCGAGCAATCCCCATATTAATGTGGCCTTTCAACATATCTGCGACAGAGTTAATGAGTGGGAAACCAGGTACAAGCATTAATACTGACGATGCCATTGCTACGGTAGGTAGATTACCGATTTGGTAAATTTCCGCCTGTGCTGAAATTAAGGTGGTCACAAAAGCGGTCGCAGCAAAGTTCAATAGAGGGTTGAAATGACGATGACCAATTTCTTGGCGAACGATCATGCCACCAGCTGAAGCTAAAAAGGTCATAATGAATACTCCCCAATCACCACCAGCTAGATGACTGAATGCCGCACAAGACAAGCCAATCATAAACACCACCAACCAGCGGTTATAACGCTCTGGACTGATAGCGTTCAGCTTTTTCTGCGCCATGGTTGAATCGAGCAAACCACGTTCCATCATGATACAGATTCGTTGAATTTGCGTAATAACGCGCATATTGATGCCACGATCAGCGCAGCTTCGGGTGGTGGTGATGCAATGCCCATCCATTACCGTCGTCACAACCAATGCATTAGCTGATAGTGCTACCGCAACTTCATTCACCCCACAAGCAAGGCCAATACGACGCATAATATCGCTCACAAGAGTACTTTCAGCACCATGAGCAAGTAGCATTTGTCCGGCTTGGGCGACAAGACGAGAAATCGATCGTTGAGTAGATACCGCCAACTCTCTAGGCGGTATGGTTTCTAGAGTCATAAATAAGTCTAATTCCTTTTAGGGTGTTACTCATTCATACGCGCGAGGGCCAAACTAACCCTCAAAAAAACACGACGTATCAGTTATTGTGCCGTAAATCACATCACCTAAATATGATTTAGATACAAAAAAAGCCGCAATAAATAATTGCGGCTTAATGAATTATAGGCAAACAGGCATTGTTTGACCGTTCTGATTAGTCACGAACGTAGACAACGTGACCGTCATCTTCTTCATCGTCCCAGTCATCCCAATCGTCGTCGTCATCTTCAGTGATAACGTCTTTACCCGCCATAGCATCTTTATGGTAATCATCCCACATGAAGTTAACTTTATCTTCTTCAGCCACTTCTTCCTCTTCGCGAGGTAGGTTATCCATAAAGTCAGCCAGTTTGTAACAAAGCTCTTTAGTACCGTTACGATTGATCGCCGAGATCTTAAAGTACTCGTCTTCCCAACCTAGTGCGTCTAAGATTTCTTGGATCTTCTCATTCGCTTCTTCTTCAGGCATTAGATCAACTTTGTTGAACACTAACCAGCGCGGCTTACTTGCCAGTTTTTCGCTGTATTGTTCTAGTTCATCAATGATCGTCAATGCATTTTGCACCGGATCGGACTGATCAATTGGCATAATATCGATCATGTGCAGCAACACTCGACAACGCTCTAAGTGCTTCAAGAATCGAATACCAAGGCCAGCGCCATCTGCTGCACCCTCGATCAAACCAGGGATGTCTGCAACAACAAAACTTTTCTCTGGTACGACACTTACGACACCCAAGCTTGGGATCAAAGTCGTGAATGGGTAATCAGCGACTTTCGGTTTTGCTGCTGATACTGCGCGGATAAAGGTTGATTTACCAGCATTAGGTAGACCAAGCATACCCACATCAGCAAGAAGCAATAGCTCAAGGCGAATTTCGCGTACTTCACCCTTTGTACCCAATGTTCTCTGACGAGGCGCGCGGTTTACTGAAGATTTGAAACGCGTGTTACCTAGACCGTGCCAACCGCCTTTTGCGATCATCACTTTCTTACCGTGTTCAGCAACTTCCGCCACGATTTCATTTGTGTGGATATCCACAGCGCGCGTACCCACAGGTACACGAAGAACAATGTCTTTACCACGCTTACCTGTACAGTTACCACCGCGACCGTTTTCACCACGCTCAGCTTCGTAGAAGCGCTGGAAACGGTAATCAATCAGGGTATTTAGGTTTTCATCAGCTTGGATATAAACATCACCACCGTCACCGCCATCACCGCCATCAGGGCCACCTTTAGTGATGAATTTTTCACGCCAGAAACTGACAACGCCACTACCGCCATCACCAGCCTGAACTTTTACTACCGCTTCATCTACGAACTTCATCTTTTACTCCGACTACTTCGTGCGTGGATTAAATCTTACTATGTCATCCGACAATTTTAGCAGATGACAGATCTAAGCTCCCAGATTCAAATCGCTTAGGATCTTAGCGAGAAACTTCGATATGTCGACTGCCACAAATAAAAAACCCCGCCGATTCGGCAGGGCTTTTGAATTCAGCTTAAAGCTATTAAGTAATTTGGTTAAAAACCTAATTACTCAGCTTCGATGCTTACAAACTTACGGTTCTTAGGACCTTTCACTTCGAACTTCACTTTACCTTCAGTAAGAGCGAATAGAGTGTGGTCTTTACCGATACCTACGTTGTTACCAGCGTGGAACTTAGTACCACGTTGACGAACGATGATGTTACCTGCAAGTACAGATTCACCACCGAAACGCTTAACACCTAGACGTTTGCTTTCTGAATCGCGGCCGTTACGAGTAGAACCACCAGCTTTTTTGTGTGCCATTGTTAAACTCTCCTAATAGATTAAGCGTTGATACCAGTGATCTTCACTTCAGTGAACCACTGACGGTGACCCTGTTGCTTACGAGAGTGCTTACGACGACGGAACTTAACGATTTTAACTTTATCGCCACGACCGTGTTGTACAACTTCAGCAACAATTTTGCCGCCCTCTACAAGAGGAGCACCAACTTTGATGTCTTCGCCGTTAGCAACAAGAAGAACTTTATCAAATTCTACAGTTGCACCAGTTTCAACGTCTAATTTCTCTAAACGAAGAGTTTGACCTTCGCTTACACGGTGTTGTTTACCACCAGATTGGAAAACAGCGTACATATTTTACTCCGCTTTTTCCGCACAGCCTTTCTTGAGGGTGTGCGCTAAACTAATCATCAATAGGGCGCAGATTCTACAGAATAGATGCTCCTATGACAAGCCATATTTTGAAAAAATTGGCGAAAAGCTAATCGCCAAAGAAAAGTGCGGCAATCATGCCCTTTAGTAATGTATTAATCAACGTTTTTTAGTGTATTATTCGACAATTATATAAATCGAATAAGCCTTGCAGGGTCTAACTTCAGCCGGATATACGATGGATTTTAAAACTATCCAAGCGCTTACTGCCGATGACATGGCAAAAGTGAATGAAACAATTCAAGCCCAACTTAATTCTGATGTCTCTTTAATCAACCAGCTCGGTTTTTATATCGTGAGTGGTGGAGGCAAACGTCTAAGACCGCTTTTAGCGATACTGTCAGCCCGTGCACTTGGTTACCAAGGCAATGGTCATACAATGGCAGCTGCGTTTATTGAGTTCATCCATACAGCGACTTTGCTGCATGATGACGTGGTAGATGAATCAGACATGCGCCGTGGTAAAGCCACTGCGAATGCAGCATTTGGCAATGCGGCTAGCGTATTAGTTGGGGACTTTATCTATACACGCTCATTTCAGATGATGACGGAACTAGGATCCATGAAGATCCTTAAACTAATGAGCAATGCCGTAAACGTGATCGCCGAAGGTGAAGTACAGCAGTTGATGAACTGTAACGACCCTGACACGACAGAAGAAAGCTACATGCAAGTCATCTACTCTAAGACTGCGCGCTTATTTGAATCCGCAACTCAAATCGGTGCAATCTTAAATGATGCTCCTGAGCATGTTGAAATCGCAATGCAAAATTACGGTAAGTATCTAGGCACTGCGTTTCAGCTCATTGATGACGTCATGGATTACACTTCTGATGGCGAAGACATGGGTAAAAATGTGGGTGATGACTTGGCCGAAGGCAAGCCAACTTTACCTCTACTCCATGCTATGCGTAATACCACACCAGAAAACGCCATCATGATTCGTGAAGCGATTGAGAAAGCGAATGGCATGGATCGCTTAGAAGAAATTCTTGCGGTCATGAAAGAAGCAGGCTCTCTGGAATACACAACGCAAAAAGCTCTAGAAGAAGCAGACAAAGCAATCGCAGAACTATCAGTGTTGCCAGAGTCTGAATACAAACAAGCGCTTGTTACTCTGGCTCATGTCGCAGTACAACGCACGAAGTAATCAATAGCTACCCATAACGCAAGACTTATAGCAAAAAGGAAGAGCATGCTCTTCCTTTTTTACGTTTGATACCTAATGACGACGCCCCGAGGCGCTAGTAATATCTGTCACTACCGCCATGCAGTTGTGGATCATCTTCTATTTCATCAAAGCTAACGGCGAGTTGCTGTTCAGTCCCTTGTTTGGACAACAATACCGTCTCTGCTTCATGGTCGACCACTAATATCGTACCGACGCCTTGTTGGCACTCAACAACCATGCCTTTACGGATTCGACTCGCTTCCATCATCTTCTCCTTCACTACGTGGTTTTATTCGACCATTTTTACGAAGTTGAGAAATCAAGGATCAAAAAAGCCGATCAAAATGATCGGCTTTCTTCTTATATAGGCTTTCTAGATTACTTTGCGAATTCAACACCAATGTTGATGTCGCCATTTAGTGTTTCTAGCATACCGTCTAATGCAGACTTTTCGTAATCGCTGAGTTTGCCGTAGCTTAGTACTTCTTCAACGCCTTCTTTACCCAGTTTCACAGGTTGCGCGAAGTACGTCGCGTGTTCGCCGTCGCCTTCAACGTAAGCGCACTCAACTACGCCTTCTTCACCTTGAAGAGCACGAACCAGAGACAGACCAAAGCGACATGCAGCTTGGCCCATTGATAGTGTTGCACTACCACCACCCGCTTTCGCTTCTACAACTTCAGTACCTGCATTTTGAATACGTTTCGTTAATGCTTCTACTTCTTCAGCTGTAAACTCAACACCTTCTACTTGAGACAGTAGAGGTAAGATCGTTACGCCAGAGTGACCACCAATTACTGGCACGCGAACGTCACCTGGATCTTTGTCTTTTAGCTCAGCAACAAACGTTTCTGAACGGATAACATCCAACGTTGTTACACCAAATAGACGACGCTTATCATAAACACCCGCTTTTTTAAGAACTTCAGCAGCAATTGGCACTGTTGTATTTACAGGGTTTGTGATGATACCAACACAAGCTTTCGGACAAACAACCGCAATCTTCTCCGCTAGCGATTTAACGATACCAGCGTTTACATTAAATAGATCCGCACGATCCATACCTGGCTTACGCGCAACACCAGCAGAAATTAGCACAACATCCGCGCCTTCTAGTGCTGGAGTAGGATCTTCACCAGCGTAACCTTTGATAGAAACTGGCGTAGGGATGTGGCTAAGATCAGCGGCCACACCAGGAGTTACTGGAGCAATATCATATAGGGCTAGATCAGAACCAGCAGGAAGACGGTTCTTAAGTAGAAGGGCCAGGGCTTGACCGATGCCACCAGCGGCACCAATAACGGCTACTTTCATGTAGTTCTCCTTGAGAGTATTTCTCTTATAAACGTATTCGTAGGGTAGTTTGTAACCAACTTAAATAAAGCTATCGGAATCACAACTTGATTACAATCAATTAACGCTAGCTTTGCGACCTCGCGCAACTCGCTGTTACCGTGCTACAAATGGGGCTTGGATTATTCTTTTATTCTGTTGAAATGACAAGGAATTCAAGAAAACAGATACAGCCCTACTTCAGCGCGCTAAAGAATTCTATGTGGTATATAGTTTACAGTGACGCATCTAACATAATCCTGGGACTCTTTGGCACCGCCTGAATATATATGCGAGAATATGCAAAATTGCTTACCCGTAATAAGAGATTTGTAATGACTATGCGCAATTCAGAAAAACAAGACAACTTAGTTCGCGCCTTTAAAGCCCTGTTAAAAGAAGAAAGCTTTGGCTCACAGGGCGAGATTGTTGACGCACTCAAACAGCAAGGGTTTGAGAGTATCAACCAATCTAAAGTCTCACGTATGCTGACTAAATTTGGCGCCGTCCGTACGCGCAATGCAAAAATGGAAATGGTTTACTGTCTTCCTGCTGAGCTAGGTGTCCCAACAGTCAGCAGCTCTCTGCGTGAACTGGTACTAGACATCGATCGTAACGCAGCGTTAGTAGTAATTCACACCGGCCCAGGTGCAGCGCAGTTGATTGCTCGCTTGCTTGATTCACTCGGTAAATCCGAAGGTATTCTTGGTGTTGTCGCGGGTGACGATACCATTTTCATTACGCCAACCATGGCAATTACGACTGAGCAACTCTTCAAATCAGTGTGCGAGCTGTTCGAATATACTGGTTAAGTTCTATAAAGCTTCAATCAGCTAACTCATTGTGGGTTATAAAAGAAGTCTCATTTTGTAGCCCATAATTTATGTAAATTTTTTGCTCACTCCGCTCATTCTTTAACCATCCGTTTTGTGATTAACATCACGCAATTGATCTTTTTCATTTCAGTCACTAAACGTTAATTAAGTAATTGTTATAAAAAGAATTAAATCACAAATTGAATCCTATCCCCTGATACAAAATTCAGACTTATCAACTATAACATTTAACAATTGGATAATTTTCTGCCAATTTTTTGTTATGATTCGCTCGCTTTTTCAAACGATTGGATTGAAAAAGGTGCCGTTTCCAAATAGGAAACTCCAGAAGTGATTTATGGTTATTTCCGGGTAAATAATGAATATAAGGAAGGGAAATTCATGGCATTTAACAAACTTCTCAAAGTAGGCACTATCGCTGCAGCCGTAATGGGCGCAGGCGCAGTTAACGCTCAAGAGTTTATTACCATCGGTACTGGCTCTGTGACAGGTGTTTACTACCCAACTGGTGGTGCTATCTGTAAGTTGGTAAATAAAGGTCGTAAAGACCACAACATCCGTTGTTCAGTAGAATCGACTGGTGGCTCAATTTACAACGTTAACACTATCCGTGCAGGCGAATTAGATTTTGGTATCGTGCAATCGGATTGGCAGTACCACGGCTACAACGGTACGAGCAAGTTTGAAGAACAAGGCCCGTACAAGAAGCTACGCGCAATGTTCTCTCTTCATACAGAACCTTTCAACATCATTGCGCGTGCAGATTCAGGTATTGAAAACGTTGAAGACCTGAAAGGTAAGCGCGTAAACATCGGTAATCCAGGCTCTGGTGACCGTGCAACGATGGGCGTTGTCATGGAAGCGATGGGTTGGACAAACGACAGCTTCAAATTGGCGTCTGAGCTAAAAGGCTCTGAACGCTCTCAGGCACTTTGTGATAACAAAATTGACGCCTTCATTTACATGGTCGGCCACCCGAACGGTTCAATCAAAGAAGCAACCACATCATGTGATGCGAAGCTAGTTTCAGCAACAGGCCCTAAAATCGATAAAATTGTTGCCGACAACCCATACTACGCCTTTAGCTCAGTACCGGCTGGTATGTACCGCGGTACAGACAAAGACGTAAACAGCTTTGGTGTTGCAGCAACAATGGTAACGACCTCTGATGTTTCAGACGATGTCGCTTACAACGTGGCAAAAGCTGTGTTTGAAAACTTTGATACCTTCAAGCGTCTACACCCTGCATTCGCAAACTTGAAGAAAGAAGACATGGTGAAAGCTGGTCTTTCTATTCCTCTTCACCCAGGTGCAGAAAAATACTACAAAGAAATGGGTCTAATTAAGTAATTTCCTCAGACTCTACATACAGGCAGGAAAGAATATTTTCTGCCTGTTTGAGCATACAGGTTGTAGCACGTTCTAACTGTATGCTTCATTCGCCAGTTTTCTTCTGAAAACTGCGAGCTCATACCCAAGAAAACTTAAACGCCGCCTAACAGAGTATCCAACAATCAACACTTTGAGTTCAGGCAGCAAAATACTCGAAAGCAAACTTCGCTCCATTCACTACACTGATAGAGGCGAAGTGTGGTTCTCGATAAAAATCAGACAGGACCATCAATAATAAGGAAAAAGTACATGGCGACGAATCAAGCTCCGTCACAAGATGTGCAAGAAATGGTGGCTCAGGCAGACACAGGTGCACGTAGCCCTTCGGGAATGCAAGGACGAATCCTTTGGTTTGTTCCTCTGTGTTGGTCACTATTTCAATTATGGTACGCATCCCCGTTACCATTTATTTTCAATTTTGGCGTACTGAACGACACGGAAGCGCGATCTATCCACCTTACTTTCGCGATCTTTTTGGCTTTCACTGCTTATCCAGCGATGAAGAATTCTCCTCGCGATCATATCCC
The DNA here is from genome assembly GCF_033339195.1 of Vibrio sp. 811. Taxonomy (NCBI): domain Bacteria; kingdom Pseudomonadati; phylum Pseudomonadota; class Gammaproteobacteria; order Vibrionales; family Vibrionaceae; genus Vibrio; species Vibrio sp. 811. The sequence goes on from NZ_JAWOUB010000004.1 coordinate 249,989, forward strand.
TCTTGTTGATTGGATACTCGCGTTGGCTGGCAGCTTTTCAGCAGCCTATATATACCTTTTTTATACTGAGCTAGCAGGACGCTCAGGCGCACCGACAACAGTTGATATCGTTGTTGCTGTTATCGGTATGCTCCTCCTTTTAGAAGCAACACGCCGAGCACTTGGTCCACCATTAATGGTCGTGGCTGCTGTTTTCCTTACTTACACCTTTGCAGGCCCTTACATGCCTGACGTTATCGCGCACAAAGGGGCAAGCTTGAACAAGGCCATGTCTCACTTGTGGCTAACAACTGAAGGCGTATTTGGAGTTGCGCTAGGTGTTTCTACCTCTTTTGTCTTCTTGTTTGTATTGTTTGGAGCAATGCTGGAACGCGCTGGTGCTGGTGCTTACTTCATTAAAGTTGCCTTCTCGTTGCTTGGCCATATGAAAGGTGGTCCAGCTAAAGCGGCCGTTGTTGCATCAGGTTTATCTGGTCTGGTTTCTGGTTCTTCAATCGCAAACGTAGTAACAACTGGCACCTTTACGATTCCACTGATGAAGCGTGTTGGCTTTCCCGGCACAAAAGCGGGTGCGGTAGAGGTAGCGGCTTCAACCAATGGTCAGTTAACACCGCCAATCATGGGTGCAGCAGCATTTTTGATGGTGGAATACGTCGGTATCTCCTACGTTGAGGTGATTAAAGCTGCCCTACTTCCAGCGCTAATCTCTTATATTGCTTTAATTTACATTGTTCACCTTGAAGCATGTAAAGCAGGCATGACGGGCCTTCCTCGTCGCCACAACCCAACACTAGTACAAAGTCTGCTGTCCTTTACTGGCACAATCTTAGGATTGTGTGTGATCAGCGCATTGGTTTACTACGGAGTGGGTTGGACAAAGGACGTCTTTGGTGATGCCGCGACACCAATTGTTACCGTCGCACTATTAATCGCGTACGTTGGGTTGGTGAAAGTCTCAGCAAATCACGTGCAAGATGGCGCAATTGAGATTGATGCAGAATTAACAGAAGTACCTGATCCTGGCCCAACCGTTAAGTCAGGCTTGCACTACCTACTCCCTATCGTCGTATTGGTTTGGTGTTTGACTGTCGAACGTTTCTCACCTGGCCTTTCGGCATTCTGGGCAACGGTATTCATGATTTTCATTTTGCTGACTCAACGTCCGTTGATTGCACTGCTGTCAAAGCAAGGAGACATGCTTCAGCAAACCAAAGATGGCTTTGTCGATCTTGCCGAGAGCTTAGTTTCTGGTGCGCGCAATATGATTGGTATCGGCGTTGCAACCGCGGCAGCGGGCACCGTTGTTGGTGTTGTTACACTAACGGGTATCGGCCTAGTGATGACCGACTTCGTCGAGTTTATCTCTGGTGGCAGTATCATTCTTATGCTGCTGTTTACCGCCATCATTAGCTTGGTTCTGGGGATGGGTCTGCCAACAACGGCGAACTACATCGTGGTCTCTACGCTAATGGCGCCGGTTATTGTTACGCTCGGCGCGGCGCATGGCTTGATTATTCCGTTGATAGCGGTGCACTTGTTCGTTTTCTACTTTGGTATTTTGGCCGACGATACCCCACCTGTAGGTCTTGCAGCTTTTGCAGCAGCCGCAATTGCGAAATCAGATCCAATTCGTACCGGTATCCAAGGTTTTACTTACGATATTCGAACCGCTATTTTGCCGTTCATGTTTGTGTTCAATACCCAGTTATTGTTAATGGGGATCGACTCTTGGTGGCATTTGGCACTCACGGTCATCTCATCGATCATTGCAATGCTGATTTTCTCTGCGGCAACTCAAGGGTGGTGGTTCACGCGTAACAAGTGGTGGGAAACAGTCCTATTATTAGTACTGACGTTTTCGTTTTTCCGTCCAGGTTTTTGGTGGGACATGCTGTACCCAGCGAAAGTTCTTTCTCCTGGCGTTGAGGTAGCTCAAATCACGGAAACACTAAATGTAGGAGAATCATTGGAGTTACGTGTTGCCGGTGAAAACCTTGAGGGCGACTACATTGAGAAAACGGTTCGTCTTCCATTCGAAGACAGTGCGACAACAGCAGACGCACGTATTTCATCTATGGGTCTGATGCTGACCGAAAGTGACAACAAAATGATTGTCGATATGGTTGAATTTGGTAGTCCAGCAGAGTCCGCAGGTATCGACTTTGATTGGGAAATCAAGTGGGTTATCCAGGATGCAGACCGTCCGATGAAAGAGTGGGTGTTTGTACCATGCTTAATGATTTTGCTGGTGCTTGCAATGAACCAAAAACGTCGTGCTCGTAAGGAACAATTGAGCGCATAACCGATTTGGCCCCGAGGATAAAGGGGCCTTAATGAGAGACATTGAATGTACAAACAAATTCTTGTTCCGGTTGATCTAAATGACCAAGGCTTTTCAGACCGAGCGGTTGAACTAGCGGTTTGGCAGGCAAAGCAAGCAAATGCTCAAATCCATCTTCTGACTGTACTACCTGGTATTCACATGTCGATGGTTGCCACATACTTTCCGAAAGATGCTGCGGCCAAAATGAAGCAAGACGTGAAGCAGCAACTAAAAACTTTCGCTAATGAGCATATTGCTGAAGATGTGGTTTACCAAGTGCATGTTGCTGAAGGCAAGGCCTACGCGACCATTCTTGATTATGCAGAACGTTTAGGCGCTGATCTCATCATTATGCCAAGCCACAAGCGCTCTAAAATCAATAAAGTAATGCTTGGCTCTGTCGCGAGTAAGGTTGTGGAATATTCTCCAATCAATGTGATGGTCGTAAAACCGCAAGGCTAAGTAAATACAGAAACGAAAAAGGACGCTAACATTAGCGTCCTTTTTATATGAAACAAGTAAGGGTTATGCCATCACTGGGTAATCGGTATAACCTTCTGCTCCACCCAAATAAAAGTGTTCTGGTTTCGCCTCATTAAGAGGTGCATTTTTCTTAAATCGCTCAACTAAATCTGGGTTTGCGATAAAGGGAACGCCAAATGCGACCACATCAACTTTGTTTTCTGCAATTGCTGTTGCCGCTTCTTGTGCACTGTAGCCCACGTTCGCCATTAAGTGACCTTGATAGTTTTCGCGTGCTGGCTTGAGAACATCTGCTTTTTGTACGCCTTTCAGATCCGCACGCATCACGTGCCAATAAGCAAGATCGAAAGAATTAAGTTGCTCTGCTAAGTAACGCACCAAGCCAACTGGATCACTGTCTTTCATGTCATTAAATCCATTTAGCGGAGATGTGCGCAGACCGACTCTTCCAGGTCCCCACACCTCAACGACTTCTTTCACTATCTCAAGTAAAAATCGAGCACGATTTTCAACCGAACCACCGTATTCATCGGTACGCAAATTTGAACCGTCACGAAGGAAGTTATCAATAAGATAACCATTGGCGCCATGTATCTCGACCCCATCAAAGCCTGCTTTCTTGGCGTTTTCTGCACCTTGTTTAAACGCCGCAACAATGGAAGCTATCTCATCCACTTCGAGTGCTCGTGGTACCGTATATGCTTGCTTACCCGAAGGGGTATGGACTAATTCATCACGAATGGCCAATGCGCTCGCCGCTACAGGTGTTTTTCCTTCATTCAGATCAGGATGACAAGCTCGTCCCGCATGCCAAATTTGCAGTACAATCTTACCGCCTCTCTCATGAACCGCATCCGTTACCTTTTTCCAAGCTGCGATTTGCTCTTCGTTGTAAATGCCCGGCTCTGCCATGAAAGCAGACGTACCTTCCATCACCATGGTGCATTCAGCAATGATAAGTCCGGCACTCGCACGTTGAGCGTAGTATTCAACCATAAGGTCATTAGGAATATGGTCTGCGCCAGCACGAGCTCGCGTTAAAGGCGCCATAATGGCACGGTTATCTAATGCTAATTGACCGAGTTCGATAGGAGAAAATAAGTCTACAGAGTTGGACATGGTGTTTACCTCAAATGACAATAACTTGATGGCTAAGGATGAGGTGCCAGACTATAATCAGATTAATATTGAAACAATATGGATAATTGAAAGTGATTGTTCGCAATTTAGAAACAATTGACTTTAGAACGCTTTCTATCTTTGTCACAAGCTGTCGACTACTGAGCTTAACCAAGTGCGCGCTGGAGTTAAACCTACCAAAATCTACTGTTAGTAAAGCCATAACCAAACTCGAACAACACTTTGAAGCCAAACTGCTAGAGCGCACAACCCGAAAGTTAGTGATCACCGAAGCTGGCCAAATGGTTTTAGAGCGTGCTGCAAGCTTAGTTGAGGAATTCCACTCAATTGGCCATGACGTACAGGAGATGGAACAACAGATCCAAGGCCGGCTGCGTATTTCCGCGCCACCAGCGTTGGATGCGTATATGGCGGAACACATCTTTTTGCCATTTTTAAAACAATGGCCAAAAGTACAAATTGCGTTAGAAGCATCGAACGATTTTGTTGATCTGTTTTCACACGGCTTTGATATGGCAATTCGAGTCGGTCAGATAGTTGATGATCGATTGATCGCAAAAAAATTAGGCTATACCACTCGAGTCCTGGCTGCTAGCCCTGAGTATTTAGCTGAGTTCGGCGTACCTGAAACGCCAGAAGATCTGACAAAACACAACTGTTTGAGGTATCAATATGTTTCAGAAATAGGGCCTTGGACGCTGATCTCACACGATAATACCGTCAATGTTTCAATAACCAGTAACTTCTCAAGTACAACTGTAGAAGCAATATTGAAAGGCGCACTTAAAGGACTAGGCATCGCTAACTTACCTGTGCAGAACATGACGCAAGAGCTAGAAAGTGGCACCTTAGTCAGAGTGTTACCGCAATGGCACACGGTACCAATGCCTATTTATTTAGTCTATCGTCCTGGAGCAAACCGCCCACGGCGTGTACAAGCAATGATTGACCATATCATGAGCTTAAGATCTCAATTTGAATTTGGCCCTCGGCATGGTTTGTGCTGCGGAGAAGCATAACCTAGCAACTATCAGGCACTAGCATGCTGCTCGGATAAATGCCGCAAGCTTCTCACTAGCATGCTGTTCACTCAATGCAGACATATCACCCGCGGCTTCCACTTTACCATCTGCCACAAACACAAAGTGGCTGGCAATCGCTTTGGCATCGCTTAAATGGTGCGTGACCATCAATACGGTTATTCCCCGCTCTGCTGCGAGTTTTTTTACCAAGCTCAGCATCTCTTCACGCAACACCGGATCAAGCGCCGAGAACGGCTCATCCAATAGCCACATGGGATGAGGCTGAACAAAACAACGCGCTAAGGCAACACGTTGACGCTGGCCACCAGAAAGATGCTCTGGCAAACGGTCGAGGTACTCTGCAACACCAACTTGCTGCGCGGCTTGTTCAATCTGACGATTTTGGTCCACCGTAAGCTTTAGCCCTGGGTGTAAGCCCAAACCGATGTTGTCACGCACCGATAAGTGAGCAAACAAATTGTGCTCTTGGAACAACATAGAGAACGGACGCAGATAAGGCTCTTTACGCACAATGGACTCACCATCAACACAAATATCACCACGGTCAGGATGGATGAATCCTGCCACCAACGCCAGCAAGGTTGACTTCCCTGCCCCACTTGGTCCCATCAGCGACACAATCTGTCCTTGCTCAATCGTTAAGTCAAAACGAAACAGTTCACGTTGGTAGGTGTACTGCACATCATCCAACACTAACATTACGCTCTCTCCTTCGTTTTCAATACTTTCTCAATCAAGGCAAAACAGCCCACACTCAACAACAATAAGGTCACCGATACCACCGCAGCCGCGTCCATCTGATAGCTGCCAAGCAGCTGGAATAAATACAGAGGTAAAGTGCGGAACTCTTGTCCGCCAAACAACGCAATAGCACTTAAATCGCCAATCGCAAACATAAAGCTGATCGCAAACGCATGTGCAAACGGCTTGCGTAGCGCCTGCCACTCCACCACTTTAAACCGTTGCCAGCCACGCATGCCTAAGCTGGCACATACATACTGATACTGTTGTTCAATGTGCAGCATTGGCTGCGCTAGCGTTTTGATCACGTAAGGCAAAGCCATCAAACCGTTCACCAAAATCACGACAAAAAATGCCAAGCTAAAAACATCGGTAAATGCGCGCAGTAGTAAGAATAAACCGGTGCTAATCACCAGACCTGGAGTCACCAAAATAATGGTGCCGATTAACTCTATCTGATCGGCTCGCGTGTTTTTGTACTGCAACCGCCAACGGCGACTGGTCAATAGTATGGACACCCCTGCAGCGACCGCAAGCGCGCTAGCGACACAGGCGACTTTGAGGGAGTTCAATAGCGCAGACCAAAAACGCTCATCGGTTAATACTGTCCAAACTTGTTGGTTGATGCCACTCAGTAACACCATCAATAACGGCGGTATTACCAGTAAAAAGGCACCTATGATCCAAAAGCTATCCCAAGCTTTTGACCACCCATGATCCTTCGTCAAATATTGCTGTACCGATGTGCTTCCAGCACTGATAGAAACAGGCCTTGTTAACTTCTGCACTCCAATAGCAAGCAGTCCACATAACAGCATCTGCCACAGCGCCAATAACGCCCCAGCTTGTAAATCAAAATCAAACTTAATCGCTTGGTAAATGGCCAATTCAATGGTGGTGGATTTTGGCCCGCCCCCCAACGCCATTACAGTGGCAAAACTGGTAAAGCACAACATAAACACCAACCCACAAACGTGGGGAAGCTGCTGCCTTAAACGCGGCCATTCTACCCAGCGAAACTTATCCCAATGGCTCATCCCAAGATGCGCGCAAAGCTTATGCTGCTCGGCAGGAATAGACTCCAAGGCTTGCAGAAGCAATCGTGCCGCGTAAGGTAAATTAAAGAACACATGGGCGAGTAAAATGCCGTTCAAACCGTAAATAGAGAATGGCAGTTTAGTGTCGAAACTTTGCAACCACTGCGCCAACAAACCACTGTTGCCATAAATCGCTAACAGCCCAAAAACACCAACCAAAACCGGCAAAACCAGTGTCGATGCAAACAGCTTAAGCAGTAATGATTTACCAATAAATTGGCGACGCGAAAGTGCGTGCGCTACTGGAATGGCAAAGCCAACACTGAGCAATGTGGAAAGAAACGCTTGGTAGAAACTGAACTTGGTGACATGTTGATAGTACGGGTCGCCCCATACCACAGACACATCAAGTGAAGGGGCTTGAACAATCAAAGCACCTAGGGCAGAAATAACAAAGGTCGCGATGATCATCGCGACCCCTAAACCTATTTTTGGAACAGAATTCAAAGGTAAAACCTATCTCATTCAGATGAGGATGGAAACGTCAGCTAAAACGTCAATGCGCTTTGCCATTCGCGAATCCAAGACTTACGCATTTTTGCCACTTCATCAGCACTAAAGCTCAACGACTTGCTTGGAACACTCAAAGTTTCAAAACCTTTAGGTAACTCAACGTCAGTGACTGGGTACATCCAGTTACCCGTTGGCATCGCCGATTGGAACTCATCACTTAAAATGAAACTCATAAATTGATCAGCAAGTTCTGAATTTTTTGCCCCTTTCACTTTGGCGGCGACTTCAACTTGCATGTAGTGGCCTTCAGCAAAATTCGCCGTAGCAAACTTCGAATCGTTTTCCGCAATTAAGTGGTACGCAGGTGAAGTGGTGTAAGAAAGCACTAAATCGGACTCACCATTGAGGAACATAGAATACGCCTCAGACCAACCTTTCGTGACCGTTACGGTTTTGCTCGCTAGCTTCTGCCACGCTTGCGTCACATCGTCGCCATAAATAGATTTCATCCATAGCATCAAGCCTTGGCCCGGCGTTGAAGTCCGTGGATCTTGGTAAATCACTTTCAGATCGTCGCGCGTTTCCACCAGCTCTTTCATGCTTTTCGGCGGATTAGCCAGTTTCTCTTTGTTGTACACAAACGCGAAGTAGCCGTAATCGTACGGTACAAACGTCGTGTCACTCCAACCGTTTGGTAACACTGTGTTAGCCGTATCCACATCGTGCTCGACAAGCAGACCGGTTTTCTTCGCTTCTGCCATCAGATTGTTATCCAAACCTAATACGATGTCCGCTTTGCTATTACCGCCTTCAAGACGAAGACGATTCAGAATCGACACACCATCGTCCAACGCTACGAAGTTAACGTCACAGCCACATTTTGCTTCAAAAGCTTGCTCGATTTTAGGACCCGGCCCCCAATCTGCGGCAAAAGAGTCGTAGGTATAGATGGTTAATGTGTTTTCAGCGGCAAACGCTGAAGTTGAAGTAATTGCAGCTAGGGCAATCAGATTTAGAGTGGGTTTCACTGCTCGCTCTCCATGAGTATTTCAGAGAAATAAGTTGAGCGGCACAGGGTTTGAGGCGGCTATTAAGGACTTCCAATATCCAGACTCAATTCCTACGCCAGCATTATCTGGTTCAGGTAATACGGGTCCCTAGTTAAACACTTAGGTCTCAGCGCCCCAATGCATTGATTGACTCAATGCTAAATGGGTTTGCTCCCCGATGAGTTGGATGGATTGTAAAGGTATTTGAGTGGTTACACAATCAGCTCACGAACGCTGGTCATAACCCCAACGAGGCACCAAACCTTGCTCAATACCTAAGTGGTCGAGAATTCTCGCCACCATAAAGTCCACTAAGTCTTCAATGCTCTTTGGCTGATGGTAGAAACCCGGAGCCGCTGGCATGATGGTGACGCCCATTTGCGATAGCTTGTGCATGTTCTCAAGATGTAGCGTTGAGAATGGCGTTTCGCGAACCACGAGCAACAGCTGCCCGCGCTCTTTCATTACTACATCAGCGGCCCGTTCGATCAAGTTATCTGACATACCATGCGCAATCGCTGCAACGCTTCCCGCAGAACATGGGCAAACCACCATTTGCTTTGGTGCAGCAGAACCAGACGCAACCGGTGAGAACCAGTCATCTTTACCGCAAACGGTGATGTTATCGGGATTGCAGTTCAGGTGCTCTACCAATGCTTGCTGCGCTGCTTCTGGACCACTTGGCAGCTTAAGATTATGCTCGGTTGCCATCACAACACGAGCTGCCGAAGAAATCAGAACGTAGACATGATAATCCGCCGCAACCAAGCATTCTAAAAGACGAAGGCCGTAGGGAGCACCAGAAGCCCCCGTTAATGCCAACGTGATGGCTTTTTTGTGAGAGGGTTGTGTTTTGTTTTGCATATCAATCAGGCTTTTTGTTTTAACTGCTCAAGAAGTTTTCCGTGAATACCACCGAAGCCACCATTACTCATGACTAGAATTTGGTCACCTGCTCGCGCACGTTCGACGATCTTGGCTACAAAGTTATCTATATCCGCATCGACAAACGCTGGCTGTTTGCATTGGTCGGCAATGTCTTGCACAGACCACTCGATATTATCTGGCTGGAACAAGAAGACTTCATCTGCACTGTGTAGTGACTCTGCAAGTGTGTTTTTGTGTACACCACGCTTCATGGTGGCAGAACGCGGCTCTAACACAGCAAGGATGCGTTTTTCACCTACCTTGTTACGCAAACCACCGACAGTAAGTTCAATTGCCGTTGGGTGATGCGCAAAATCATCGTAAACCGTCACACCTTGTTCTTCACCTTTCAGCTCTAAACGGCGCTTGGTATTGATGAAACGCCCTAATGCCTGACAAGCAAGATCCGGAGTGACTCCAACATGTCGTGCAGCAGCGATTGCCATCAGCGCATTATCCACATTGTGGTCACCCACCAAATTCCATTCGACGGTACCAACCTTCTCACCTTGCAACGCAACGTCAAATTTTGAGCCATCAAGCACTAATTTGTGCGCTTGCCAGTCGCCATCAACACCTGAAAACTGCTTTTCTGTCCAGCAACCACGCTCTAATACACCCGCTAACGCTTGATCCTGCCTCGGCGCTAAGATCAATCCATTGCCCGGTACAGTTCGCACTAAATGATGGAATTGGCGTTTGATCGCTTCTAGATCATCGAAGATGTCGGCATGATCAAACTCAAGATTGTTCATGATTAAAGTGCGAGGATGGTAATGCACAAACTTAGAACGCTTATCGAAAAAAGCACTGTCATATTCGTCGGCTTCAACGACAAAAAACATGCTTTCACCCAAACGAGCAGACACTCCGAAGTTACCGAGTACCCCACCGACTAAGAAACCCGGTTGATAACCACAATCTTCAAGTATCCAAGCAAGCATGCTCGACGTGGTCGTTTTCCCATGTGTACCCGATACCGCCAATACCCAACGATCATGCAGCAAAAACTCGTTGAGCCACTGCGGGCCAGAGGTGTAACGCATGTTAGTGTTGAGCACATGCTCGACACAAGGGTTGCCACGGCTCATCGCATTACCAATCACCACAAGATCTGGTTGAGGGTCGAGTTGAGACGGGTCAAAGCCTTCAATAATTTCAATACCTTGAGACTCAAGCAGTGTGCTCATTGGCGGATAAACGTTGGCATCAGAACCAGTGACTTTATGTCCTAATTGGCGCGCTAGAATCGCTGCGCCGCCCATAAATGTGCCACAGATACCCAAGATATGAATGTGCATAAACTAAACCTTGTAATGCGTTTTTTAATGCTTTCATTATCGCGATTACCGCCTGAAAAGCGAGTGACTTTAGCCTTCTTCTTGCAGTCCCTTTCACAAATATGACAAGGTTGAACACAGACTGTACAACCTCTTGCTTACTGATGAATCCCTCAAACAAGTCTACAAATAAATTGAGATCTCAAACAGTTACTTCATTACCATTAAAAAGATCTGCGACTTAAACTTACATCCAGCGCAATCGTTTAACATCCATAAAGAGATGCTCACTTGCGCACTACCCCCAATGAAATGAAAATGTAAGGATTAACCATGTCAGGACTGCGCACCCTAGGCGAGTTCATTGTCGAAAAACAAGCGGATTTCCCCCACGCTAGCGGTGATCTATCATCCCTTTTAGCCTCCATTCGTTTAGCTGCAAAAATCGTTAACCGCGAAATCAACGCAGCGGGTCTCGGTGATATCACTGGTGCTGTAGGCACGGAAAATGTCCAAGGTGAAGATCAGCAAAAGCTCGATGTTTACGCGAACGATAAGTTCAAAGCCGCGCTTGAAGCTCGTGATCAAGTGTGTGGCGTTGCCAGTGAAGAAGAAGACGAAGCAGTTGCGTTCAATAAAGAACTCAACCAAAACGCCAAATATGTAGTACTGATGGACCCACTTGATGGTTCTTCTAACATCGATGTGAACGTCTCTGTTGGTACTATCTTCTCGATTTACCGTCGTGTTTCTCCAATCGGTACTCCACCAACTGAAGAAGACTTCCTACAACCTGGTCACAAACAAGTGGCTGCGGGCTACGTAATTTACGGCTCCTCCACCATGTTGGTATACACAACTGGTAACGGCGTAAACGGCTTTACTTACGACCCATCTATCGGCAGCTTCTGTCTTTCTCATGAAAACATGATGATTCCTGATGATGGTAAGATCTACTCCATCAACGAAGGTAATTACATTCGTTTCCCTCAAGGGGTGAAGAAGTACATCAAGTACTGCCAAGAAAACGTGCCAGAAGACGGTCGCCCATACACTTCTCGCTACATTGGCTCGCTGGTTGCTGATTTCCACCGCAACCTACTGAAAGGCGGTATCTACCTTTACCCAAGCACACAAAGCCACCCACAAGGCAAGCTACGCCTGCTTTACGAATGTAACCCTATGGCATTCCTCATTGAGCAAGCTGGCGGCATTGCATCGGACGGCGTGAATCGCATTATGGACATCAAGCCTACTGAGTTGCACCAGCGTGTACCTTTCTTTGTGGGTTCGAAGAACATGGTTCGCAAAGTTGAAGAGTTCCTTGAACTGCACCGCGACGAAGAATAATTTCAGACCTTTGTCCAACGCGGCAGGTGTTTACCTGCCGCGTTTTTGTCGCTAAAGTGAAACGCGAATTTATCATCAGATGAAGCCGCTTTTGTGTGACTCATCGTTAATGAAAAGGAATATTCTAATGAGCTTAAACCATGTACCAGCAGGTAAGTCGCTGCCTGAAGATATCTATGTCGTTATCGAAATTCCTGCAAATGCAGATCCAATCAAGTACGAAGTAGATAAAGACTCTGGTGCTGTATTTGTCGACCGTTTCATGTCTGCACCAATGTTCTACCCATGCAACTATGGCTATGTGAACAATACCCTGTCTCTTGATGGCGATCCAGTCGACGTATTGGTACCAACACCATACCCACTCATGCCAGGTTCAGTCATTCGCTGCCGTCCTGTTGGCGTTTTGAAGATGACAGATGAATCGGGTGAAGATGCAAAAGTGTTTGCGGTTCCCCACTCAAAAATCTCGAAAGAGTACGAGCCCATCCAAGATGTGGACGATATCCCAGAACTACTGAAAGCGCAGATCACGCAATTCTTTGAGCGTTACAAAGAGCTTGAAGCAGGCAAATGGGTGAAAGTGGATGGTTGGGCAGATGTTGCTGCCGCCAAAGCTGAAATCCTAGAATCTTACGAGCGAGCTCAGAAAAAATAAGCATCACTGCTGATACAAAATTAAAAAGAGCTGCTCTAGGGCAGCTCTTTTGCTTTCATCTTACCTGTGTCAACTAGATAGGTGCGCCTGCTGAAGACATTCGTCCAGCGTCGTAGTCATGTTGAAAGAAGGGGTCAACATCATCACAAATGCCAAAATACGGCCGCCCGATAACACCGAGCATATAAGCACTTTGCTCACAATACTCTTGTTTGCCTTGCTGGTAACCCGCTTGATAAGCCATTATCAGTTCTGGCGTCGCATGGTTAACATCATCCAGCTTCGCAATTCGCTCCTCAGATAACTCCCGTAATCCATCTAAAGCTGACTGCTTACCAAACACTTGCCAATCGGTCACATTATTCGAAGTCGGTAGTGTTGTTTGTGCACATGCAGCAAGAAGCAACGCCATTACTCCAATTACGAATGTTTTCATCGTGACTCCTTAGTGTTTAGCTCGTTGCTATTGATAATGTCAGTATAGCTCACACCTTTTGACACCAATCTCCGGAAGCGATTTCTTCGGTTAACTGCTCAGTATCTTGATATAAGTAGATCCAAGCTTGGCCAAAAGGCGTAACGATGCTCTCTCGGCGATATTCCACTGGCACATCTTCTAACCTATCTAGCTCAGATAAGGTTTCATCATCAATCAGATACACTTCACCTTGAATCGAGCGTTGCCCAACAGACAACGCTGGATAAGGGCCTAAGTCATACATTGCAAATTGAGCATCCGTTTCATGTAAACCAAGAAACTGCGCCGAGCGCAAATACTGATGGTTGTACTCTCCCTTGCGTAACGTGCCGTAGACAAAAATCAAATGCTGCATAACCACTCCTTAGTCATGACTGTGTATGCTTAGGTTAAAGCACTTTAATCGAACTCAAACTGATAGAGTAGGTCAACGGCGCTATCTACACCAGATACCGCTTCTAAATACAAGTCTTGCATCAATCGGTAACGCACAGTGAACTCACCTAGGGAGTTAAAGATGCCGACACCATATTTCACCTGCAAACCAGGCAGAATATAACCACTCACCGTCACTTGCGAATCATCGCCCGACCCAGCAGTGTCCAGCTGTAAATCCTGTACGCCAAAGGCTTCACCGATTTCACCAACCACACGCCCACTCTTCGCCAAGCTTAAACCAATTAAGGTAGTAGTCATTGCATTACCACCGGCTTCACCATCAATATCTTGACCACGAAGTAGATAAGAAAGTGCATTGGCTTGGTTCATCGCGGGCTCTGAGAAAATTTCTATACTCGGATCAGATGCTGGGCCCGACACTTGTACCCCTGCAATGACATCATCTTGGGTATTGTCTGGATTACGAATCGCTTTGATAGACAAGTAAGGTTGATCTGGTGGACCATTCATCAGAATCTTACCTTCTTTAATCAATAAGTCCTGACCAAACGAACGATAAGAACCATCGACAACATTCACTTCACCAACGATGAACGGACCTTTGTCTTTTTGTGTCACGTTTAGGCTCCCTTTCAACCCACCTTTTAAGCCAAAAGCGGCAAGTTGGAAGTCATCACCAATTTTAATGTTGATGTTCGTTTCCACATCAAACGGCATCGCAGCCACATCGTCCACTGGCTGCAAGTTTTTATCGAGAATAACGGTATCACTCGATACGCCTACTGCACTTGGTGGAAGCTCTTCGACGACAATTCTTCCCCATGGCAAATTAATATCACCCTCAATTTTCGCAAGCTGAGGGGTCACATCTATTGTCATGTCAGGCTCAACTTTGATTTTTACCATTGGAGGCACATCAACATTGAGCTCTTTAGCAAAAACACGCGCTTTAGTGCGCCAGTTCTGTAAGTCCTGCCAGTCGGCATCACCGGTAACGTTCAACTCACCATCCGGGGTTAAAATTCCGGCATCCAAGTCCGCTTGATGGCCTTTAAAGTTGATGACGACCTGCCCTGAGTTTATATCTATCGGTGTGACTTCACCCTGTAGCTTCATTTGGTCAATCAAGAACTGACCGTTCACCTTCGGATGCATAACGTCACCTGATATCGCTAGGTCAGTATTCATGTTTGCTTTAAACAAGCTGTACTCACCAATCAACGGTGCCAAGAAGTCCAAGTGGAACGTAGAGAGTGAAACCTTACCATCAATAGTGGGCTTTTCAGACGAGACATTCAGTAAAGAAACCTTACCAGACAAGTCACCGTTATCTTTCACATCAAATAGCCACTCGGCATCAAGCTTGTCTTTCGCTAATGCTGCTTTAAAGTTGAAGCTTTCCCAACCGACTTTAATTGGCTGTTCAAGCGCTTGTTCAACTTGGCCTTTTGGCATATTGACACTTAAGGTTACTTCAGGCTTTTTCTCTGGTGCCCATTTAGCAAAAGCCTGTGCATTAACCGAGCCTTGCAGCTTGGTTTCTGGCGGCAGGAATTGTTTGATTTGGTCAAAATCAAAATCATTGATGGCTAACTTCGCCTGGCCACTCTTACCGACACTAATGTCTTCGGTTAGACATACGCTCGACTCCGCTTGCAACCAACAATGCGCTTGAACGTTCGCGATCTGTTTGTCGATATTGACCTTCACCGCGGTCGATTTTTGCAACGCCCACGGGCCTTGTTGCGAGCTCAGCGTCAAGCGGCGCAGCGCCCCATCCCAAATCATTTCTGGTTTCTGCTGGAATGTCCCTTCAATTTCTAAACTGGTCGACACCAGGTCAGACACTACATCGAGCGTCAGTTGATGCAGTTTTTCATCCCCAGAGACTTCAAGGTCAGCACTATCAACTTTTATGTCGTCATAGGTAATGTTGTTCGCAATAAGGCTTATGTTCGCTTTTGGTGCTGGCAGAGGCTTCACATCACCCTTTAAGGTGATCGTTTCTACGTTCGCCTGTTGCTGCCAGTTAATCTGATTTAAAGCGAGATCAAGATTGATGTCTGGTTCTTTCAAGCTACCACGTAGTGCGACTTTACCTTGCATCTTACCTGCAAGGTCCGGAACACTTTTCGCAAAATCAGGGAAGTTAACCTCAACATCCATCAGAATTTGCTTATCTATCTTACCCTTTGCACTGAGTTGGTTTGGACCATGAGAAAGCGCCAAACCCTGAGTGGTAAGTTGGATGTCTTCGCCTTTGCCGTTTTTATCAGACGCTTCAAGTTGCCCTTCAACATTCAGCGGATACCCTCGCAAAATGCCGTCAATGTCTAACTTAGGCAAACTGACTTGCCAACCGCCTTGTTCTGTTAACGAACCCGAAGTCGAAAGGTTACCGCTGATATCCCCTTCAGCTTCTTTCCATTGTAAACCTGGTTGAATGTTTTTCAGGTTTAAGTCAGCTTGCCAGTTGATTGGCGCGGCCCAATTGGCCATGACTTTCCCAGAGAGTTCGCCCCCTAAGGTTTTCACTACAAGGCTTTCGAGGTCAATTTGCTCTAACGTACCTTTGCCGTTTAGTGCGACATCAACAGCGGGAATATCTTTGCCCGAAGCTTTGGTTTCTAATGCGACTTCGTAGCCGTCAAGTGAGCCTTTTGCCGCCAAGCTTGGTACAGAAACCTGGTAATCGCTTTGTCCAAATAGCGGCCATTGCGCTTGTACATTTTTAATCGCGACATCAAACGGTAACTGCGTTTTAAGCGGTTGAATATCACCTTTGATCTCCGCTTGTACAAGCTCAGAAAGCGTAGCATTTAGTGACAAATCACCAACCGAACCCGAGACCGAAAGCGACAGTTTTTGTCCCTTCGCATCCGCTTGCTTCACTAACGCGTCCAGTTGCGCTTTGATAGGGTAATCAGAAGAAAGCGTCACTTGTGTGCTCAACTTGCCCTCCACTTCTGGCATGTCGAGCTCTAATGTTTTGACATCAACACGCTCACCGCCTGCTCTTGCAACCAAACCAAGATGATTGACGATCACTGGCGTTTCACCTGCCAGTTTGAAATTGTGAATATCAAGACGACGCGCTTCCACCGTCAGCGGAATCCATACTTCGGGTAACACAATATCTTGCGGCGTAGCATCGGCTTCTTTCGGCTCTTCAACAACCGCTTCAGGTTCAGCTTCACTTGGTGCTAAAGCCACATTAATGTCTTTCAACGCGGTAGGTGCGATCACCAAACGATCGCCTTGCATCGACAAAGCGGTCGAGAACGTTTGCCAATCAATTTGATTGCCCAACACATTGACATTGATATCATTAAAGCTGACTTTATTAACAAAAATTGGCACTGGCGTACTGATAGAACGCAGTGGTGGTGTTTCCTCTTGCTCCTCGCTTGCTAGCGGTAGCTCAGGCATCTTAAAGTCAAGCCCCTGCAGTCTTAACTCATCGACACAAACCTTAGGGTCAAAGAAACAGCGGAAGTTCACTGCCAAAGCTAAACGCTCGACTTTGGCATCGATATTCAAAGACTCATCGACAAAACTGACGTTATGCAGTTCGAAGCGAGGAAACAATGAACCCTGCACTTTTTCAATCTGCAATTGTGGTAGTGCTTTTTCGGCTCCCCACAAGGCAAATTTGAGGCCTGGGTGGGTAAATAAAACTGTCGCGACAATAATGATGAGCAACAGCAATAGACCAATCAAACTGAGCGACAGCCATTTGGTCCACTTAAACATCATTTTGATCATAGCTCAGGCCCCAATGAGAAGTGGATACGAAACTCTCGTTCTGGTTTTGCATCCATCCCCCATGCAAAATCAAAACTAACAGGGCCCACCGGAGACGCCCAGCGGATACCAACACCAGCACCTGATTTCCAATCTGGTGTTTCATTAAACGCATCACCAATATCGTAAAACGTTGCAGCCCACCAGTTTCCATAAACACGATATTGGTATTCTAATGTACTGCTAACAATGTATTTACCACCCGTCAAAGCACCACTCTCATCCACAGGTGAAATAGATTCATAGCCGTAACCACGAATATTATTGTCACCACCTGCGAAGAAACGCAGCGACGGTGATAGCTTTTCAAGTTCATCGGTAATATTCGCACCACCTTCTAAGCGGAACAAACCACGATGATTCTCTCCAATACCACGAATCCAAGAAGTCGAGCCAATTAAGCGGAGCACTCTAGTTTCAGAAAGCATAGCGGTATCACCATACTCAATAGTGATGCTTTGCTTGTCTCCCCACATTGGCATATTGCCCCCTCGAACCCTAGTCCGAGAAAATGTCGCACCTGGAAGTACGAAGTTGAATTCATCATCTTGTAAACCTTGCGTAAAGCTCTCGTACAAATGACGAACATAAACGGTATTATGCCAACCACCGTCTGCTAACCAATGACGTTCCACTGCAAGGTTAGACTCGATACTCTGTGTGTCACGGTTGTCTAGGTTTTTAAGCCCATATTGAACTTGATAATAATCGTTAGCGACATCTTCTAAAGGAATTTTGTAAGAAGCAGTCACGGTTTGCTCTGGCTTAGATAGGGATAAAGCAGTGTTGAAACTGTGTCCTCGGGAGCTCACCCAAGGTTTCTTCCACTTCAACGTTCCTCGAACGCCGACATCCGTTGAGTAACCAATACCCGTCTCGATCTGATTCTTCGAAGCAGGAGATAAAGACACTTTAATTGGCAAGTCTCGGCCATCATCAAGCCTATCCAATTCAGGCTCAACAAAAACTGAGGAAAACCACTCCGTATTTGATAGCTTCTGGTTAAACTCGCCCAGCTTCGAAACGTTGTATGGGTCCCCTTCTTTAAAAGGTTGTAGTGATGCGACACGGTCTTCCCAGATGTGGTTGCCAATAAAAGAAACGTCGCCAAAATTGAAACGTATTCCACTGCTGTAGTGCAAACGGACATTAGCTTCGTTCAGATCAGGGATAACCTCTAATCGACTTAGCGTAAACTCACCATTGAAGTAACCACGCTGAAGCGCCAAGTTACGAATGCCTGACTTAAGGCTGTCGTATTGGCCTTGATTCAAAACTTGGCCAACTTTGAGCGGAGAGCGCTCAATAAGTTTTGCAAATTCTTCATCGTCCTTGGCCTCTCCAGTGATGACCACATCCATGACTTTCACTTTCACTGGCAAGCCCGGCTTGATGAGCACAATTAACTCATCATTCGCTTCGGGAATAGAGTATGAAATTTTTGCATGATAATACCCAAGCGCGTTAAGCGCTTCAGTGATACTTTGATCTAATCTCGCTTGAAAACGCAGAGAAGTGGAGTAATCCTTCTCTGGAATAGATGACAGATACGCACTGACATTCTCTTCTAAAGCGCCATCAATGCCTTTCAAAGTCAAAGAAACATCGGCATAGGCACCATGAGAAAAGGCAAACAGGCCAACAATGGTGGGGAGAGCTTTTTTTATCATGCTTTTATGGCTGAATGAGGTTAAGTAAACGTAAATAATGATAACGCCAATTAGATTCTAAGTCTGTAATATTAATAGGTTTAACGCGGTCTATGTCATCACAGCATCAGATACAGACGAAATGAAAAAGTTCGCAAATTTAAGACACGTATTGAAGGACAAATACCATGCTCAACAAACAAACATTGATCAGTATAGAAGATGCCTTGCCAGGTAGAGATCAACCAATGCAGATTGACGATCATCATTTTGTAAATAAATCTAACCTAAAGGCGCCTCTTGCGTCACACCAACAGCAGATTTTGCTCGGAATGGGCTGTTTTTGGGGCGCTGAGCGCGTATTTTGGCAACTCGACGGCGTTGTATCTACTTCGGTCGGTTACGCTGGGGGGTACACACCCAATCCCACCTATGAAGAGGTCTGTACAGGTAAAACGGGTCATACAGAAGTCGTACGAGTCGTTTTCGATGAACGCGTCATCTCATTAGAAAAGCTACTGGCTGTTTTTTGGGAAAAACACGACCCAACTCAGGGAATGCGTCAAGGTAACGACTTAGGTACTCAATATCGTTCTGCAATTTACACTTATTCGACGGAGCAACTCGAGAGCGCAGAGAAATCGAAACTCTTGTATCAGCAAGCACTGCAAGAAGAGCAACGCGCGAACATCACCACCGAAATACAACCAGCAGGTCCGTATTACTTTGCGGAAACCTACCACCAGCAATATTTGGCGAAAAACCCTGATGGTTACTGTGGCATCGGAGGAACGGGAGTTTGCTTCCCACCAAGCCTCCAAGGATAAACCTAACCAGCAACAAAAAGAGCGACCGATATGGTCGCTCTTTTCTAAATCTAAGTGGGTACCAAGCTAACTAAGCCGATAATGATGCTATCACTTGGTTGACTTCTTTAAAGATGGTGAGCCTTTTATAATCGTTGACGTCAGGTAGTAACACTTTGCCATTGTCGAACTGAAAACAACCAACCCCGACAATAAAAAACTGACCTTTGAACAACGTTTTAACAAAACGGGCCACTTGTAATGGTCGATATACAGCAAACTCACGTAGCATAACTCACCTCAATTCCTTTGAGAAAACACGGATTGCTTATTTTTCCTCTGCAATCTTAATGCGCAATTTGCGACGGAACTCATTTTAGCAAATTCTAAATATAACGCAAGATTACACCACTCCATACGTTAAATAAATGTTATAAACGGTCCTACAAATTTCTAAGATCTGGATATATACTGGAAGCTTCCAAACCTCGTACGGAATATAACAATATGAAAACTAAGACTCTCCTACCTCTACTACTGGCCTTAACGCCAAGCTTGACCTTTGCACACAACTTATCAGTAGGAAAAAGCGTTCCTCCTGTCAATGTTGCCGCTTACGGCGAGATTGTTTTACAAGGCGAAGGCGTTGCATACCAACCCTGGGCAACTCAACATATGCAAGGCAAAGTTCGTGTTATTCAAGCCATCGCAGGCCGTAGCAGTTCAAAAGAGATGAATGCCCCTTTAATGTCGGCAATAACAGCGGCAAATTTTCCACAAGAAAGCTACCAGACGACGACTATCATCAACCAAGATGATGCAATTTGGGGGACAGGCTCTTTCGTGAAGTCTTCAGCTCAAGACAGCAAAAAAGAGTTTCCTTGGTCATCCATGGTTCTTGATGAAAATGGCGTAGTTGCCAATACTTGGGACCTGAAAGAAGAAAGCTCGGCCATTATTGTTCAAGACAAAACGGGCAAAGTTCTGTTTGTCAAAGAGGGCGCACTTGAGCAAGATGAGATAACAAAAGTCATTGAGCTTATTAAACAGAACATCTAGCTTCATTGAATGGCTCCTTGTTCTTGTTGTAAGGAGCTATATGAATTTGATTAGAAGCATGGGCAGTGACAACTCTGCTCTTTATAAGTGCGACACTTCCACAGAGAGTATTACCAATATTTTTCGGCACGTATGTGTGGAGTTAAATTTTTCTGCTAGCCAACAAAAGAGTGAACTTTTATTCATTATGGGTGTTATATTATAACAGTCGGTAAGAGGAGCTCAGATGTACCACCACCAGCAAAAAACACTAAGATATTGGTATCGCACTGCTTTATTTTTCAGTGTTGCGTTGCTGATCGCTTGGAACTTTGCGGTTGTACTCCATCAAGTCGATCTGACGCCCGACCATCATACCCATCATCATTGCCAATTATTTTCTGGTGTTCAACACGGTATAGCAAAGGTACAACCTACCCTCTCTACACCGACTTTTACGCGCGCCCAGCATCATCATGTTTTTTTGCATCTCGTGTACGGCGAAGAAGTTCTTGGCGCTGCTCGTGCCCCTCCTTATTTTGCTTAATTTCCAAACTATTCCACACTCAAAATTATTGAGTTCATTTCCGCACCTAGTGTGTCAGGAACAATAACTTAGTGAAACTCGAATCTGAGCAATACCGCCTTTGGTTAATGCCAGTAAAATTAGGAAAAATACAATGTCATCAAAACACGTTTTAGCCCTTGCTATTGGCCTCACTTTATCGACAGCAGCGAATGCAAACGAATACCGCCAGCATGGTGCTCATGTGCATGGTCACGTCGAGTTTAATATCGCCCAAGATGGCAAAGATCTGTTAGTAGAGATCACAGCTCCTGGAGCTGATGTTGTGGGTTTCGAACATGCTCCAGAAAACGCACAACAAGAGCAAGCGCTTAAACAAGCCGTCGCTACACTCGAAGACAGCAACGCATTGTTCGCTATTAACTCACAAGCTGATTGTAATGTTGAAGAAGCTTACGTGAGCCACAACCTAAGCGAAACTCATGAGGAACATGATCATAGTGAGCACGACCATGATGACCATGCACATCACGATCATGAAGGACACGAACACCATGATCATAATGAACATCATGATAAACATGACCACCATGACGATCATGATGAGGCGCACGATCATGGCGGTCACGGTGAATTTTCGGTGCAATATCGCTTCAATTGCGAACAAGTTAATCAGCTTAGCCAAATCCAAACCGATTGGTTTAACCAATTCCCAACTACAGAGTCCATCAGCGTCAATATATTCACTGATACCATGCAATCAGCAATTAAATTAAGCAAAGATAACACCCAAATCGTAATCAAATAACACGAGTGGCGTGTGAGTACCCACTTACACGCCACAGCTTTGGTGATTTAATATGACTGAAACCACACCAAATGTTGTCGAGCTAGAGGATGCCCAATTTTTCTGGCCCGGTTCAACCAACCCAACCATCCACATCCCCAAATTACACATTACACAAGGCGAGCATGTGTTTATCAAAGGTCCAAGTGGCTGCGGTAAATCGACCTTGCTCGCTTTGTTGACGGGGATTAACACATTAACTTCAGGCTCTCTATCTGTACTCGATACTGACCTTGCTAGTTTAAGTGCCAGTCAGAGAGACCGCTTTCGCGCCAATCATATTGGCTACATCTTTCAACAGTTCAATTTATTGCCGTACCTTAACGTACTTGAAAACGTATTATTGCCATGTCAGTTCAGTAAAATACGACGTGACCGTGCCCATTTAGGTGCCTCATCTCAAACATTAAATGAACAGGCTCAGGCCCTACTAGAACGACTGCACTTGCCAAACGAGCTTCATACACGCCCTGTCTCTGAATTGAGTATTGGTCAACAACAACGTGTGGCTGCGGCTCGAGCTCTGATAGGACATCCAGAGTTAGTGATCGCTGACGAACCAACCTCAGCTTTAGACTATGACAATCGTAAAGCATTTATTGAGCTCCTTATGGAGCAAGCGAATCAAGCCAATGCCACACTGGTATTCGTTAGCCACGACCCAACACTCGAACCCTTATTCGATCGCACGCTCAATCTACCCGACATTAATCAAGTATCTAGCCTAGGAGCCATATCATGAGTGCTGTTGTAAAGCTCGCCTGGAAGAGCTTGATGAACCGCAAAGCGACGGCAATTCTAACCATCATGACCGTTGCGATTTCAGTGGTACTCCTCTTGGGCGTCGAGCGTATCCGAACTCAAGCCAAGGATAGCTTCGCCAATACAATTTCAGGCACAGACCTCATTATTGGTGGACGCTCTGGGCAAGTGAACCTATTGCTCTATTCTGTGTTTCGTATTGGTAATGCGACCAACAACATCGATTGGAAAAGCTACCAAGAGTTTGCCAATCATCGTTCAGTCGATTGGGCTATTCCAATCTCGCTTGGCGACTCGCATAAAGGCTTCCGAGTTATGGGAACCAATCACAGTTACTTTGAGCATTACAAGTTTGGAAGTAAGCAACCACTAACATTCAGCAAGGGTAGAGAATTCAATGGTTTATTTGAAACCGTACTAGGTTCTGATGTCGCTAAACAACTTGGTTATGATATCGGTAGCGAAATCATCATTGCCCACGGCATTAGCGACGTTGGCTTTAGCCGTCATGACAATCTGCCATTTAAAGTTGTCGGTATCCTTGCACCTACAGGAACACCAGTCGACAAAACTGTCCATGTATCATTGGAAGCCATCGAAGCCATTCACGTTGGGTGGGAAAGTGGTGCGCGTTTGGGCCCGACACCCAAGGCACAAGATCTCAAAAACAGAGACTTTCAGCCCAAACAAATTACCGCTATGCTCGTTGGTTTGAAATCTCGTATTCAAACTTTCGCCCTGCAAAGACAAATTAACACCTACCCCAAAGAGCCGCTTAGCGCCATTATGCCCGGCGTTGCGTTGCATGAGTTATGGGGAATGATGTCTGTTGCAGAGCAAGCCCTAATGGCAGTATCTGGTTTTGTCGTGATTGCAGGGTTGTTAGGTATGTTAAGCAGTCTATTAACTAGCCTACAGGAACGCCGCCGTGAAATGGCGATTTTGCGTGCCATGGGAGCAAGGCCTCGTCATGTTTTCTCACTCTTAATTAGTGAAGCCAGCTTGCTTACTGCTGCTGGTATTATTACTGGCGTTACTGGGCTGTATGCTATTCTTGCTATCGCGCAGCCGATCATCCAACAGCACTATGGAATACATCTCACCTTAAGCATCTTATCTACTTATGAGTGGATGCTATTAGGTTTCGTACAATGCGCTGGTATTGTGATTGGTTTCATTCCCGCACTCCGCGCCTACCGACAGTCACTGAGTGACGGAATGACAATAAGGATTTAATAAAATGTGGAAAAAAATTCTCGCAAGTTGCTTGCTGGTCGTCGCATTCACAGCGCCTGTTATGGCCAGCGAAGAACCATTGAAGCTTGACTGGATTGACCTTGTTCCAGAAAAAGAGCGTAAATTATTCGACAGTATAGGCATGCCCGCATCTGATCACAGTGGTGGCGCAGCCCAGCAGTCCAAGATTGGTAACGTTCGACCAGAACTGAACGGAAGCCAAGTTAAAATTCCAGGGTTTGTTATCCCACTTGAAGGTGATGCCGATACCGTCACCGAATTTTTATTGGTGCCATATTTTGGAGCTTGTATTCACGTGCCACCACCGCCTCCAAACCAGATCATTTACGTGAAGTTTCCGAAAGGCGCGCCTGTTCAAGAGTTGTGGGATGTCATATATGTGGTTGGAACGTTGAAAACCGAGACGATAAACCACGAACTGGCAGAAACGGCTTACGTTATTGAGGGATCAGAAATAGAAGCCTACGACGATATGTAATTTAAGTCGTCGATAAGCCTCGCTACACCTAAGGCGTCACACTGGCGCCTTTTTTAGCTTTGTGCTACACGATATAACGAGATAAATACGCTAATACGCCCACATAAATAACCAAAAGAAACGCTATCGACAGGTGCTTTTTGAGTTTACCTGCTTCTGAGAACTTCATAGCCCCTCCAAAATAACGATAACAATTTTAACAACTCATTATCATTTTGAATAGCCCTATTCGTTCAAAAACTGAGAACTCCTGTCTGGTCGCTTGGTCAGATAAGGTGTAAATTTAAACGTGCGAACCGCGCAGTTCTTGGTAGGAAAACGAATGGCAGACCCGACAAAGCAACCTGTTGTCATCGAACATCAGTCAGACACAAAAAAAAATACGCAACAAGAAAAGAAACAAGGCTACATAAAAGACAGTGCTAGTAAGGTAAAAACCATAGCCCAAATACACGGTCTTGACGCCTTACTGCAAACCGAACCGCCGGCCAAGTCTGCGTTTGAAAGAGCCCAATTGCGAGAGCAAAGACACCAAGAACAGCGACAAAAAAACTTAGAACAGATTTTAAAATTAGCGCACAGTTCATGCCGAGATGAGACAGCGGGAGAGCCAGACCAAGATTGGTTGCATCGATTTTTTGAGATGGCTCAAGACATCCATAACAGTGCGATGCAAAAGCTATGGGCTCAAGTGATGAAGCGTGAAGTGACCAATCCGGGTTCAACGTCCATGAAAGCGTTGAAAACCCTCAAGGATATGTCACCAAAGGAAGCACAAACTCTGCAAAGAGCCGCCTCTTTAGCGTGCAGTTTTGGAGGGGAGCACAGCAGAAAACTGCTGATTGGTTACAAAGCGCAAGGAGGCATATTTAGCTTCGGCAAGCGAGACGTCGCTAACAGCCTAAATATGGGAAGTTTTCAACTGCCGTATTCAAGCTTGTTGCTCTTAATTGAATTAGGGCTGCTGCACAGTGCCGAACTTGAATCTGGCGAAATTAGTATCGAGACACCGTTGGTCCTCACCTACCAAGGTAAAAACTTGTCACTGAACGTAAACAGTAAAGGTGTCCGCCTTTTATATTACCGCTTCACACCCACAGGTAATGAGCTCTGTACCTTGCTCGGAAACAAACCACATGCCGAATACTACGATCAAATGCTTGCACTGTTAAATCATAGATTTAGTGTCCATAGTGAAGCTAAAAGTACGGTTCATCATACCGTCTAGCCAGCTTGAGAAGCATTTGATTACCTATGATCCAAATACTTCTCAAGCAGCTCAAAGAGCTTTAGGTCACCTATGATCTAAATGCTTTTTTATCGGATCACACCGCGTTGTTTAAGATCGATTAAGCACAAATCCACCAGCTCATCGACACTCTTTTCTCCCGCGGGCAAATCGATTTCAGGGTTCTCTGGCGCTTGATATTCCGAATCAATACCAGTGAAATTAGGAATCTCTCCCGCACGGGCTTTACGGTATAAACCCTTAGGATCTCGACCTTCGCAAACCTCTAGAGATGCATTGACATACACTTCGATAAACTCGCCTTCTGGCAATAAATCGCGTACTAACTTCCGCTCTGCACGATGCGGTGAAATAAACGCCGACAGAACAATTAAACCCGCATCTGCCATCAACTTCGCCAGTTCACCAATACGACGAATGTTCTCGCGACGGTCCTGTTCAGAAAAACCTAAATCGCTACACAAACCATGTCGTACATTGTCACCATCCAATAAATAGGTGTGGTAACCCAATGCTGCAAGGCGATTTTCCAACGCCCCTGCTACGGTTGATTTACCCGCTCCAGATAAACCAGTGAACCACAATACGGCAGGTTTTTGCTTCTTTAATTCAGCACGAAACTGTTTATCAACCGAATGCTGGTGCCAAACAATGTTTTCATCTTTTACCGTCGTTTCGGCAGTCATAACGTATCCTTGTAAATATCGGAATTAAAACGGGAAAAAGACCGGGATCAAAGTAAGTACTAATACAGAGTACACAATCGAAATTGGCACTCCAATTCTCACGTAGTCGGTCAATTTGTAATTTCCTACGCTGTACACCAGCAGGTTAGTTTGGTAACCGTAGGGAGAGATAAAGCTCGCACTCGCGCCGAACAAAACCGCCATGATGAATGGCATCGGATCCACGCCATAACCCACCGCCATGCTATAGCCGATAGGAAAAGAAAGCGCAGCCGCGGCATTGTTTGTCACCAATTCAGTGAGTACCAATGTCATGATATAAGTCGCCACCAAGGCACCAAATACTCCCCAGCCATTAAACGCTTCAATAAACATCACTCCCATTCTTTCTGACAATCCAGAAGAGATCATCAGTTGAGCAATAGACAAAGCGGAACCGACAATCACGACGATATCGATCGGAAAACGGCGGCGCAGTTCTGAAATCTGCACAATACCAAACGCAATAAGCGCGATAAGGTACACAGCTAGACCTTTAATAATCGGTACTAACTCTAATAGAGCGCATCCAATTACGGCTGCAAAGCCCAGTAATACAATGGAAGACTTATTCGTATCAAGCCGAGCGCTAGAGTCCAAGTCATGCACTAAAACAAACTCTTTACGATGAGCTCGGCGTTCAGACTCAAAACGCTTTCCTGGAACCAGAACTAACGTGTCTCCTGGCGCTAAGGTAATGCTACCCAAGCCACCTTCTAGGCGTTCGTGGCCTCGGCGAATCGCCACAACAACGGCATCGAATCGGTCGCGGAATCGGCTCTCTTTGAGGGTTTTGTAGCAAAACGTCGCCGACGAGCTCACCACAACTTCGATAAAGTTTTGCCCATTTAAGTGCTGCTGACCAAACAACTTGAGGCCCGGAATTTCTTGCAGGGTCGCGACGCTCTCAACATCGCCACAAAATAACAGGCGGTCTTTTGCATTGAGCACAAAATCCGGTCCCACAGAAGAAACAGTAACACCATCGCGCACCACTTCTGCAAGAAACAGTTTGCGCAGCGCACGTAAATTATTCTCGCTGATCGTACGCCCAACTAGCGGTGATCCAGGCTCAACGCGAGACTCAAGAAAGTAAGGTAAATCTTCTTGGTTTTGATCATCATAATTCGGTAGCAAGTAGCTGAGCGGGATAAGAATCAGCATCCCTCCCACCAGCACAGCCAAACCTATCATCGTAGGTGTAAAAAAGCTCAGGCTCGGTAAGCCTGCGTCTTCGACAAAGCTGTTGATGATTAAGTTAGTCGACGTACCAATCAAAGTTAACGTGCCACCAAAAATGGCGGCGTAAGACAAGGGAATAAGTAATTTCGAAGGTGCATGCTGCTGATTACGCTTAATCGCCCCAATCAATGAGACAACCACAGCGGTATTATTCGTAAATGAAGAGAGCAAGGCGGTCGACACACCGAGCTTAGCAATCACGCTGCCTAACTGGCCCTCAGAGATACTTCGGCTCACCCAACTGATCAGCAGTGTTTTTTCTAGAGCACAGGATGCAAGAATCAATAGAACCAGAGTTAACAATGAAGAGTTGGTAAAATTGGATGCGATAGTGGCTGAATCCATCATCCCAGCCATGAATGCAATAAAAGCGGCACCCGCAAAGACATAACTAGGCTTAATTTTCGTGACAAGCAAGCAAGTGATAATGCCAAGCAAAATCGCTAACACAAACCCTTGTTCCCACATAGCCTTTCCTTACCAAATAGCCCTAAAGGGCACAACAACGACTCATTTATCCATGAATCACCGACAAACGAGCAAACAGACAAAAATCAGCGCAAGCGAAAAGAACATCAGAATGCTCGGTTTCTTGGGCTCCACCGAAGCATTCTGGTATTAGGAGAATACCTAACGACATTTCGCAATTCAGTTAGGTAGCGACACCCCAAGTACAACAGCAAACAGTGCCTGAAATTATCGTACTTGGGTGAGCCAGTTACTTTTTCAGAAACTGGCTGACGTCTTTTGCTTCCCAGTGTGGGAAGTGTTTACGGACAAGCGCATTAAGCTCAACTTCAAACGCAGAGATGCCCGTCAAATCGCGCTCAACCACGGCGAGGCTCTCTTTAACCATGCCAGCACCAACCGTCACGTTTGTCAGACGATCGATAATGATAAAGCCACCGGTATCTGCACAGTCTTGATAATTGTCCAGCGCGACTGACTCATTAAGAGACCATTCACACAAACCAATACCATTCAATGGCAGCTCTGCCGAGCTATGAGTCGAGAGATTATTAATGTCATATTGATGACGAATCGCTTCAACATGACCTACGGTTTTCTTACCTGCGATTTTGATGTCATAGTCACGACCCGGTTGCAGGGGTTGCTCTGTCATCCACACCACATCGGCAAGCAAATGGTTTGTGGTTTCCACTTGAGCATTATCTAGAACAATCAAATCGCCACGGCTAATATCGATCTCATCGCTTAGCGTCAGAGTGACAGCTAATCCGGCACGAGCTTCTTCGATATCACCATCAAAGGTCACAATACGTGCCACTGTTGACGTTTTACCCGATGGCAATGCTTTAATGGCATCACCGACTTTGATCGAACCAGAAGAAATGGTCCCCGCAAAACCACGGAAATCGAGGTTAGGACGATTAACGTATTGCACAGGGAAGCGGAATTCACCCGCGCCTTTTTCTTGATCCACATCGACCGTTTCAAGAAGCTCAAGCAATGATGGGCCTTTAAACCAAGTCAGGTTTTGGCCTTTATCCACCACATTGTCCCCTTCAAGCGCTGAGATCGGGATGATTTGAATATCAATATCCCCTGTCAGATTCTCAGAGAACTTCAAATACTCGTCGCGGATCTCTTCAAAGCGCTCTTGGGAGTAATCCACTAAGTCCATCTTGTTGATCGCCACAACAAAGTGCTTCAAACCCAACAGGTTGGAAATGAAAGAGTGACGACGAGTTTGATCGAGAATGCCCTTACGTGCATCAACCAGAATCACAGCTAAGTCACATGTCGATGCACCTGTAGCCATGTTACGTGTGTACTGCTCGTGTCCAGGAGTATCTGCAATGATGAATTTACGTTTCTGCGTCGAGAAATAGCGGTAAGCCACATCAATCGTGATCCCCTGCTCTCGCTCAGCTTGTAAGCCATCGACCAACAACGCAAGGTCGGGCTTTTCACCCGTGGTACCCACACGTTGGCTGTCTGAATGCACTGCCGCTAGCTGATCTTCATAAATTTGTTTTGAGTCATGGAGTAAGCGACCGATTAATGTACTTTTACCGTCATCCACCGAGCCACAAGTCAAGAATCTAAGTAACGACTTGTACTGGTGTTGTGTTAAATAGCCTTCGATACCAAGCTCGGCTAATTGAGCTTCAACTGCACTGTTCATTATCTTTCCTTAGATCCTTTAGAAGTAACCTTGACGTTTCTTAAGCTCCATCGATCCTGACTGATCGTGGTCGATCGCTCGGCCTTGGCGCTCACTCGACGTTGCCACCAGCATCTCTTCGATAATGCCAGTTAAAGTGTTTGCTTCAGACTCGATGGCCCCAGTCAATGGATAACAACCAAGGGTACGGAAGCGCACACTCTTCTCTTCAATCACTTCACCCGGTTGAAGCTCCATACGATCATCATCAACCATGATCAGCATGCCATCGCGTTCAACAACTGGGCGTTTGTCCGCGAGGTAAAGCGGCACGATCTCGATGTTTTCTAAATAGATGTATTGCCAGATATCAAGCTCAGTCCAGTTAGACAGTGGGAATACACGAATGCTCTCACCCTTATTGACCTGACCGTTGTACGTCTTCCATAGCTCAGGACGTTGGTTTTTAGGGTCCCATGTATGGTTCTTATCGCGGAATGAATACACGCGCTCTTTCGCCCGTGATTTCTCTTCGTCGCGGCGCGCACCACCAAAGGCCGCATCAAAACCGTACTTGTTCAGCGCTTGTTTTAAGCCTTGAGTCTTCATGATGTCAGTGTGCTTAGAAGAACCATGAACAAACGGACTACAGCCCATGGCTAGACCTTCTGGATTCTTATGTACCAAAAGCTCAAAACCGTATTTGGCCGCGGTGCGATCACGAAATTCAATCATCTCGCGGAACTTCCAATCGGTGTCGACATGCAGTAATGGAAATGGAATCTTACCTGGGTAAAAAGCTTTACGCGCAAGGTGCAGCATCACTGATGAGTCTTTACCAATCGAATACATCATGACTGGGTTATCAAACTCAGCCGCAACTTCACGGATGATGTGGATACTCTCCGCTTCGAGTTGTTTAAGGTGAGTTAAACGTTGTTGGTCCATGTTTTGTATTTCCTTTTTAAGCTTGAAGGCGCATTACGTCTCTAATCTTTGGTCTGAAATTATATGGAGTTGGCAATAGCACTTTTGTTGAATTCAGTACTAGACAAAAACCAGTCTAACTTTTGAGACAGTCGCACTACCTCTCCGACAACAATCAAAGATGGCGATTGTGCTTCCTTCGATAAATCAGAGAGTTGGGAGAGTTCTCCCGTAAATACTTTTTGTTGAATCTGCGTGCCACGCTCAATAATGGCAATCGGAGTCGACGCTGAACGGCCATGCTTAATGAGTTGATTCTGAATATAGTGTGATTTCATCAGCCCCATGTAGATCACTAAAGTCTGATTCCCACGCGCCAACGTGGACCAATCCATCTCATCACTTTCTTCTTTCAAGTGGCCAGTCACAAAGATGGCTGATTGCGCATAATCACGATGAGTCAGTGGAATACCAGCATAAGCGGTTGCGCCAGCTGCTGCGGTAATGCCAGGGACAACTTGAAAACGAACGCCGGCATCAGCAAGCACTTCTAACTCTTCACCACCACGACCAAATACAAACGGATCCCCACCTTTAATGCGCACTACTTTGTAGCCCTGCTTGGCAAAATCCACCAAAAGCTGATTCGTCTTCTCCTGCGGCACACTGTGATGCCCAGCTCGCTTCCCAACGCACACCAAAATCGTATCGCTTGGAATCAATGCCATGATTTCTTCAGACACCAAGTAGTCGTACAAAACCACGTCAGCTTGCTGCAAGCAGTTCAGTGCTTTCACCGTCAGAAGTTCAGGATCGCCTGGTCCTGCACCTACTAAGGCGACTTCACCAGGCTGTAGCGATTGCTTTGCAAAACGAGTAACACCAGCGACTGGGTTGTCAGAAACTAACCGGGGCTTTGGTTTAGGAAAAGAAGTGACTGAATCGTTCGTTGCCATGTGCTTGCTCATCGTCCATTGATATCGTTATGCAAGCATTATGGCGGGGCGTTTATATTACCTGAAATTCTAAAATTTCATTTTTTATTCAAAAATCTGCTAAGAAGTTTTTGTTTGGTCTCATTCAAAAGCGTGAAAAAGTCGGCGGTTAATATGAATAAGGTTCAGTAAACTGATTAATGTTCACAGTTTTCTGTATCTTTATCATCGAGTTGCATCTGTGTTTGATACATTACGCAGTACGATTTCCCCTTATCATTGAATTGGAGCACCAAATGAAAGTGGCAGTTCATCCTATTTCCCTCGCAGTATTAAGTGGCATGCTAACGCTTGCTGGCCCAGTAATGGCCGATACCATCAAGCTTCGTATTATCGAAACCACCGACATTCACACCAACGTGATGGATTACGATTACTACAAAGACCAACCATCACAGCAAATCGGTTTAAGTCGCGCAGCGACAATAGTGAAACAAGCTAAGTCCGAGACAGAAAACACGGTACTAGTAGATAACGGTGATTTAATTCAGGGCAGCCCAATGGGCGATTACATGGCGGCAAAGGGGATTAATCCCGGCGACGTGCACCCAGTCTACAAAGCGATGAACAAGCTAGACTACGATGTGGGCAACATTGGCAATCATGAGTTCAACTATGGCTTAGATTTCCTACAAACGACGTTGAAGGGGGCAAACTTCCCTTACATCAATGCAAACGTATTTGATAAACAAACCGGTGAGCATTACTTCAAGCCTTACCTCATCAAAACTCACACATTTACAGACACAAACGGCGAAGCGCATCAAATAAAAGTGGGTTACATCGGCTTTGTACCACCACAAATTATGGTGTGGGATAAAAAAAACTTAGAAGGCAAAGTCTTTGCTAAAGACATTAAGGAAACAGCAGAGAAACTGATTCCTCAAATGAAGAAAGAAGGCGCAGACGTGATTGTGGCGATTCCACACTCGGGCATTTCTACTGATCCATACAAACTAGGCGCTGAAAACTCTGTTTACTACCTCACAGAAGTTGAAGGTATTGATGCGATTGCTTTTGGCCACTCTCACGCAGTCTTCCCAGGGAAAGACTTCGCAAACCTACCTGGTGTTGATATAGATAAAGGGACCATCAATGGTGTAACGTCCGTGATGCCGGGCCGCTGGGGAAGTCACGTAGGTGTGATGGATTTGATGCTGAAAGAGAAAGACGGCAGATGGCAAGTCGTCGAAGGCCAAGCAGAAGCACGCCCTATCTTCGATAAAGTAAATAAGAAGTCATTAGCTAAAGCCGATGCAGATATTGTGAAAGCGTTAGAAGAAGATCACAAAGGCACTCGTGAATTTGTAAACCAACCAATCGGCAAAGCAAATGATGTCATGTACAGCTTCTTGGCATTAGTGCAGGACGACCCCACCATTCAAATCGTTAACCTTGCTCAGAAAGACTACGTAGAACGCTTTATTCAAGGCGACCCAGACCTTTCTGACATTCCAGTACTGAGTGCGGCAGCACCATTTAAAGTCGGCGGTCGTAAGAACGATCCGAATAACTTTACAGAAGTAGAATCCGGTCAGCTCACCTTCCGTAATGCGGCCGATCTTTACTTATATCCAAACACCTTGGTTGCGATGAAAGTGAAAGGTAAAGAAGTTCGCGAATGGCTAGAGTGCAGTGCGGGTCAATTCAACCACATCGACATCAACAATCCTAAACCGCAATCTTTGATTGATTGGGATAATTTCCGTACTTACAACTTCGATGTTATTGATGGGGTTAACTACCAAATCGACGTTACCCAACCGCCGAAGTACGATGCGGATTGTAAAGTGATTAATCCGGATTCTCAGCGTATTGTGAACCTGACGTTCAATGGTAAGCCTGTCAATCCGAAGCAAGATTTCATCATCGCAACCAATAACTACCGTGCTTATAGCAATACTTTCCCTGGTACAGGCCCAGATTTCATTGCATTTGACGCACCAGATGAAAACCGCTCTGTCGTCGCCACTTATATTTCTCGCGTGAGTGAAGAAAAAGGAGAAGTGACACCAAGCGCTGACAACAACTGGTCTTTCGCACCGATTAAGTCCGATAACAAGCTAGATATTCGTTTCGAAACCTCCCCTAGCGATAAAGCGGCGCAGTTCATCAAAGAGAAAGGACAATACCCAATGAAACGCGTGTCAACAGACGACATTGGTTTCGCAATTTATCAAATCGATCTGAATAAATAAGGTTGATTTGACAACAACACTAAGCGGCTCTCATGAGCCGCTTTTTTGTTATCAATAAAACCCGTTAAAATAAAGAAAACCGTTTCTGAGTTATCACATGCACAGCGATCTTTTTTCAGACTTAGTCAAACATGGCTTTTTAGAGACAGAAGCAAACCAACTTATTGAAAATGGTGAGTTGCTCGAACTGCCTACACGCCACATTCTTAATCACCAAGGGGAGTTTAGCTCACACCTTTACTTCATCATTGAGGGGTTATGCCACGCAAGCTATCTTACTGAGCACGGCAAAGAATTCAGTAAAGAATTTTATTGGGAGAAGGACTGGGTTATCGGGTTTGAGAGCATAATAAAGGACCAACCTTCGCCTTACTTATTGGAAACGCTGAGCGCTTGTCAGCTATTTTGCTTGCCAATTGAAACGTTGCATCACTGGCGAGCAGAAAAGCACGCCATTTACTTAAAGCTACTCGAAAACCAACTGATTAATAAAGAGAACAAAGAACGCTTTATGTTGCTCTACTCTCCAGAAGAACGATATCAATTATTTTGCGCTCATTACCCAGATTTAAAGCAACGTATTACCGATAGTCAAATTGCGGCCTACCTCGGCATTACGCCAATCAGTTTGAGCCGAATCAAAGCGCGCTTAACCAAAGATCACACTCTCAAATAAACTCAAAAAAGAAAAAAGCTCTTCAAACGAAGAGCTTTTTCTCTGCTATTTGAGCTATTTAAGAATTCGCGCCCGGAATTGGCGCCCTTTCATCTTGCCGTTACTAATGGTCTGTAGAGCCTTTTTAGCCACAGACTTTTCGACGGCAACATAAGCGCGTACAGGGAACAGGTGAATCTTTCCGACTTGAGAGCCTGGAATACCATTTTTTCCTGTCAAACAACCTAAAATATCACCCGGTCGTACTTTCTGTTTCTTACCGCCATCAATGTTAATCGTAACCATCTTCGCTTGGTATGGCGGCTGATTTGATTTGGCAGGCAATGTTGCTGGTACCACGTCCATCTCTAGGTATTCTTCAATACGAGCTACACGTAAACCGTCTTTCTCACCAAAAAAGCTGAACGCTAAACCTTTACTACCCGCACGACCTGTACGACCAATACGGTGCACATGAACCTCAGGATCGCGCGATAGCTCAAAGTTAAAGACAGCATCAAGATTATCAACGTCCAAACCACGCGCTGCAACGTCTGTTGCAACAAGGATAGACACACTCTTGTTAGCAAACTGCACCAATGCTTGGTCGCGTTCACGCTGCTCTAAGTCCCCATGGATATCGATAACGCTGAATCCTTTGTGATGCAACTCATCTGCGACACTTTGCACTTCTTTTTTGGTATTACAAAAAACCACCGCGGACTCTGGCTGGTGAGTCAGCAGCAAATTCGCCAATGCTTCATCACGTGCTTCCGAGCCTTCAACTTTATAGAAGTACTGCGCAATGCTTGAGGTATCATGCGTCGATTCCACCTTAATCACTTCCGGTGTCTGCATTATACGCTGCGCAATTTGCTCAATTTTTTCTGGAAAAGTAGCACTGAAAAGTAGAGTTTGACGCTGCTTTGGCGCTGCATCGATGATTGCATCTAATGCGTCTTGGAACCCCATGTCCAACATGCGATCAGCTTCATCTAGCACCAAGGTATTCAGTTCGCTAAGATCAATTCGGCCTTTTTCAAGGTGATCCAAAATACGACCAGGAGTACCAACTAGGATATGCGCACCATGCTCCAGCGAACCAATTTGTGGCCCCATAGGCATCCCACCGCAGAGAGTAAGCACTTTAATATTATGAATGCCGCGACCTAAAGTACGAATTTCCTTCGCTACTTGGTCTGCAAGCTCACGCGTTGGACACAATACTAATGACTGGACACGAAAGCGTTTGACGTTGAGGTTCGATAAAACCCCTAAACCAAATGCAGCGGTTTTACCTGAGCCCGTTTTACCCTGCCCGATGACATCACGATGTTTTAGGATTGCAGGCAAGCTCAAAGCTTGAATTGGCGTCATGTGGGTATAGTTCAGGGAATCAAGTGTGGCGAGTAACGCTGGGTTCAGCCCAACTTGATCGAATGTTTGTTTGCTCACGGGGATATCCTCAGGTGAGATGGAAAGAGGGCACATTATCACCAGATTTGGTGGGAAAACCAGTGCTAATTAACCTTTGTTAATGAGTATGAGCTCAAAACAAAGTAAAGTCAGTCACTCTATTCTCATTACGGATAACAACATGCTCACTTGGATTACTTTGCCCTTTGCTCAGCTAACAACCACACAGCTGTATGAAATGATGAAATTGCGTGTGGATGTATTCGTTGTTGAACAAACCTGCCCTTATCCTGAACTGGATGGTAAGGACACACTCGAAGGCGTTTATCATCTAATAGGCTATCACAGTGATGAACTGGTTGCTTGCGCACGATTACTGCCCGCAGGCACCACGTATGACAATGTGAGTATTGGTCGAGTGGTGACAAAGCAAACCGCGCGAGGCGGTGGCTTAGGTCATAAGTTATTGGACAAGGCATTGGCACAATGCGAAACATTATGGCCAGGGCAGACAATAGATATAGGTGCTCAAGAACACCTCATCCAGTTTTATGCAAGTCATGGATTCAAGGTTATCTCAGAGTGCTACCTTGAAGATGGTATCCCTCATGTGGATATGCGGAAAGAATCCGTAGCGCTATAAGTTTCAATTCGATTGGTTACTATGAAAACTAATCGAATTAAAAAACTAACTAAAAAGACGCGATATATTCGCGTCTTTTCATTTGAAGCGTTTACTTGTTACGCCCAAAGGTCCCATCCGACAAACGGAAAAACATAACGGACCGCCCGCTTTTTTCCAGCTGTAGCATATCTAACTCGCCTTCGTCACTAAGCTTAAAGCGAATCAACTGTCCCTGCTTTATTTGGCTTAGCGGCTTATCACTGCCTTCTATTTTGACCAGAGCGCTAAGATCCGCCATAGAGAGCTGATTACTTCTGAAAACCTGCGCTAATGTATCACCACTTTTAACCGTGTACTCTTTCCAGTCTTCAGATTTCGGTCCAGAGTTCTGAGAGGTTCTCTGCTGGCTTAAACTCTGCGCGTTCAGCTCAATCGCTACGCGTTGATGATCGACCTCAGTCTGCTCAACTGGTTGATCTGTTTTATTTGGCAAAGGAATAACAAGGAGTACCAGAATCAATGGCACTAAGACCATCAAAGCACGCTGATGAAATTTAGGCAGACGCAACCAAAACTGCTTAACAGGCTGTATACGCTCCAACCATTGCTCTTTGTTGAACGGCTGCTTCCAGTCGATAGCAGCGAATTTTTGTTTAACCAATTCGACATAGTCGACTTGCTGCTTTTTCTTTCTGCGACGATTCATTGTAATGAGTCCCTTAATACTTCTACGGTCAGTATAAAAATACCGACGCGGAGAGTATATGTTTTTCACCAAACTAAAATGGAATTGGGATTAAATTAGCAGAAATTTCACTTGGAGTAAGAGATAAGTCACAACCTGGCCGCCTCAATTAAGCATTCAGTCGCAATCATTTAAACCTAAGCTCGAAACTGATATCCTGTTACCTTTATCACTCCTAATAAGAGCGACATTCATGTCTGAAATTAAATTTGAAACTGCAGAACAAAAAGCAAGCTACGGTATTGGTCTGCAAATGGGTCAGCAACTTGCAGGCTCTGGTCTTGAAGGTCTTAGCGTTGATGCTATCGCAGCGGGTATTGCAACAGCACTAACTGGTGACATGCCATCAATCGAAATTGATGAAATCAACAAAGCACTACAAGAACTTCACACTCGTGCAGAAACAGCTCGCCAAGAAGCAGCAAAAATTGCGGCAGCAGAAGGCGAAGCGTTCCTAAAAGACAACGCTCTACGACCTGAAGTTAACGTTCTAGACTCTGGTCTTCAGTACGAAATCATTTCTGAAGGTACTGGTGCAGTTCCTACAGCAGAAAGCTCAGTTCGCGTTCACTACCACGGTGAGCTAACTGACGGTACTGTATTCGATAGCTCTGTATCTCGCGGTCAACCTGCTGAATTCCCTGTTACAGGTGTAATCAAAGGTTGGGTAGAGGCACTACAACTAATGCCTGTTGGCTCTAAGTGGAAGCTATACGTACCACAAGATCTTGCGTACGGTGAGCGTGGCGCTGGTGCGGCTATCCCTCCATTTGCAGCTTTAGTTTTCGAAGTAGAACTATTAGATATTATCTAATTGAAACCATTTTCAATTATGATTAAATAAAACGGCGCACTAGCGCCGTTTTTTTGTCTAAACTGAATAAACTTTCTCACCTCTGAACCTTTCACTCTGATAGCCTTTAAAAATAAAATCACTTTTAAAAAACGCTCAACCTTTGGAGGTACTATGCGTAAAACACTCCTAACTCTAGCACTCCTATCAATCAACATTGGTAGTGCGCACGCATTCTTAGATTCAGTCACTCAAAAAAGTAAAGAAAGTGGCCTGATGGACATGGTCGGCAGCAGCTTGAACACCGAGTCGTCTCCATTAACAGACATGCTAACTAGCCAATTACCAGTATCCACTGAGCAAGCAGCCGGAGGCAGTGGTGCACTACTCGCTTTGGCTCAAAGCCAGCTTTCGCAAGAAAATAGTAGTGAATTACAGTCTTTGATTCCTGGACTTTCAAACTTGCAAGGAGCACAAAGCTTACTAGGAAATATTGAGAATATCAGTGCAGTAAAAAGTGCATTCGATACGTTAGGTTTAGACCCATCTATGATCAGTCAGTTTGCTCCAGTAATCTTGGATTACTTGAACAAGCAAGGCGCTAGCGAAGGGCTTCTAAGTTCGTTGGGCGGGTTGTGGAATACTAGTAAATAAGCGTAAGTGATAATCACTTTTTAAATTGCCAGTCTGCATCGGTTGAAATAAATGCAGGCTGGATATAAAGGTTTACTGAATTACAGATACAAAAAAGCCGAGCTAATGCTCGGCTTTCTCGTTCTTACGAACTGATTACTCAGCAGCTTCTTCAGCAGCTGGGCGATCTACAAGCTCAATGTAAGCCATTGGAGCTTTATCACCAGCACGGAAGCCAGCTTTTAGGATACGAGTGTAACCGCCCTGACGAGCAGCAAAACGTGGACCTAGTTCGTTAAATAGTTTTGCAACTACTTCGTTGTCACGAGTACGTGCAAATGCTAGACGACGGTTAGCAACACTGTCAGTCTTAGCTAGTGTAATCAAAGGCTCAACTACGCGACGTAGCTCTTTTGCTTTTGGCAAAGTAGTCTTGATAACTTCATGACGTACTAGAGAGCTAGCCATGTTGCTGAACATCGCTTTGCGATGTGAGCTGTTGCGGTTGAGTTGACGACCACTCTTACGATGGCGCATGACCTAATCCTTCTAACTAGTATCGATTAATCTTCAGCGATTGATGCAGGTGGCCAGTTTTCTAGGCGCATGCCCAGAGACAGACCACGTGACGCAAGTACGTCTTTAATCTCAGTAAGAGATTTTTTACCAAGGTTAGGCGTTTTAAGTAGCTCAACCTCAGTACGTTGTACTAGATCACCGATGTAGTGAATCGCTTCTGCTTTCAGACAGTTAGCAGAGCGAACTGTTAGTTCAAGATCGTCTACAGGACGCAGTAGGATCGGATCGAATTCTGGCTTCTCTTCCTTCTCCTCAGGAACTCGTACATCACGAAGATCTACGAATGCATCCAATTGTTCAGCTAGGATTGTAGCTGCACGACGGATTGCTTCCTCAGGTTCTAGAGTACCGTTTGTTTCCATATCGATAACAAGCTTGTCTAGATCAGTACGCTGTTCTACACGAGCTGCTTCTACAGCGTAGGCAATTTTGTCTACTGGGCTGTAAGTAGCATCTACTAGTAGGCGACCGATAGGACGCTCGTCTTCTTCGTTATGGATACGCGCAGAAGCTGGAACATAACCACGACCACGTTCAACTTTGATACGCATTGCGATCTCAGCGTTGTCATCCGTTAGGTGACAAATTACGTGTTCAGGGTTAGCGATCTCTACATCACCATCATGGGTGATGTCACCTGCAACCACAGGGCCCGAGCCTGATTTGTTCAAAGTAATGAACACTTCATCTTTGCCTTCGGCAACGCGCACAGCCAAACCTTTAAGGTTTAGAAGAATTTCAAGAATATCTTCTTGAACGCCTTCTTTCGTGCTGTACTCATGAAGTACGCCTTCAATTTCTACTTCTGTTACAGCACAACCTGGCATAGAAGATAGAAGGATGCGGCGAAGTGCATTACCCAGAGTATGACCAAAGCCACGCTCTAATGGCTCAAGAGTTACTTTTGCGTGAGTCGAGCTGATTTGTTCGATGTCAACTAGACGTGGCTTAAGAAATTCTGTTACAGAACCCTGCATTGTGTCCTCTCTTTAGTTTAAACCTTACTTAGAGTAAAGCTCGACGATCAATTGTTCGTTGATGTCAGCTGATAGATCAGAACGCTCAGGCATACGCTTGAATGTACCTTCCATCTTGCCACCATCTACTTCAATCCAAGTTGGTTTTTCACGTTGTTCAGCAACTTCTAGAGCTGCCTTGATACGAGCTTGCTGTTTAGCTTTCTCGCGAATAGAAACAACGTCATTAGCCGCTACTTTGAAAGAAGGAACGTTTACAACTTTACCGTTTACTAGGATAGCTTTGTGGCTAACTAGCTGACGTGCTTCTGCGCGAGTTGCGCCAAAGCCCATGCGGTAAACTACGTTATCAAGACGACCTTCAAGAAGCTGAAGTAGGTTTTCACCAGTGTTGCCTTTTAGGCGAGCAGCTTCTTTGTAGTAGTTACGGAATTGTTTTTCTAGAACGCCGTACATACGACGTACTTTTTGCTTCTCACGAAGCTGAACGCCATACTCAGATAGACGACCGCGACGAGCGCCGTGTACACCTGGTGCGTTATCAATTTTACACTTGGTATCGATCGCGCGAACACCAGACTTAAGGAATAAGTCAGTGCCTTCACGACGGCTAAGCTTCAGCTTAGGACCCAAATATCTTGCCATGATTCTTCTCCAATTGTCCTAGAAACGTTATACGCGACGTTTCTTAGGTGGACGACAACCGTTATGAGGGATTGGTGTAGCATCAACGATGTTTGTGATGCGGAAACCAGCGGCGTTTAGTGCACGAACAGTAGATTCGCGACCTGGACCAGGACCCTTAACCATAACTTCCAAGTTCTTTAGGCCGTATTCTTTAGCCATTTCAGCACAACGCTCAGCAGCAACCTGTGCAGCGAACGGAGTAGACTTACGAGAACCACGGAAACCAGAACCACCTGCAGTAGCCCATGCAAGAGCGTTACCTTGACGGTCAGTAATGGTTACGATTGTGTTATTGAAAGAAGCATGGATGTGCGCAACGCCATCTGCAACTTGCTTGCGTACGCGCTTACGAGCGCGAGTTGGTTGTTTAGCCATTGTACTCTACCTTCCCGATTATTTCTTGATCGGCTTACGCGGACCCTTACGGGTGCGAGCGTTGGTTTTAGTACGCTGTCCACGTAGTGGTAGACTGCGACGATGACGAAGACCACGGTAACAGCCAAGGTCCATAAGACGCTTGATGTTCATAGATACTTCACGACGTAGATCACCTTCTACAGTGTACTTAGCTACACCATCACGCAGTTGATCGATCTGCTCTTCAGTTAGTTCACTGATCTTAACATTTTCAGCAATACCCACTTCAGCTAGGATAGCTTGAGAGCGAGTTTTACCGATGCCGTAGATCGCTGTTAGAGCGATTACTGCATGTTTCTGATCAGGAATGTTAATGCCTGCTATACGGGCCATTATTCACTCCTAAGTGTTTCTATAAAAGAATTAGCCGCAGCAAAGCCCGTTATGGATACGCTGCGGAATACTACTTCTTTTGCACGCAAAAGGTAGGCCGAGGAATATACTCGACCCAACCTTCATTTTCAAGTAAAAATTTCTGCTAATTAGCCTTGGCGCTGTTTGTGCTTTGGCTCACTGCAAATCACGCGAACGACACCGTTACGCTTGATTACTTTACAGTTACGGCAGATTTTTTTAACGGAAGCACGAACTTTCATTGCTAAACTCCGTAAATGAAACTGAGTCTACCGCCGGATTAACGGCCGTAGCCTTTCAGATTCGCTTTCTTCAACACAGAATCATACTGTTGAGACATCAGATGAGTCTGTACCTGTGCCATAAAGTCCATAATTACAACAACTACGATTAGTAGCGATGTACCGCCGAAGTAGAAACGTACGTTCCACGCGACCATCATGAACTCGGGAATCAGACAGATAAAGGTAATGTACAGTGCACCAGCAAGGGTTAAACGTGTCATTACTTTATCAATGTATTTCGCTGTCTGCTCACCTGGGCGGATACCGGGTACGAATGCACCAGACTTCTTCAAGTTATCTGCTGTTTCACGCGGGTTGAAAACCAACGCCGTGTAGAAGAAACAGAAGAAGATAATTGCTGCTGCATAAAGCATTACATACAACGGTTGACCAGGGCTAAGAGCCAAAGACACGTCAGTTAACCAACCGAACGCGCTGCTCTCACCGTTTTGACCAAACCACTGAGCCAATGTTCCTGGGAACAAGATAATACTTGATGCAAAGATCGCTGGAATTACACCTGCCATGTTAATTTTAAGAGGCAAGTGCGAGCTTTGCGCAGCAAACACTTTACGACCCTGTTGACGTTTCGCATAGTTAACGACGATTCGGCGTTGACCACGTTCCATGAAAACAACGAAGTAAATTACTGCAAAAGCTAATACCGCGATTAGCAACAGAAGAAGTACATGCAATTCACCTTGACGCGCTTGCTCGATTGTTTGACCGATTGCAGAAGGCAATCCAGCAACAATACCTGCAAAAATCAGTATCGAAATACCGTTACCAATTCCGCGCTCTGTAATTTGTTCACCTAACCACATCAAAAACATGGTACCGGTTACTAAACTTACGGTAGCAATTAGCGTAAACATGGTTTGGTTGATAACAACCAGATTGTCGACCATGTTTGGTAGGCCAGTTGCAATACCTATAGCTTGGAAGGTTGCAAGTACAAGCGTGCCGTAGCGTGTGTATTGGCTTATCTTACGACGGCCTGCTTCACCCTCTTTTTTGAGTTCAGCTAACGCTGGATGAACTACAGTTAGCAATTGGACAACAATAGATGCCGAAATATACGGCATGATGCCCAATGCTAATATAGATGCACGCTCAAGAGCACCACCGGAGAACATGTTAAACATTTCAACGATGGTACCTTTTTGCTGTTCGAACAAATCGGCAAGTACAGCAGCGTCAATACCAGGAATCGGCACAAAAGAGCCGGCTCGGAATACTAAAAGTGCACCAATTACGAATAACAAGCGCGACTTTAGTTCACTTAAGCCGCTCTGAGCACTACGAAAATCTTGTCCTGGTTTCTTAGCCATCTGTACCTCGTTCCTCGAGATTATTCCTCGATTTTACCGCCTGCAGCTTCGATTGCAGCTTTAGCGCCTTTAGTCACACGTAGACCTTTAACAGTCACTGCTTTGTTGATTTCACCAGAAAGAACAACTTTTACAAATTCGATGTTCTTAGTGATGATGTTAGCAGCTTTAAGACTGTTTAGATCAACTACGTCACCAGAAACTTTCGCTAGCTCAGCTAGACGAACTTCAGCAGACACTAGGCTCTTACGAGAAGTGAAACCGAATTTTGGTAGACGTTGTTTCAGAGGCATCTGACCGCCTTCGAAACCTGGACGAACACTGCCGCCAGAACGTGATTTTTGACCTTTGTGACCACGGCCACCAGTTTTACCTAGGCCTGAACCGATACCACGACCTACTCGCTTCGCAGAAGTTTTCGCGCCAGCAGCCGGTGCTAGAGTATTCAAACGCATTCTGATTACTCCTCAACTTTAACCATGTAGTAAACCTTGTTGATCATACCGCGAATACACGGAGTATCTTCAAGTTCTACTGTGTGGTTGATTTTACGAAGACCTAGACCGCGCAAAGTAGCTTTGTGCTTTGGCAGACGACCAATTGAGCTTTTAGTTTGAGTTACTTTAATAGTTGCCATGGTGTTCTTACTCCGAAATAGATTCAACAGTTAGACCACGTTTAGCAGCAACCATTTCTGGTGACTTCATGCTAC
The DNA here is from genome assembly GCF_033339195.1 of Vibrio sp. 811. Classification (NCBI taxonomy): domain Bacteria; kingdom Pseudomonadati; phylum Pseudomonadota; class Gammaproteobacteria; order Vibrionales; family Vibrionaceae; genus Vibrio; species Vibrio sp. 811. Next base: position 294,249 of record NZ_JAWOUB010000004.1, read on the forward strand.
CTAGTGCATCGATCGTTGCACGAACGATGTTGATAGGGTTCGTAGAACCGTACGCTTTAGATAGTACGTTGTGTACACCAGCAACTTCTAGTACTGCACGCATCGCACCACCTGCGATAACACCAGTACCTTCTGCAGCAGGCTGCATGTAAACTTTAGAGCCCGAATGGCGACCTTTCACTGGGTGGTGAAGAGTGCCTTCGTTTAGAGCGATCGTAGTCATGTTACGACGCGCTTTTTCCATTGCTTTTTGAATCGCTGCAGGTACTTCACGAGCTTTGCCGTAACCGAAACCTACACGACCGTTACCGTCACCAACTACTGTTAGTGCAGTGAAGCTCATGATTCGACCACCTTTAACCGTTTTAGAAACACGGTTAACTGCGATTAGCTTTTCTTGCAAATCATTCGCTTGAACTTGTTGTTCTTTAGCCATCTTCCAACCCTACCTTAGAATTTCAGACCAGCTTCGCGAGCAGATTCTGCTAGCGCCGCTACTCGACCGTGGTATTGGAAACCAGAACGATCAAATGCAACTGCAGTTACGCCCTTCTCTAGAGCGCGCTCAGCAATAGCTTTACCCACTGCTTTAGCTGCATCAACGTTACCAGTGTATTTCACTTGCTCACGGATCGCTTTTTCTACAGTAGAAGCTGCTGCGATAACCTCAGAGCCGTTAGCCGCGATAACCTGTGCGTACACGTGACGAGGAGTACGGTGTACAACTAGGCGAGTCGCACCCAGTTCTGCAATCTTACGACGTGCACGTGTAGCACGACGGATGCGAGATGCTTTCTTATCCATAGTGTTACCTTACTTCTTCTTAGCTTCTTTAGTACGCACATTTTCATCTGCGTAACGAACACCTTTGCCTTTGTATGGCTCAGGCTCACGGTAAGAACGAATGTCAGCCGCAACTTGACCAACTAGTTGCTTGTCAGCACCAGTGATCACGATTTCAGTTTGGCTTGGACATTCAGCTTTAATACCCGCTGGCAACTCGTGCTCAACTGGGTGTGAGAAGCCTAGTGTTAGACCTACAGCGTTGCCTTTGATAGCAGCACGGTAACCTACACCTTTAAGAGTTAGCTTCTTAGTAAAGCCTTCAGTAACACCAACAACCATGTTGTTAACTAGAGCGCGAGCAGTACCTGCTTGAGCCCATGCGTTAGCAACACCTTCTTTAGGACCGAAAGTCAGGTTATTTTCTTCCTGAGCGATTACAACTGCGTTGTTAAGAACGCGAGTTAGTTCGCCTTTCGCACCTTTTACAGTGATTTCTTGGCCGTTTAGTTTCACCTCTACGCCAGCTGGAATAGCGACAGGTGCTTTTGCAACACGAGACATAGTCTACTCCTTATTAAGCTACGTAAGCGATGATTTCACCACCAAGACCTGCTTTACGTGCAGCGCGGTCTGACATAAGACCCTTGGAAGTAGAAACGATAGCAATACCAAGACCACCCATTACAGAAGGAAGTTCATCTTTCTTCTTGTAAACACGTAGACCTGGACGAGAAACACGTTTAAGTTGCTCGATTACTGGTTTAGCTTGGAAGTACTTAAGTGTAACTTCTAGCTCAGGTTTTGCTTCGCCTTCAACAGCGAAGTCAACGATGTAACCTTCAGCTTTTAGTAGTGCAGCAATTGCAACTTTAAGCTTTGAAGAAGGCATTTTTACAGCAACTTTGTTTGCTGCCTGACCGTTACGAACGCGGGTCAGCATATCCGAAATCGGATCTTGCATGCTCATATGATTTACTCCAAATGATTAAGTGGCAATTACCAGCTAGCCTTACGAAGACCCGGAATCTCGCCTTTCATGCAAGCTTCACGAACCTTAATACGGCTTAGACCGAACTTACGTAGGTAACCGTGTGGACGACCAGTTTGGTTGCAACGGTTGCGCTGACGTGATGCACTTGAATCACGTGGAAGAGATTGCAGTGTAAGAACCGCGTTCCAACGATCTTCTTCAGATGCGTTTACATCGCTGATGATAGCTTTTAGCGCTGCACGCTTTTCAGCGAACTTAGCTACTAGCTTCGCACGTTTTGCTTCACGTGCTTTCATTGAATTTTTAGCCATAACAGTAACCCTTCACCTTACTTACGGAATGGGAAGTTAAAGGCAGCCAGCAGAGCACGGCCTTCCTCATCAGTACCAGCAGACGTCGTAATAGTGATGTCTAGACCGCGTACTCGATCAACTTTATCAAAGTCGATTTCCGGGAAGATGATTTGCTCGCGAACGCCCATGCTGTAGTTACCGCGACCGTCAAAAGACTTAGCGCTAACACCACGGAAGTCACGTACACGTGGAAGAGCGATGTTAATTAAACGCTCAAGAAAATCCCACATACGTTCGCCACGCAAGGTTACTTTACAACCGATAGGGTAGCCTTCACGGATTTTGAAACCTGCAACAGATTTGCGCGCTTTTGTGATAAGTGGCTTTTGACCAGAGATCGTTGCCATATCAGACGCTGCATTTTCTAGCAGTTTCTTATCGTTGATTGCTTCACCAACACCCATGTTTAGGGTGATTTTCTCGATTCTAGGGACTTGCATGACGCTTGTGTAACCGAACTGTTTGGTCAGTTCAGCGACTACAGACGACTTGTAGTAATCATGCAGTTTCGCCATAGTAGAACTCCAAATTACTTCTATTAGTTAGAAACGGTTTCGCCGTTAGACTTGAAGAAACGAACTTTTTTGCCGTCTTCAAAACGGAAACCGATACGGTCAGCTTTACCAGTAGCTGCGTTGAAAATCGCCACGTTAGAAACGTCGATTGCTGCTTCTTGCTCTACGATACCACCTTGGATACCCATAGCTGGAACAGGTTTCTGATGTTTCTTAACTAGGTTGATACCTTCAACGATAACTTTACCAGTTGCTAGAACCTTAGTTACTTTACCTTTCTTGCCTTTGTCTTTACCAGCAAGAACGATTACTTCGTCATTACGACGGATTTTAGCTGCCATTTCTACGTGCTCCTTACAGAACTTCTGGAGCCAGTGAAACGATCTTCATGAACTTATCGCCACGAAGTTCGCGTGTCACAGGACCAAAGATACGTGTACCGATTGGTTGCTCAGTATTGTCGTTTAACAATACGCAAGCATTTCGGTCGAAGCGAATGACAGAACCGTCAGGACGACGTACGCCTTTACGGGTGCGCACTACCACCGCCTTCAGAACATCACCTTTTTTAACTTTACCGCGAGGGATTGCTTCCTTCACAGTAACTTTGATGACGTCACCGATATGTGCATAACGGCGGTGAGAGCCACCCAGAACCTTAATACACATTACGCTGCGTGCGCCTGAGTTATCAGCTGCGTCCAGCATACTTTGCATTTGGATCATGTTAGTGCTCCGCTAAATATTAATAACTAGACCCATCACGGGTCGGGCTGCCTCTTTAAAAGGGACGCGAATTGTACCACCCTTTTTTGTGATTGGGTAGTCAAAAAATAAACGGCTCCAAAAATATTTTGGAGCCGCTTTAGTTTCATAGAATTAACGAGATTAAATCTTCGCCTTTTCTAGAACTTTTACCAAAGTCCAAGACTTAGTCTTAGACAGTGGACGACACTCTGCGATTTCAACTGTGTCGCCTAGGCCACACTCGTTGTTCTCGTCATGTGCGTGTACTTTAGTCGTACGTTTTACGTATTTACCGTAGATTGGGTGTTTTACGAAACGTTCGATAGCAACAGTGATAGACTTGTCCATCTTGTCGCTAACAACACGACCTTGTTGAGTACGTTTTACTTCGCTCATTATGCGCCTGCCTTCTCAGTCAAAACAGTTTTCACACGTGCGATATCACGGCGTACAGCTTTCAGAGTATGAGTTTGCTGTAGTTGACCAGTCGCAGCTTGCATGCGCAAGTTGAACTGTTCGCGTAGCAAATTCATTAGCTCAGCGTTAAGCTCTTCAACGCTTTTCTCGCGTAGATCTTGTGCTTTCATCACATCACCTGCTTAGTTACAAATGTAGTTTTGAAAGGCAGTTTACGTGCCGCAAGACGGAACGCTTCACGTGCCAATTCTTCAGGTACACCACCCATTTCGTACATAACCTTACCAGGTTGGATTTGGGCTACCCAGTACTCAACGTTACCTTTACCCTTACCTTGACGAACTTCAAGTGGTTTTTCTGTGATTGGTTTGTCTGGGAACACACGGATCCAGATTTTACCTTGACGCTTAACGTGACGTGTCATTGCACGACGTGCCGCTTCGATTTGACGAGCAGTTAGACGACCACGGCCAACAGCTTTAAGACCGAATTCGCCGAAGCTTACATCAGTACCTTTAGCTAGACCACGGTTACGACCAGTCTGAACCTTACGGAACTTAGTACGTTTAGGTTGTAGCATCTGTCGACTCCTTACTTACGGCCTTTACGCTGCTTCTTAGGCTTGTCGCCTTTAGGCTCTACAGCGTTAGCTGCTGGCATACCACCTAGGATTTCACCTTTGAAGATCCAAGTTTTAATGCCGATCACACCGTATTGAGTGTGAGCCGAAGAAGTTGCGTAATCAATGTCAGCACGTAGAGTGTGTAGAGGCACACGGCCTTCACGGTACCACTCTGAACGTGCGATTTCAGCGCCGCCTAGACGACCGCTTACTTCCACTTTGATACCTTTAGCGCCTAGGCGCATTGCGTTTTGTACTGCGCGCTTCATAGCACGACGGAACATAACACGACGCTCTAGCTGAGACGCGATGCTGTCACCAACAAGTTGCGCATCTAGTTCAGGCTTACGTACTTCAGCGATGTTAATTTGCGCTGGTACACCTGCAATTTTAGCTACAGCTGCGCGTAGCTTCTCAACGTCTTCACCTTTCTTACCGATAACAACGCCTGGACGAGCAGTGTGAATAGTCACACGGATGCTCTTAGCAGGACGCTCGATAACGATACGTGATAGAGACGCTTTTTTCAGTTCACTTGTAAGGAACTGACGTACCTTGAAGTCGCCGTCTAGGTTGTCAGCGAAATCTTTGGTGTTAGCAAACCATGTAGCATTCCAAGGCTTAACGATGCCTAGACGAATACCATTTGGATGTACTTTTTGACCCATTGCTTACTCTCCTAGTCTCTAGCGATCTGCTACAACAACAGTGATGTGGCTTGAACGCTTCAAGATACGATCCGCACGACCTTTAGCACGAGGCATAATACGCTTCATGGTTGGGCCTTCATCTACAAAGATTTTTGCGACATTCAGATCGTCAATATCTGCACCTTCGTTGTGCTCCGCGTTAGCGATAGCAGACTCTAGAACTTTCTTAACTAGTGCAGCAGCTTTTTTGTTGCTGAACGTTAGGATTTCTAGAGCTTGGTCAACAGATTTACCACGGATTAGATCCGCAACTAAGCGAGCTTTCTGAGGCGAAATGCGAGCAAAGTTATGTTTAGCAATTGCTTCCATTATCTACTCCTTAGCGCTTCTTAGCTTTCTTATCCGCAGCGTGACCGCGGTAAGTGCGTGTTGGTGCGAATTCACCCAGTTTGTGACCGATCATTTCATCAGTTACAAATACTGGTACGTGCTGACGACCATTATGGACAGCGATGGTCAAACCGATCATCGTAGGGATGATCATTGAACGACGGGACCAAGTCTTAATAGGCTTTTTGTCTCCGCTTTCCACCGCTTTCTCTACCTTCTTCAGCAAGTGTAGGTCAATAAAAGGACCTTTCTTGAGAGAACGTGGCATGGCGATTCCTCTTTATATAGATTACTTGTTACGACGACGTACGATGTACTTGTCAGTGCGTTTGTTCTTACGAGTCTTGAAGCCTTTAGTAGGCATACCCCAAGGAGATACTGGGTGACGACCACCAGAAGTACGGCCTTCACCACCACCATGTGGGTGGTCAATCGGGTTCATTACAACACCACGAACCGTTGGACGGATACCGCGATGACGTGATGCACCTGCTTTACCAAGTTCACGTAGCATGTGCTCAGAGTTACCAACTTCACCGATTGTTGCACGGCCTTCAGAAAGAACTTTGCGCATCTCGCCAGAACGTAGACGGATAGTTACGTACGCACCGTCGCGAGCAACGATTTGAGCGTAAGCACCAGCCGAACGAGCTAGCTGACCACCTTTACCAGGCTTAAGTTCAACGTTATGTACTGTTGAACCTACTGGGATATTACGCATTGGTAGAGTGTTACCAGCTTTGATTGGTGCATCAACACCAGACTGAATAACATCACCAGCTACAACACCTTTAGGTGCTAGGATGTAGCGACGCTCACCGTCTTTGTAAAGAACTAGAGCAATGTTTGCGCTACGGTTTGGATCGTATTCAAGACGCTCAACTGTCGCTGGAATACCATCTTTAGTACGTTTGAAGTCAACTACACGGTAGTGATGCTTGTGACCACCGCCGATGTGACGTACTGTGATACGACCCTTGTTGTTACGACCACCGTTCTTAGAGTTTTTCTCTAGAAGAGGTGCGTATGGCTTGCCCTTGTGTAGGTCAGCGTTAACAACTTTAACAACGTGACGACGACCAGGGGAAGTCGGCTTACATTTAACAATAGCCATTTTTAACTACTCCTGTTATTCCGCGCCGCCAACGAAGTCAAGATCTTGACCTTCTTTCAAAGTAACGTACGCTTTCTTAACGTCGCTGCGGCGACCTTGGCGTAGACCTTGACGTTTGGTCTTACCCTTAGTGATAAGAGTATTTACAGACTTAACTTCAACTTCAAATAGCTTTTCTACAGCTGCTTTGATCTCTTTTTTAGTCGCATCTTTAGCTACTTTGAAAACGATAGTGTTCGCTTTCTCAGCTGCCATAGTTGCTTTTTCAGAGATGTGCGGTGCACGTAGAACTTTTAGGATACGCTCTTCAGTGATCATGCTAGCATTTCCTCTACTTGCTTAACTGCTTCTGCAGTCATTACAACTTTGTCAAACGCGATTAGAGATACTGGATCGATACCAGCAACATCACGTGCGTCAACTTTGTATAGGTTACGAGCAGCTAGGAATAGATTCTCATCTACTTCGCTAGTCACGATTAGAGCGTCAGTTAGCTCAAGCTCTTTAAGCTTAGCAACTAGCTCTTTAGTCTTTGGTGCTTCAACTGAGAAGTTATCAACAACGATTAGACGCTCTTGACGAACAAGCTCAGAAAGAATGCTCTTCATAGCACCACGGTACATTTTTTTGTTTACTTTTTGGCTGTGATCTTGTGGTTTCGCAGCAAAAGTAACACCACCTGTACGCCAGATTGGGCTACGGATTGTACCAGCACGCGCACGGCCAGTACCTTTTTGACGCCATGGCTTAGCGCCACCGCCAGAAACTTCTGAACGTGTTTTTTGAGCACGAGTACCTTGACGAGCACCTGCTGCGTACGCAACAACTACTTGGTGTACAAGAGCTTCGTTAAACTCACGTCCGAAAGTAGTTTCGGAAACAGTTAGTGCATCGGCACCTTTAACCATTAGTTCCATTACTTACTCCTGAGACGTTATGCTTTAACAGCTGGTTTAACGATCACGTTGCCGCCAGTTGCGCCTGGGACTGCACCTTTAATAAGAAGCAGGTTGCGCTCAGCGTCAACACGTACGATCTCTAGGTTTTGAGTCGTTACACGCTCAGCACCCATGTGACCTGCCATTTTCTTGCCTTTAAATACGCGACCTGGAGTCTGACATTGACCGATAGAACCAGGAGCACGGTGAGACAATGAGTTACCGTGAGTCATATCTTGAGTACGGAAGTTCCAACGCTTAACAGCGCCTTGGAAACCTTTACCCTTAGATGTACCAGTAACGTCTACTTTCTTAGTTTCGTTGAATAGTTCAACAGTTAGTTCTGAACCAACTTCGAACTCTTCGCCGTTTTCTAAACGGAATTCCCAAAGACCGCGACCAGCTTCAACGCCTGCTTTAGCAAAGTGACCTGCTTCAGCTTTGTTTACACGGTTAGCTTTCTTAGAACCAGCTGTAACCTGGATTGCTGCGTAGCCGTCAGTTTCAAGAGTTTTCACTTGAGAAACACGGTTAGCTTCAACCTCAACAACTGTTACTGGGATAGAAACGCCTTCTTCAGTAAATACGCGGGTCATGCCCACTTTACGACCGATTAGACCAATCATACTTCTAATCTCCCTTAACCTAGGCTAATTTGAACGTCAACGCCCGCAGCAAGGTCTAGACGCATTAGAGCATCAACAGTCTTGTCTGTTGGCTCAACGATGTCGATTAGACGCTTGTGAGTACGGATTTCGTACTGGTCACGTGCTTTCTTGTTAACGTGTGGAGAGATAAGAACTGTGAAACGCTCTTTACGAGTTGGCAGTGGGATTGGACCACGAACCTGTGCGCCAGTGCGCTTAGCTGTTTCAACGATTTCCGCTGTAGAAGCATCGATTAGTTTGTAATCGAAAGCTTTTAGGCGGATACGGATACGTTGGTTCTGCATGAGACAGAGCTCCAAATTTAATAAATTACACAAACAATATCGCCACTCAAACTCGTCAAGACGAGAGAATGCCGATTGATTTATGTGAAACCGTAGCATCCAAGATTAGGACGCATTGTCAGTTAATTTTCGATTAACTATCCCTATATGCCAAAGTCACCTTTGAGGATAGTTTTTCCGAAGAAAAGATAGCTAATTGTATTAACCGCGAACATAAGCTGAGTATACATTACCTCGCAAATCCTTAGATTTGCTCGCTCCTCACTGCTCATTGGTTCACAACTGGCTTAACCAGTGCGCTGCATTATACAGATCACACTTTAGGTTGCAAGCGCTGAGTGAAAAATAATCGGGAATATTCCAAACCCCATACATTCCTCTTCGCTTGGTAGCCATTAAAACAAAAAGGACGCCGAAGCGTCCTTTTCTAAACTGTAATCGTAATAGCGGCTGCTATTATTTCTTACCGCTTGATAGTGCACCGAAACGCTTGTTGAAGCGATCAACACGGCCGCCTGTATCAACGATACGTTGCTTACCAGTGTAGAATGGGTGACACTTGTCACATACGTCTAGGTGGATAGACTCTTTACCTAGAGTAGAGTTGAACTCAAAAGAGTTGCCGCAAGAACAAGTCGCTTTTACTGCTTTGTATTCTGGGTGGATACCAGCTTTCATGGGATAACCTCAATAGTAGGCCGTGTCGCTATACGAATCTAAGCCGCACACCACACGCAATTAATAATAAAATGGGATACCGCATCAACTAATTGCCGAAGCCATATCTCAAGGCGCGATATAGTAAAGAATCACATTGCTCGGATCAACACATTTGGCAACTTTTTCGCCACTTTTTTAGCCAGACTAATCATAGAGGCACGATTCACGCTGAATCGCATTGCTTTACTCGAATTTCCATACCGATTTTAATAGACTCTCATTTCCTTTCCCTCTTTTTTAATAGCTAAGAATTTATGCGTCCAACCATTGCTAGAGTGGCATTACCCGTTCCGCTCGACAAACAATTTGATTACGCCATTCCGGGGCACCTGTTTCCGATCATTGGTGGACGCGTTTCCGTACCTTTTGGACGCCAAACGTTAGTTGGCATCGTCACCGCGATGGTTAATCACTCGGACTTTCCCAAAGATCAACTCAAGCCAATCAAAGCAGTTCTTGATTCTCAGCCGATATGGTCTGAAAAGCTTTATTCGTTGCTGACTTGGTGCAGCCAGTTCTACCAATACCCACTTGGAGATACGCTACACAATGCGATGCCAGCAGCTCTACGTAAAGGAAAGCCTGCAGATTTTGCGACGCTACAAGAGTGGCAAATTACCGAATCCGGTAAAGACAAGCTGATGCAAGGGCTTGATCGTCGAGCGGTCAAACAACAAAAGGTCTTGCAAATGTTGGTTAACGGCGCTTTGCCTCACCAGGAATTTGTCGACCAAGAGATAGCCTCAACAGTACTAAAGTCTTTAGAAGAGAAAGGCTGGATTGAACGTATCGAGAAGAAGCCTGTAATCACCCAGTGGGGACAGCACGTTGAATGCGACGTCGAAAAGCCAAAGCTCAACCACGAACAAGCGCTGGCTATTGCGAGTGTAAATAGCCAAACAGGTTTTGCCTCCTATTTATTAGAAGGCGTCACGGGCTCAGGTAAGACAGAAGTGTACCTCAACCTTATCAAGCCAGTTTTAGAGCAAGGGAAACAAGCCTTGGTTTTAGTACCAGAGATTGGCTTAACGCCCCAAACCATCAACCGCTTTAAACGCCGTTTTAATGTGCCAGTTGACGTCATCCACTCCGGGTTAAACGAGACGGAGCGTCTGAATGCGTGGCTTTCTGCACGCGACAAAGCGGCCGGAATCATTATCGGCACACGCTCTGCCCTACTCGCGCCTTTTGCTGATCTCGGGATTATCATTGTGGACGAGGAACATGACACCTCTTACAAACAGCAAGATAGCTTGCGTTATCATGCACGCGATGTTGCTGTAATGCGCGCTCATAAAGAACAAGTTCCGATTGTTCTGGGCTCAGCCACACCTGCACTGGAGACATTGCACAATGCCTTGTCAGGCAAATATAACCATTTAACACTAACCCAACGAGCTGGCTCTGCCGTGCCAACCACTAATAAAGTGTTAGATGTAAAAGGTCAGTATTTAGAAAGTGGCTTATCTGCCCAACTGATTGCCGAGATGCGCAAGCATTTAAAAGCGGGCAATCAAGTAATGTTGTTTCTTAACCGTCGAGGCTTTTCGCCCGCTTTGATGTGCCATGAATGCGGTTGGATTGCAGAATGTAAACGCTGTGATGCGTACTATACGTTCCACCATTACAGCAACGAAATACGCTGCCATCACTGCGGCTCACAACAACCGGTGATTCATCAATGTCAGGGGTGTGGTTCAACCCAATTGGTTACCGTCGGCGTAGGAACGGAACAACTCGAACAACAATTGGCTCAGTTATTTCCAGAATACAACGCCATTCGCATCGACAGAGACAGCACACGTCGCAAAGGTAGTTTGGAAGATGCCCTTGAATCGATTCGTAAAGGTGAACATCAAATTCTGATTGGCACCCAAATGCTGGCTAAGGGGCACCATTTTCCAAATGTAACGCTCGTTGCTCTTTTGGATGTTGATGGCTCTCTCTATAGTAGTGACTTCCGCGCTTCCGAGCGACTAGCGCAGTTGTTTATTCAAGTCGCAGGTCGTGCCGGCCGCGCAAGTAAACCTGGCGAGGTTATCCTACAAACCCACCATCCTGAGCACAGCTTGCTGCAGGCCCTGCTTCAAAAAAACTATCGCCACTTTGCTATGACTGCTCTGGAAGAACGCAAATTGGCTCAGCTTCCGCCTTATAGTTTCTTGACTCTGTTTAAAGCAGAGGCGAACCAAAGTGAGGTAGTTGAAGACTTCCTGCGTCAGGTTCGCTTTACGTTAGAGTCACACCCTCTGTTCGATGATTCCTGCATGGTGTTAGGCCCTACTCCTTCACCTTTGGCCAAGCGGGCTGGTAAATACCGTTGGCAACTATTACTGCAAACTCAGCATCGTTCATTGATGCAAAAGTTATTAACCAGTGCCAAACCTGCTATTGAGTTGTTGCCAAATGCTAAGAAAGTACGCTGGAATTTAGACATAGAACCACAAGATCTCAGCTAGCAAACGTTTAACTATGTAATGAATTACCATTTAATGTGACCAGAATCACACCAAGATTACAGTTTTTGTTAAACAGACCGTAACTTTCACTTTAGAAATGAATAGACTATCCAAATTAGAAAAGTCTAAAGTGACTTGTTTGCACAGGCTTAGATTAAAACAATGACTATTCCCACAAATTGATATCGCGGTGAAGAATCCATTTTCCCACTCGTTAACACGAACTGAGCGAAGAGCAAACACAGCTCTAACTCGGTTTGATTACTCTGATTTCAAACCGGAATAACGTCATCTTGGCAAAAAATAAATGAGAGGTTAAAAACTATGGCGACAATGAAGGATGTTGCCCAGCTTGCGGGAGTGTCTACGGCTACGGTATCTCGAGCCTTAATGAATCCAGAGAAAGTCTCTTCTTCTACAAGAAAGAGAGTAGAAGATGCCGTACTTGAAGCGGGTTATTCTCCAAACTCATTAGCGCGTAACTTACGTAGAAACGAATCAAAAACCATTGTTACTATCGTTCCCGACATCTGTGATCCTTATTTTTCTGAAATTATTCGCGGTATTGAAGATGCAGCCATGGAACATGGCTATCTAGTCCTGCTGGGCGATAGCGGACAACAGAAGAAACGCGAAAGCTCTTTCGTAAACCTCGTATTTACTAAGCAGGCAGATGGAATGCTACTGCTTGGTACAGATCTACCATTCGATGTCAGTAAGCCAGAGCAAAAGAACTTACCTCCGATGGTAATGGCGTGTGAATTTGCGCCAGAGCTCGAGCTTCCGACAGTACATATTGATAACCTGACCTCAGCATTTGAAGCGGTGAATTACCTGACTCAATTAGGTCATAAACGCATTGCTCAAATCTCTGGACCAGATACAGCAATATTGTGTCAGTTCCGCCAGCAAGGCTACCAACAAGCCCTGCGCCGTGCCGGCATCAATAAAGATCCACAATATAGTGTCATTACTGAGTTCTCTTTTGATGGCGGAGCAAAAGCCGTTCGTAAACTGCTCGAATTGCCAGAACCACCAACGGCTATTTTCTGTCACTGTGACACAATGGCCATCGGCGCAATTCAAGAAGCGAAAAAGCTTGGCTTACGAGTACCGCAAGATCTCTCTGTTGTGGGCTTTGATGACATTAACTTCGCTCAGTACTGCGATCCACCGTTGACCACCATCTCTCAACCTCGCTATGAGATTGGTCGACAAGCGATGCTAATGATGCTCGAGATGTTAAAAGGCCACGACGTGCATTCAGGCTCGCGTCTGCTTGAAACTAATCTCGTCATTCGTGGAAGTGCAGCGCCACCACAGCGCCCTTAACCTAAAGATTAGGTATTCATCCCCAAAGCGGTGCCAAGGCGCCGCTTTTTATTTACCCCTCCTGCTTTTTGTATATCCCCGAATAAACATAAGCGAGAACAGAAACACACTCCTACACTCGGACGTTGTCGCGCTTTAGCTATCAAGATTCTATCAATAGGGTGTTTTCTCAACTCGTTCTGGATTAACATATTTGCAAGAATCCTTGATGACCAGAAATAACCGTGGCAAATAGAGATTATGTAAGACGGGGGCGAGGCGCCCCAAAAAAGTCGACAAAAAAACAGCCGCCGAGAAGAAAAAAACCTTGGCGCAGTGGCCTGCTCGCTATCTTGCTCGTGGGCGGTTTTGGCTATGGTCTTTACCTTTTGAGTAGCGACCCAGAACCTAAACAACCAGTCGTGAAGCAGCCAACAACCACTGTCAGCAAACCAAAGCCGAAAAAAGACTTGCCGCCACCACCAGAAGAAAAATGGGAATATGTTGAGTCACTACCGAAACGTGAAGTTGAAGTTGTGGCTAAAGAAATTGAAGTTTCTAAAATTCCTTACATCATGCAGTGTGGCGCGTACAAAACTCAGGCACAAGCGGAAGAGCGCAAGCTTGCAATCGCGTTCCAAGGGATGTCGAGCAAGATTCGTAAGAAAGAAGGCAGTTCATGGTATCGCGTGGTGCTAGGTCCGTATAAGTTCAAACGTGATGCAGAACGTGACCGCCATAAACTGCAACGCGCGAAAATCGAGCCGTGCGCGATTTGGAAAGAAAATCTTTAAACTCAGGCCCTAGGAGCTAAGATCCTAGGGCCTTTCTTTTTGCCCCCTTGAATCCCCATTTCTCCTCCCCCATATACTGAATTAAATCCAAAGAGAAATAATCAAGAGGTCGACTGTGACTACCATTGTATCTGTACGTCGAAATAATAAAGTCGTCATCGCGGGTGATGGCCAAGTATCTCTAGGCAATACCGTAATGAAAGGTAATGCGCGCAAAGTTCGCCGCCTATACAACAACCAAGTACTAGCGGGCTTTGCCGGCGGTACTGCGGATGCCTTCACCCTTTTTGAGCGCTTCGAAAGCAAACTGCAAATGCACCAAGGTCACCTAACCAAAGCGGCAGTTGAGCTAGCCAAAGACTGGCGTAGCGATCGTGCTTTGCGCAAGCTCGAAGCCTTACTTGCCGTTGCCGACGAAACCGCATCGTTAATCATTACCGGTAATGGTGATGTCGTACAGCCAGAACATGACCTGATTGCGATTGGCTCTGGTGGTGCTTACGCACAAGCTGCCGCAACCGCCCTACTAGAAAACACAGATCTAGATGCTCGTGAGATCGCGGAAAAAGCTCTCAATATCGCGGGTGATATTTGTGTCTTCACTAACCATCACCACACGGTAGAAGAGCTAGACTCAACAGTAGAGCCTGAAAAACCAACCGCGTAATCGTAACGAAGTAAGGAAAGAATATGTCTGAAATGACGCCTCGCGAAATCGTTCATGAATTGAACCGCCACATTATCGGTCAAGAAAAAGCCAAGCGTTCGGTTGCGATTGCACTTCGTAACCGCTGGCGCCGCATGCAGCTTGAAGAAAGCTTGCGTGCCGAAGTGACGCCAAAAAACATCTTGATGATTGGTCCTACTGGTGTTGGTAAGACTGAAATCGCACGACGCCTCGCAAAACTGGCAAATGCCCCTTTCATCAAAGTTGAAGCGACAAAATTCACCGAAGTGGGTTACGTTGGTAAAGAAGTTGAAACCATCATCCGTGACCTAACAGATGTCGCTGTGAAAATGACGCATCAACAAGCGATGGAGAAAGTGAAATTCCGCGCAGAAGAGCAAGCGGAAGAACGCATTCTTGATGCGCTACTGCCACCAGCACGTGATAGCTGGGGTCAAGCAGAGCAAACGGAAGAGTCTTCTCACACTCGCCAGATCTTCCGTAAGAAACTGCGTGAAGGCCAACTAGACGATAAAGAAATTGAAATCGACGTAGCCGCACCACAAATGGGCGTAGAGATCATGGCGCCTCCTGGTATGGAAGAGATGACTAACCAGCTGCAAGGCATGTTCCAAAACCTCGCTGGCGACACCAAGAAAAAACGTAAGCTGAAAATCAAAGACGCAATGAAAGCGTTAGCGGAAGAAGAAGCGGCGAAACTGGTAAACCAAGAAGAGCTAAAAGAAGCAGCGATTTTCAACGTTGAAAACAACGGCATCGTATTTATCGATGAGATCGACAAAATCTGTAAACGCGGCGAGAGCTCAGGCCCAGACGTTTCACGCGAAGGTGTTCAGCGCGACCTACTTCCATTGATTGAAGGCAGCACGGTATCAACCAAGCACGGCATGGTAAAAACAGACCACATTCTGTTTGTTGCATCTGGTGCATTCCAAGTGGCAAAACCATCTGACTTGATCCCAGAATTGCAAGGTCGTCTACCAATTCGTGTTGAGCTAGAAGCACTAAGCAGCAACGACTTCAAACGCATTCTGACAGAACCAAAAGCCTCTCTAACAGAGCAGTACGTTGCGTTGATGAAAACGGAAGATGTGGACATCGAATTCACAGAAGACGGCATCACGCAAATCGCGGAAGCGGCATGGACGGTCAACGAAAGCACAGAAAACATCGGTGCTCGTCGCTTACACACCGTTATGGAACGCTTAATGGATGAAATCTCTTACGACGCAGCGGAGCAATCTGGCGCTAAATTCGTTATTGATTCCGCTTATGTGAAAGCACGCTTAGGCGACACGATTGAAGATGAAGATCTAAGCCGCTTTATTCTTTAATCGCAATCTATTTTACCAAAGCCCAGAACCTTGTTTCTGGGCTTTTTGTTTAGAATGGCGGTGACTTTGACAACATCTAAATCAAAAGCTCTCGTCATTCTAGCGAACTCAAGCGAGACTAAGAATCTGGTAACAGCACACGCCTATTCTTTCCAACTCACCTTAACCACTTCACAACCGGACGATAGATTCTGAATCACACTCGTTCCTCGCTGTTCAGAATGACGGTCACTTAGACGACATCTAAATCAAAAGGTCTCGTCATTCTAGCGAGCTCAAGCGAGACTAAGAATCTGGTAACAACAGACGCCTATTCTTTCCAACTCACCTTAACCACTTCACAACCGGACGATAGGTTCTGAATCAAACTCGTTCCTCGCGGTTCAGAATGACGGTGACTTAGACAACATCTAGATCAAAAGCTCTCGTCATTCTAGCGAGCTTAAGCGAGACTAAGAATCTGCTAACAGCAAACGCCTATTCTTTCTCTCTCACCGTAACCACCGCACAATCAGATGATAGATTCTGAATCACACTCGTTCCTCGCTGTTCAGAATGACGGTGACTTTGACAACATCTAAATCAAAAGACCTCGTCATTTTAGCGAGCTCAAGCGAGACTAAGACTCAGCTAACAGCAAGCTCCTATTCCTTCCCACTCACCTTAACCACGGCACTATTGGGACGATAGATTCTGAATCACACTCGCTCCTCGCTGTTCAGAATGACGGTGATTTTGACAACATCTAAATCAAAAAGATCTCGTCATTCTAGCGAGCTCAAGCGAGACTAAGAATCTAGTAACAGCAGACGCCTATTATTTCCCACTCACCTTAACCACGGCACTATTGGGACGATAGATTCTGAATCACCTCGTTCCTGGCTGTTCAGAATGACGGTTACTGTGACAACACCTAAATCAAAAAGATCTCGTCATTCTAGCGAGCTCAAGCGAGACTAAGAATCTAGTAACAGCAGACGCCTATTCTTTCCCACTCACCTTCACCACTGCTCAACCGGATGATAGATTCTGAATCACCCTTTGACTTCTAGTTGAGTTGTTTTAGGTCAATAGCGTATCTGCCTCTTTGTGCTTATACTGGGCACATTGGTTACTAGCACGAAATTTCCATGAAACAATCTCTACAGATCTGGCTTGAAGCCGCTCGTCCAAAAACATTACCTCTGGCATTGGTCTCTATCTTAACAGGTAGCGTGCTCGCGTACTCGGCGGGTCATTTCTCACTGACGATTGCCATCATGGCTTTCGTAACCGCGACATTGCTGCAAATTCTGTCCAACCTGGCAAACGACTATGGCGATGCCGTTCAAGGTACAGATAACGACAAACGCCTCGGTCCATTACGAGCGATGCAGTCTGGCGCGGTAAGTGCTAAACAGATGAAACAAGCGATTATCTTTAACATCGTTCTGACCGCAATCTCAGGCTTGGTGTTAGTTTTCTATTCACTAAGTTCACTGGAAAGCATTGTTACTTTTATCGGGCTGGGAATTTTGGCCATTCTCGCAGCCATTGCTTATACCATGGGTAGCAAACCATACGGTTACGTGGGGCTTGGCGATATATCAGTGTTCTTGTTTTTTGGTCTACTAGGCGTATCCGGTACCTACTTCTTGCATACTGGTCACGTAGACACCACGCTATTCTTACCTGCTCTAGGCTGCGGTTTACTCGCCGTTGCAGTACTCAACATCAACAATATGCGTGATATCGAAAACGACCGAGAGTGTGGTAAACGCACGGTCGCAGTGCGTTTGGGTCAACGCAAAGCCAAGCAGTACCACTTTGTTTTACTTGGCGGTGCTATTCTTGCCTTTGCGGCTTACTTGTTAATTCAAGACAAACCCGTTTGGATTAGCTTGCCATTTTTACTTAGTATTTATTTCGTGGCCGATCATGGTAAAGCGGTTTGGCATACACAAAAGCCCGCTCAGATAGCACCAATGATGCCAGTCATCGTGAAATGCTCTTTAGTCACCAACGTTTTGTTTGCAACAATTGTGGTAGCTCAAACTCTAGTAAGTTAAAAAAGGATTGTCATTGCATTGACTTAATGCCTAGATATACTCAAAGACAACCAATTTCTGTTTAGAAAGGTACGCTATGGAATACAATACCTCAGCACTCTGTGATATCTACCTCGATCAGGTAGATGTGGTTGAACCAATGTTCAGTAACTTTGGCGGTCGCGCTTCATTTGCCGGGCAAATCACCACCATCAAGTGTTTTGAAGATAATTCGTTGATCCGCGAGACATTAGAGCAAGATGGACTTGGTCGCGTTTTGTTAATTGACGGTGGCGGTTCCCTACGTAAAGCCCTTATCGATGCAGAAATCGCAACCATTGCGGAAGAAAACGAGTGGGAAGGCATTGTCGTTTACGGCTGTGTTCGTGAAGTAGATGAACTTGAAGATATGAACTTAGGCATTCAAGCCCTCGCTTCTATTCCTGTTGGAGCGACCAGTCAGGGTATTGGCGAATTGGATGTACCAGTCAACTTTGGCGGCGTTAGCTTCCTTCCAGAAGATTACATTTATGCTGATAGCACCGGAATTATCCTGTCGCCTGAACCATTGAATATTGATTTAGAGTTGGATGAAGAAGCATAGCGAGTCTTAGGTGTCTAAGTTATAGGGTCTTCTCTTAGCTATCAGCGCCTAGCCTTGTCTTAACATTTTCTACTTCCCTAAAACACAAACACCCGCTTAGCGCGGGTGTTTTTAATTTGGAATGAAGAAGCTGAATTATTCCACTTCGTCCATTTTGCCAAGTAGTGCACGAATGCGCTCTTGCCATTGTGCGTGCTCTTGCTGTGCTTGTTGTGCTTTTTGCTCTAGCTCTTCACGTTGAGAGCGAAGCTCGTTAGCTTCTTCCGCAAGTTTAGCTTTATCTTCTTTCAGCTCTTCGACTTCCATCTGAAGAAGAGTGATTGTGTCAACTGCAGTTTGAATTTTAGATTCTAGTTGTTCTAGTACTTCAAAAGACATCTTGGCCTACCTATGTTATTCCGTTGGGACGATGTGCGAGATTGATGCACACCTAACCTATATAAGGTTCATTCTACTCAGCGTCGCGATGAGAAACACTCACTATATTCGATATTTTGCATCATTCGGTCAAAAAATCAGCGCAATCTCACTAAACGCTGACTTTTCTTGTCGCCGAAGCATTTTTGAGCAAGGATTTTGCGTCCCGCTACGCTGAAAATCGCCCTAAGTATTGATCAAATTCAAGTTAGATAAAGTAAAAGCCTCGCAAAAAGGCAAACGTTTACTCGACCTTGTGATAGAATCGCCGCGCAAATTCTTCTTCCCTCTTGCTTACTTGGAGACATCATGAAACGCGATTTAGCAATGGCATTTTCCCGTGTGACTGAAGGTGCAGCTCTGGCTGGTTACAAATGGCTTGGCCGTGGCGATAAAAACGCAGCCGATGGCGCAGCTGTTGAAGTTATGCGCACGCTACTGAACAAAACAGATATCAGTGGTGAAATTGTCATTGGTGAAGGTGAAATCGATGATGCGCCAATGCTGTACATTGGTGAGCAAGTGGGTATTGGTGGTGATGAAGTGGATATCGCTGTCGACCCGATTGAAGGGACGCGTATGACGGCAATGGGACAATCGAACGCACTAGCCGTACTTGCCGCAGGTGAGAAAGGCAGCTTTCTTAAAGCGCCAGATATGTACATGGAAAAACTGGTTGTTGGCCCTGGTGCAAAAGGCGTAATTGACTTAGAAAAGCCGTTAAAAGAAAACCTAGAGAACGTAGCAAAAGCCCTGAACAAGCCACTTGATACCCTAGTCGTTATTACCCTTGCGAAACCTCGCCACGATGACGTTATTGCAGAAATGCAAGCAATGGGCGTACGTGTTTTTGCGGTGCCTGATGGTGACGTCGCTGCCTCTATTCTAACTTGTATGCCAGACAGTGAAGTGGACATGATGTACTGTATTGGCGGTGCGCCAGAAGGGGTTGTATCAGCAGCGGTAATTCGAGCGCTAGACGGTGATATGCACGGTCGCCTGCTTCCTCGTCACGAAGTAAAAGGCGATACTGAAGAAAACCGCATTTACGGTGCAGATGAACTAAAACGCTGCGATGAAATGGGCGTAAAAGCGAATGTTGTCCTCAAAATGGAAGACATGGCTCGTAGCGACAATGTGGTATTTTCAGCTACAGGCATCACTAAAGGTGACTTGCTGGAAGGTATCTCTCGTCAAGGCAATATTGCAACCACAGAAACGCTGCTCGTACGCGGTCGATGCCGAACTATTCGCCGCATCAAATCGACTCACTACTTAGATCGTAAAGATCCAGAAGTGCGTGATATTATTCTTTAAGCATTTCTCGAGGCTCTCGCTCAATCTGAGTGTGAGCCTTTCTTTTCGCACAACCGGACAATAGATTCTGAATCACTCTCGTTCCTCGTTGTTCAGAATGACGGAGGCTTTAATAAGCTCTAAATCAAAAGAACTCGTCATTCTAGCGAGCTCCAACGAGACTAAGAATCTGGTAACAGCAGGCTCCTATTCTTTGCTGGTCACCTTAACCACTGCTCAACCGGACGATAGATTCTGAATCACCTTATTCCTCGCCGTTCAGAATGACGACATATATTGGCTCATATGAACATAGCCCCTACAAATCCACACTCAAATTAAGTCAACACTTTTCTTTACTAACCCTATCGCGCATAATATGTACTGACGTATAAATGGTGGGTATATGAAGACCGTAGATAGGATATTGCAAATCGTTAAGCGTGATGGCTCCGTCACTGCAAAACAACTCTCCTCTGAGCTAGGTATGACAACCATGGGGGCTCGTCAGCACCTGCAAAGTTTAGAAGATGATGGCATTCTTTCTATCCATGACGTAAAAGTGAAAGTTGGTCGCCCTGCTCGTCATTGGTCTCTCACTCAAAAAGGTCATGAGCAATTTGCTGACCGTCACGGTGAGTTGACCATTCAGTTTATAGAAGCTGTCGAACATATATTTGGCAAAGATGGACTGGAAAAAGTCACATCAGAGAGGGAAAAACTCACGTTACAAAGTTATCGTCAGCATCTTGAGCAATGCGACTCTCTGCAAAGCAAACTAGAAACACTTGTCACATTAAGAGAGCAAGAAGGCTATATGGCAGAGCTCGAGAGAGATGAGAACGGATTCATCTTGATCGAAAATCACTGTCCGATTTGTAAAGCCGCAACTCGCTGCCCAAGCTTGTGCCAATCAGAATTAAGTGTCTTTCAGTCTTTACTTGGACATGACACCAAAGTAGAGCGTACCGAACACATCATTAGTGGCCAAAGACGCTGCGTTTACCGCATCCAACAACTGCAGTAACCACCACAACCAAACATCGACATGCCGCACTTATTCAATCTCACTCCTGAAAGCTTCTCTTATAAGTGAGACGGCTGAAGAATTCATCCTCTCTCCTCTTTCTAGTGGTATAGGCTTTTAGTAACTAAAGGCAATTTCCATAAGGATTTGGAGAGCATCGATGTCTAATCTACGTCATATCCCGTCCCAAACGCTTCCTCCATTCGATGAAATGGTTCGAATGGCAGAGCGAGACCCAGAAGCTTTTGAGCAATTTCGTCATGAGATGGCGAAAGAGATGATCGAAAGCGCATCAGAAAATATGAAAGAAAGATTGTGGGCTCAACAAAGCCACATTGATAGAGTCATCAGAACGTGTAAAAACCCTCATCACACCAATGTGGTATTGATGAACGAGTTGCAAAAACAGGTCGTGAAGTTCAAAGCTGCGCTAGAAGGGGAAGCGGCACCGACACAAAAAGCGGATGTGGTTAGCTTAAATGCGTTTAAAGATAGGAATGACTTTTACTGATACTCAGTAGATAGATCGAGAAAGTTAGGGTTCGTTTCTCTTACCAAGGCTAACTTCCACTCACGCTTCCACTGCTTGAGCTGCTTTTCTCGGTTTATAGCCGTAGCCATATCGTCGAATAACTCAAAGTAAACGAGCTTATGAACGTTGTATTTCTTAGTAAATCCTTCCACTACTCCATTTTTATGTTGCCATATTCTTTGGGGCAGCTGACTGGTAACACCTATGTAGAGAACGGCGTTGTTATTTGACGTTAGGATATAAACGCAAGGTGTCTTATCGATGATTCATTCTCCTTCATTATTCGCTGTTACTTTTCCATTGTAATTCGCGAGCTCAGTCAGTTTATTTCAAACTCGGAGCACTCTGTGCGTAGATTCTGAATCACCTCGTTCCTCGCTGTTCAGAATGATGATGACTTTAACAGCCTCCAAACCAAAAAGGATCGTCATTCTAGCGAGCTTTAGCAAAGCTAAGGATCTGGTAACAGCAAGCCCCTATTCTTTCCCGCTCACCTTGGCCACTGTTCAATCGGACGATAGATTCTGAATCACTTCGTTCCTCGCTGTTCAGAATGACGATGGCTTTCACAGACTCTAAATCAAAAGAATTCGTCATTCTAGCGAGCCTTAGCGAGACTAAGAATCTACTTTCAGCAAGCACGATACTTGAAGTAATTACTCCGGCTCAGGGCCATATTGGTTTGGTCCTGATGTTCCCTTTAAGAAACCACATTCAATTAGAATCCATAAACCACAAATCAGAGAAATGGAAGCAACGAACATCTGTGGGGTCGACGGCTCTTGCGCGGCAGGGCTGGTCATTGGCGTGGCAATTCGTCCGATAATCAACGGAATATTCAGTGCTAGCCAATAGATCGATTTGTTGCGGTCGTGCCAACGCTTGGTAGTTATCGCCAAATCAGGGATCAACAGAACCACCAAGAAAATAGGAAGAAGCACATAGGAGAGAGTAGGAAGCAGTTGGCTGATACCGGCACCAAAGCCTAGAATGGACACATAGTAAATGACGTTCCAAATCCAGTAGGTTTTACGGTTTATACGTCCTTGAAAAGAAAACAGTAACTCTTTAGTCGACATCAAATTTTACCCCAAAGTAGAAAGGTTATAGATTAGCCGAGTCGATATAGTTTGGAAAGGACACCGATAGCTTGGGTGCCCACAACTACCTTACAACAAGCAGAGCCAGGCTGAGAATTCGTAACAATAACCCCTCGCTATTCTCGGGCAATTCAGCGCAACCTAGTTCACTACCTTTTGGAAGCTATCTATATCCATATCTCGGATATTGACCGTTAAACTGTGCACGTGACTAGCTTGCTCTTGAAGTGTCGCCATCAAGGCTCGTGACAGTTCTCGCTTTTGTTCTTGGGATCGACCAGATAACAAATCAAAGTTGATATGGATAAAGTCGAGGCTATCACCCTCCTCTCCTATTAACCAATTGTGGCACCGGAGCGTTCTAGATTTCACTGACGCGAGTTCAAAAAGGCCACTTTCTAACGCCGTTTTATGTAAATCCTCCAGCAACCCCTGAACATTGACGCGTTCTTCCACCGAGTTTGAATACTCTAAAACGAGATTTGGCATTTTGATTCCTTTCTACAACAATTAATTCCAGCGCGTAGTAATACCAATCTCAGCAGCAATTTCCGAGGAATGAACTATCATTCTGTCTACGCGATCACCAATCGGTTGCTTTTGACAAAAATAACAGGATCGATGCTTGGTCGAATCAACAAAGAAAGCCGGACAAGACATGACGCCAATCATGATCTGTTCACATTATTCTGTTATATTCCTACGTAGATTTTTTACATTAATTGACTATTTACATTAAAGATAAGGGAGATATTCCTATGCGTCGTCCTGTAGTGATGGGTAACTGGAAACTAAACGGCAGCAAAGCAATGGTAACTGAGCTGCTAACTGGTCTTAACGCTGAACTTGAAGGCGTTGAAGGTGTTGACGTAGCAGTCGCTCCACCAGCACTTTACATCGACCTAGCAGAGCGCGTAATCGCTGAAGGCGGTAACAAGATCATCCTAGGTGCTCAAAACACTGACCTAAACAACAGCGGTGCGTTCACTGGCGATATGTCTCCAGAAATGCTGAAAGATTTCGGTGCTACTCACATCATCATCGGTCACTCAGAGCGTCGTGAATACCACAACGAATCTGACGAGTTCATCGCTAAGAAATTCAACTTCCTAAAAGAAAACGGTCTAACACCTGTTTTCTGTATCGGTGAATCTGAAGCGCAAAACGAAGCTGGCGAAACTGAAGCAGTATGTGCACGTCAAATCAACGCAGTTATCGACACTTACGGTGTTGAAGCTCTAAACGGCGCAATCATCGCTTACGAACCAATCTGGGCTATCGGTACTGGTAAAGCAGCAACAGCTGAAGACGCACAACGCATCCACGCTTCTATCCGCGCACTAATCGCAGCGAAAGACGAAGCAGTTGCAGCACAAGTAATCATCCAATACGGCGGTTCTGTTAAGCCAGAAAACGCTGAAGCTTACTTCTCACAACCAGACATCGACGGCGCTCTTGTTGGCGGCGCTTCTCTAGACGCGAAAAGCTTCGCAGCAATCGCTAAAGCAGCGGCTAAAGCAAAAGCTTAATCTCGTTTTTACTGAGAGTGACCCGTCCTGATATGGGTTGACACTTTTTAACTAAAACGCTCGATGTACTTCATCGGGCGTTTTGTATTTTAAAG